>JAMONM010000059.1 GCA_027065825.1 Campylobacterales bacterium | reverse complement strand
GGAGAAAAAGAGTTTCGTAATTATCGACAACGACAAGGAAAAAACTCAAAAAGCTCTTTTGAAGGGTTTTTTGGCAATTACGGCCGACGCTACAAAAAAGGAGGCTTTTAAAAAGATCGATTTTTCCAAAGTAAGAGCCGTTTTGACGCTGACGGATAAAGATATGCACAACATTTTTATAGCTTTGAACGTACGAAGTTTCAGTAAAGATGTGTTTATAATATCCAGAACCATAGATAAAAACTCCCATAAAAAGCTCAAACTGGCCGGTGCCGATTATCTGGTATCTCCGTATGAAACGGCGGGGATTTTCGGATCCAAAATTATAGAACAGCCCGTGGCCATAGAGGCGATAAACGATATTTTAACGGCAAAGAAGAACGCTCTTTGCGATCAGGTGGAGGTTTTAAAGGGTTCGTTCATAGATGGCAAGAGAGTGGAGGAGATCGATCTGGCAAAATATAAACTGATCCTTTTGGGTGTGGTCAAAGCGGTCAAGGAACCGGTCGTGCCCGGTCACAAAAGAGATTTTATATTCAATCCTCCTGATGATTATCGATTGGGTACCAACGATATTTTAATAATCATGGGATACAGTATCAGTATAGCCAATTTCAAATCACTCGTTACGGAGAGCAGTCTAAAACATGTCAGAGACGAAAGATAGAGTGCTTCTGTTCGGTTACGGCCGATACGGAGAGCAGATAGCCAAACATCTAAAATACGGCGGATACGGGGTATATATAGCCGAATACGACAAAAAAAATCTAAAGCGGGCCGCCCAGGACGGTTTTAAGGATATTTCGGTAGTGGATATAGAGAGCGACGAAGAGCTGGCAGACTTGCTGATAAGCAACGGTTTTGCCAGAGTGTTTTGCGCTTTCGATAACGAAGAGGAGAATATCTATTTGACGATCACCTTCAAATCTATATTCAAGCATATAGACATTATCGCTCTTTGTGAATCCAAAGAGACCGAAAGAAAGCTCAAACTGGCCGGCGCTGACAAGGTGATAGATACTATGGAGGCCGCCGCGAACAGAATCTTTTTTATTCTGGAAAAGCCGGCCGTAACGGAAGCGATAGACCATATTCTGTTCAAAGATCCATCCTTGACTTTCAAGGAGATCGAGATACCCCCGGGATCCTTTCTTGACGGAGTCAATATAAAAGAGGCAGGAATAAAAAAGAGTTTCGGTATCATTGTAATAGGAATAGTGGATAAGGAGCTGGGCAACAGATTTACCTTTATTACCAAAGGCGTAAGCCATAAATTGGACGCAGGGGACGTTTTGGTTGTAATAGGTAAAAAAAGCGATATAGAGAGATTTGAACGCAGTCTCGAAGGAAAAGAATGAGAGTAGGTATCGTAGGCGCTGGCAAGTGGGGACTGGCTTTGAGATACGCCCTTTCTGTTAAAAACAGCGTTTTGATAACTTCGCACAGAAAAAGAGAGATAGAGGGTTTTGTAGATTTTCAAGAGATTAAGAGTCTGGAATATCTGGTTATTGCGATTTCCGCCCAGGCTACGAGAGAGTGGCTCAGCAGCCATCCTCTAGATGAAAACCACAAAATTCTGGTGGCATCCAAGGGTATCGAGGCTAAAACTGGCAAATTTTTGAATCAGATATACGAAGAGTTCGTTCCCAAAGAGAATCTTGCCTTTTTAACCGGGCCCTCTTTCGCCAAAGAGGTGATGGAGGGATTGCCCACGGCGTTGGTGGTGAACTCCACGAACAATAGACTCTCCCAAACTTTTTGCGAAATGTTTCCCGATTTCATAAAGACTTACAAAAGCGAAGACGTTATTGGCGCTGAGATTGCCGGGGCCTACAAAAACGTCATAGCGATCGCATCCGGAATATGTGACGGTCTGGGGCTTGGAAACAACGCCAGAGCTTCGTTGCTGGCTAGGGGTTTGGTGGAAATGGAGAGATTCGCCGTTCGTTTCGGAGGCAGGAGCGAAACATTTTTGGGGCTCAGCGGCGCCGGAGACCTCTTTTTGACTGCCAGCAGTAAACTATCCAGAAACTATAGAGTAGGAGTAGGATTGGCCAAAAGAAAGAGCCTGGATGAGATTTTAAGAGAACTGAACGAGGTTGCCGAAGGGGTTTTGACCTCGAAGGCGATCGTGAAGCTGGCCAATGAACACGACATATACGTACCTATCGCCTCTGAAGTCCATAAAATTATAAACGGCAAGGAACCGAGAGAGAGTCTGAGGGATCTATTAAAATGAGCGCGGATATCTTAAAAGAGATCGAGACTCTGCCGCCGCTGTCGAAAACGGTACTGAGACTAAAAGAGCTCTACGAAGACGATGAGGCTACCGCGCGCGATATCGAAAAGACCATCTCCGAAGATCCCTTTTTGGTTGCCGATATATTGAAAATCGCCAACTCTCCCTACTACGGCTTTGCGCACGAAATTTTCGATCTGAGACACGCCATAGTATTGTTGGGAATGGACGAAATTTTCAACTTCGCTCTTTTTAGCACCGTAAAAACCTCTTTAAAACCGGATTTTTCACCTTACGGTATAAACGAAGAGATCTTTTTGAGAGTTTCGCTTAAAAAGAGCGCTTTTAGACCTTTTAACGCAAAGGCGGAATCTTCGCTGTTTAAAAGTTGCGCATTTTTATCAGATATAGGAAAGGTGCTCATAGCCAAAGCGGCCGTTAAAGAAGGTAAAAAGTTCGACGTTTCCGGATCGCTGACTCAAATAGACGAAAAAGAGAGAGAGTTTTGCGGTTTCGATACGCTTGCCGTTGGTGCGGAAATATTTAAAAACTGGGGATTCGAAGACAGAATTGTTCAGATAATTAAATTAGCCTCCGAGTGCGGCAACTCTCCTTTATCCGACGCTCTAAGGAGCCTCAGATCCAATCTGGACATCAGGGGAGAGCTTCTAAAAGAGTATAATGGCTGTATGGACAAAGAGCTATTTTACGCCTCTTTTCCGACCAGCCACGTATGAAGCAATTTTATAGCCGTGGTTGAGCGCGGCTACAATCGATCCGCCCGTATCGCATACTATATCGCCTGCCGCGAACAGTCCCGTAATCGGAGTCATAAAGTTTTCGTCCACTTCCAGCGAGTCTCCTTTTAATTCTAAAGAGCATCTTTTTAAAAACTCGACCGGCGTGGTACCTCCTATCGCATAAACTATTCTGTCAAATTTCTCTACCGTTTTATCGCGGAAGAATACGCCGACTTTTTCGTCGATCTGCTGAATTTTTTCGATTTGGCTGTTTAATTTTAGTCTCAACGCTCCCTTTTTTACGCAGTTTTCGATCTGTTGCAGATTCTCTTCGTTTAATTTTGTAAATCTCTCTTTGCGATAACTTAGAGTCACTCTGTTTGACTCAACAAGGGCGCACGCGTATTCCGCCGCGCTGTTGCCGCCTCCTACTACCAATATATCCTCTTTCGGTCTGCATCTGTCCAGATTAAAATCTATCTTCGATCTCAGTTGAGGAGGAATCTTGTAATCCGGTCTGTTGGGCTTGCCCATTTTCCCAATCGCTATGACCACGTTTTCCGCTTTGAATTTTTGGTTGTTCGAGGTAGTGATGACAAATATGGAGTCTAGTTTTTTTACGCTTTCTGCTTCGGTGTTAAAAACGGTATCAATCTCATGTGCGGCCAAAAGCTTCTCAAAGAGATTCAGCGTACTCTCTTTGGTTCCTTCAGTAAATACGATATTACCTTCGCAATCGATTTTTTGTCCCTTCCACTCCTTGTCGACCCTTTTGCCGTTTTTGTAAAACTCTCTTATCGTAGCGGAGTGGCTGTGCGATTTTTCGAGCAACAATATATCTTCTATACCCATTGTACGGCTCTCTACCGCAACAGCTATACCTGCCGGTCCGGCCCCTATAATAGCCATTTCGTAAATCTTTTCCATGCCGGCTCCTTATAATAATTTCTTATATTATGGGAGCGTGTCGCTTAAAGAAATATAAAAGGGACGTTTAATTGCTCAAAAAGCTGTACGGGTGTAAAATATCGGACAAAAAAGAGGTGTAAAATGGAAGAGTTCCTAAAAAAGGCCAAAGAGAGCGCTTCGGTTCTCTCTACCGTTACCGGAGAGAAGAAAAAGAGGGTTCTCAAAGAGATGGCCGAAGCCATTTTGAAAAATGAGGAGAGGATTCTGTCGGCTAACGAGATCGATATGGAAAACGCGCGCAAGAACGGCCTATCTTCGGCAATGATGGATCGGCTTTTGTTAAATAGGAAAAGAGTCATGGATATGGCCGATTCCGTAGCGCAGATAGCCGCCTTGAAGGATCCGGTAGGAAGAGTTCTTGAGGGATGGATTTTAGATAACGGCTTAAAAATAGAGAAAGTCTCCGTTCCGATAGGGGTAATAGGGATAATTTACGAATCTAGGCCCAACGTTACCAGCGATACGGCGGCCCTTTGTTTCAAATCCTCTAACGTGTGCATTTTAAAAGGGGGCAGCGAGGCCAAAAATTCGAACGAGGCGATTGCCGCCATATTGAGAGAGGTGCTGTTGGCAAATTCGCTTCCTGCCGAGCTGATATCCCTTCTGCCCGACTACAGCAGAGAGGGAGTAGCCGAATTGATCAAGATGGATCGGTACGTGGATTTGATCATTCCTAGAGGAGGGGAGGCTTTAATCAGATATGTTTCTGAAAACGCTACGGTTCCGGTGGTCAAGCACGACAAAGGGGTATGTCATACCTATATCGACAAAGAGGCCGATTTTGAAAAGGCTATCCGTATCGCCGTTAACGCCAAGGTTCAAAGACCCGGCGTTTGCAACGCCATGGAGACTCTATTGGTGGATGAGGCTATAAAGAGCGAGATATTGCCTAGAATCTACGAAGCTTTCAAACCGCACGAAACGCTCTTGAAAGGTTGTCCTAAGACTTTGGAGAGTATTAACGTGGAGAAGGCTACCGAAGAGGATTTCGACACCGAATATTTGGACAATATTCTCTCGATTAAAGTCGTAGATGGAGTAGAGGGGGCTATAGAGCATATAAACAGATACGGTAGCGGCCATAGTGAGACTATCGTAACCCAAAACTACTCCACTGCCGAGAAATTTATGAACTCTATCGACGCCGCCTGCGTTTATCTGAACGCTTCTACGAGATTTACGGACGGAGGAGTGTTCGGTTTTGGAGCGGAAGTCGGAATCAGTACCAACAAACTCCACGCCAGAGGCCCTATGGGTATCAACGATCTGACTACGTACAAATATAAGATATACGGAGAAGGACAGATCAGGGAGTGATCATTTATGGACCGCGTTAGCGGTCCATAAACTATCTATTGTTGAGATCCTTGATAAATCTCAGATATAAAATGGGTAAAACTACCAGCGTCAGCAGTGTTGAGCTGGCCAATCCGTAGATGACCACGATAGCCAGGGGCCTTTGTATTTCGGATCCTGGGCCAGTTGCGAACATTAGAGGCAAAAGCCCCAAAGCGGCTATTAGAGCCGTCATCAAAACCGGTCTGAGTCTTCTGGCCGCTCCGGTTATAACAGCCTCTTTTACGCTCAGGCCGTTAAGTACCAGTTGATTGAAATAGTTAACCATCACCACGCCGTTTAGAATGGCAATTCCCAAAAGGGCTATAAAACCCACTGAGGCTGGAACGGATAGATATTCGCCGGTAAAGTACAGTCCCGCTATTCCGCCTACCAGAGCAAGAGGAATATTGACCAGTACCAGCAGGGCCTGAGTCAAAGAGTTGAAAGATATAAATAGCAGCACGAATATCATAAATATGGAAATCGGCACGATAATCATCAATCTTTTGGCCGCTCTTTGCTGGTTTTCGAATTCGCCGCCGTATTCGATAAAGTATCCTGGAGGCAGTTTTATTTCTCGTTGTATAGCTTTTTTTACGTCGTCCACAAATCCTACCAGATCACGCCCCTCCACGTTGCTTTGAACGACGGTTTTTCTTAATCCTTTTTCATGCTCTATCTGAACGGGTCCTCCGCTTTGCCTAAAGGTTACGAGTCTCTCCAAAGCTATGACCGTTCCGTCGTTCAATACATAGTTTAGGCTCTTGAGAGACTCTATGGATTTTTGGTATTCGCTATCGCCTTTAATGACCAGGTCGAACCTCTTTAACCCTTCCTGAACAATGCCGATTTTAACTCCGTCTACCAGAGTTTTTAGATAGTCAGCTATATCCGACTCGCTCAATCCGTATCTTCCGAGCGCTTCGTGATTGAATACCAGTTCGAGGTACTCAAAGCCTTCGTTGGCTTTTTTGTAAACGTCGCTGCTGCCGGGTACCTGTTCAATGATATCTTTTATCTGTTTGCCCAGTTCGTTGAGCCTGTTCTGGTCGCTACCGTATATTTTAACCGCCAGATCGCCTCTGACGCCGGTTAACATCTCCGAAACCCTCATCTCTATCGGCTGGGTAAAACTGTATTCAATACCGGGAAACTGTTCCAAAACTTTTCTAAGTTCGTTGATCAGCCACTCTTTGTCCGGTTTTCTCCACTCGTTTTTCGGTTTTAGAACCAAAAATGTATCCGTGTCGTTTAGACCCATCGGGTCCAGTCCAAGTTCGTCCGTTCCGGTTCTAGCTACGATCGAGAGGACCTCGGGAACCTCTTTTAGAATTTTTTGCTGAATTTTTAGATCCATTTCGCGACTCTCTTCCAGGCTGATGGAGGGGTTTTTCTCTATTCCGATTATTATGCTGCCCTCATCCATGGTAGGCATAAATGTTTTTCCCACTTTGGTAAACATATATCCGGCAGCTCCCATCAGCGTCAGAGCTATCGCAACCACAACCCACTGACGCTTGATCGCCCACATCAGCGTAGGTTTGTAAATTTTTAAAAGAACCCTCATAACGAAAGACTCTTTATCGGGTCTGATTTTCAAAAGCATATAGCTAATAACGGGAATCAGCGTCAGCGCCAGCAACAGCGAGCTAAAAAGCGCAAAAACTATACTCAGAGCCACGGGTTTGAAGAGTTTGCCTTCGAGCCCCTCGAGAGTCAACAGAGGCATAAATACTATAATTATAATTAACACTCCTGTCACTATAGAGGGGGCTACCTCTTTTGCGGCACGTAGTATTATCTCCATTTTAGAGCATCTTTTATGTCTTTTGTTGCCCAGTTCGGCGGTTATGTGTTCAACCATAACGACGGCCGAATCCACCAGCATTCCCACAGCTATTGCCAAACCTCCCAGACTCATCAAATTGGCGCTGAGACCGAACATTTTCATAGCGATAAAACTCATAAGCAGGGCAAAAGGCAGTATTAGAGCCACGGATACGGCCGAAGCGATATTCCCCAACATAAGCAGCAGTATGACTATGATCAGAATTACGGCCTCGATGAGCGCCTTTTTAACCGTATAGGTGGCGATATCCACCAGTTCGCTTCTATCGTAGAGCAGTTTTATTTTCGTGCCGGGCGGAAGAGATTTTTCAAGCTGTGAGAGCTCCTCTTTTACCTGGGTTATAACTTTTGCCGCGTTGGCTCCTTTTAGCGACAAAACTATACCCTCGACCGCTTCTGATATACCGTCTTTTGTTACGAAACCGGCTCTGGTTAGGTGTCCGATACCTACGGTGGCTACGTCTTTTATTCTGATAACCTTGGAGTCTACGTTTTTTACGGCGCGAATCTCTATATCTTCAATGTTTTTTATCCGTCCTACGCTACGTACGTAAAAACTCTCCGGTCCTACGCTGATCCTGCCCGCCCCGTCGTTTTGATTGTTGTTCTGTAGAGCGAGGCGGATATCCTCCATAGTTACTCCCAGAGCCTGCATTTTAGATAGGTTCGGCGTTATTTGATAGGTTTTGACGAAACCTCCCAGGGAGTTTACTTCCGCTACGCCGTTTATGCTCCTGATTTTTGGCGCTATAATCCAGTCCAGAATAGTTCTTTTTTCAATCAGGGAGAGAGAGTCCGATTCTATCGTAAACATCAAAATATCGCTCAAAGGCGTACTGATTGGCGCCATACCGCCTTCGGCGTTTTTGGGCAGTTCGTCTTTTATGGCGGTTAGTCTTTCGCTGACTTGCTGCCTGGCCCAGTATATATCAGTTCCCTCTTCAAAATCTATCGTTATATCGCAAAGACCGTATTTGGATATAGATCTTACGATGGTTTGGTGGGGGATTCCCAGCATCGCCAGCTCTATCGGCGTGGTTATTCTGGATTCCACTTCGCTGGGGGTCATTCCGCTGGCTTTCATGATAATCTTTACCTGAGTGGGCGAAATGTCCGGAAACGCGTCTATAGGAAGCTCTTTGTAGGATTTTATACCGAATCCCAATATTACCAGAGCCAAAAGCATAACAAACAGTCTTTGGGATAGCGAGAATTTAATTATGGCGTCAATCATCGCTTTGCTCCATCATTCCTTTTAGTACCATAGAACCTTCTACCACTATTTCGTCGCTCTTTTGCAGGGTCTCTTTGGGTATATAGAAAAAGTTTTCGCTATCAGATAGAATGTCGATCTTTATTGGAATAAAACCTTTTTTGCCTCTTTTGAACAGATAGTAGTTCTTGTCATAAAAGATGGCGGCTATTTTCGGTACTTTTAGACTCTCTTTAAAGATATATACTCTTCCTTCGGTTCTGTATCCTACCGGTAGATCGAGTCTCTCTTTTATTTCGAATCGGACCTTTTGGGTTTGATTTGTGCTTTGTACTATCTGCGCAACGTTTTTGACGCTCGCGGCGTAATAGGTTTCGCCCAATTCTAGGGCAACTTCGGTTTTTGGTTTTAGGGTTTTGGCTCTCTCTACCGGAATCATGGCGTCTAGAATTTTCTTATCGGTGGAAAGGAGCGTAACAATAGGTTTCGAAACTTCCGCGACCGATCCTGAATGCAGATGCAGATCCGCGACAACCGCCTCTATAGGCGAACGAACGGTAAGATATCTGTAGATCTTTTTCCCCGATTCTACGTTTTTGATCATATCCTTATCGAGAGAGTAGAGTCTCAGCAATGATCTGGTTTTTTCTATTTTGCCAAGCAGCGTCTTGAGTCTGGTTTGAGAGTATATGCACTCCTTTTGAGCAATGATGCCTTCGGCGCAGAGCCTACCTTTTCTTTCGTTTTCGATTTTTAGACTCGAAAGCTCTATGCCGAGAGCTGCCAGTTCGTTTTGCCTTTCGATCAGTTCCTTCGAGGTTACCTGAAAAAGGGCGGCTCCCCGGGAGACCTTGTCGTATCTATTTACGTAAATTTTAACTATCGAAGCCTCAAAAGGGAGCGAAACGGTTCTATACATCGAAGCCGGAGCCTTAACCTCCATCATGAAGTTGCCAAGAGGCAGTTTGTGCGCTATTTGGGGTTTAGCCGTTTTTATCTGCCAGTTTAATATCTGCTGTTTGCTCAAAACTATCGGTTCCGCTCCAAAAAGAGCGCACACAGTAATTAAAGCCAGTAACGTTTTTTTCATCTTATCTCCTTGATGGACGCTGTTTTATACATATCGAACAGCCTTTTTAGATATTCTTGCTGTAGATCTATCGTTTTTAGATAGATATACACGCGCTCCTTTTTGGCGCTGATGAGCTCGGTTACGGAGCTTTCTCCGCTGAGGTAGCTGCGTTGAACCATCTGAACCAGGCGACTTTTCTCTTTTTCAAGCTCTTTATATAGAGCTATCGAGTCGTGGATAGTATGAAGTATCTCTTTTAACTCTTTTATCATATTTTCGGTTTTTAGTTTTTGGGCATGCATATTTAGCGTCTCCAGCGATATCTGCTCCATTAAAATCTTTTTTTCCAGCTCTTTTTTTTTCGAGAGGGAATATAGAGGTAGCGAAATATAGCCGCCGTATCTCGTAGTTCCGAATTCGTCCGAATATTCGGCCGAGAGAGTGTATCTGTCAAATAGAGCGTCGAACTTTTTCAAAGCTCTTTTTAGAGCTTTGATTTTTAGCTCTTTCGATTTTATGTTCAGCGATCTTTTCACCGCGGACTTTTCGTTAAGCTCTATTTTGAAGGTTTCAAAATCCTCGCTACAGGAGAGTTCACCGATAGGTTTAGGTCTGTACAGCTCTCTTTGCAAAGATATCAATGAGGCTCTGTAGGAGCTTTTTTGAAGTTTGAGCTCCAATTCGTCTTTTGCCAACTCGGACTCAATGGTTATAAGATCCTTTTTTGAGATTTCGCCCAGTTCTTGAGCTCTTCGCATTTTCCGGGCAAAACGGTTGAACTCTTCGTAGAGTTTCTCTTTTAACAGCAGCTTTTTCTTTTGTAAACAGCTATCGAAATAGAGGTATTCTATCGTATATATACTCTCTAATAATCGGCTTTCTAGCCTAAGAAGCTCAGATTTAAATAGAAGCTCGGAACTCTCTTGCAGAGCTCGTTTGACAGCGGGGGTAAAAAACTCTTTAGAGATACCGGCAAAAAACTCTTTTCCGCCGCTGGAGTCGTTGTCGAGGGCGTAACCACCTCCCAATTGCAGTTCGGCGGGATCGGTTGTTATAGCGCTCTGAGCCCTGGCTTTTAGAGCTCTTTTTTGTATCTCTATTTGTTGCAGGTCCGGATGGTGTTTTAAGGCCTCTTTTATCAGATCGTTTAACGTCTGTGCAAAAAGAGTCGATAACGTGATAGATAGAGTTAAAAATATTGCGATCGCTCTCATAACTTTTTCCTTTATATTTTTTATAGTTTTATATTTTAGGGTTTAATGTATAGTGGATGATAAAAAGTTATGAGAGCGCAGGAGGATGGAATATAGAATCGGGGACGAAAAACGGGTGCACGGAATCGCTGTGCAAGATAGTATCCGATTTTATGCTTTCACAGCTGTAATCGGCAGTTTGGAGTATGAAAAGAGAATGGTGAATTTCGGCATGTAGCTGGCATACGCCGTCTTGCTGCTTTATGTCGCACGATCTCTCGCATACGTTTTGAGTAGGACATGAGTCGATATACTCGAAAACGTAATCGTGAACGACGAAAAATGCGAAACTGACTAACAAAAGGGCCAATACGCCCTTTTTACCCCAGAGAAACATTTTTTTAATCATGGGCATATTTTAGTCGAAGGAAAATTATATTCCTATGAAAATATATATTAAAATGATAATTTGGATAGCTTTAAGAAAAGCTAGGTTAAGCCAAAAGATGCGATAATTACTCTATGAGCGAAACGGTTTTAAAGATAGAGAATCTCACATTCGGTTACGAAAATAATAGAGTGCTGTTCAAAGATTTCTCTTTGGAGGTTAAGCGGGGTGAAGTCGTTGCTATCGTCGGTCCCAGCGGAGTAGGGAAAACCACGCTTTTTGAACTTGTGGCCGGATTTTTGAAACCTTTGAAAGGGCGTATACGAAGGGGAACTTTTTCCCAGGTATTCCAAGACCCTTATACTTCCTTTCACCCTTCATATTCTATTGTCAATCAGATAAGCGATGTGGCAGATCTGTCGAATCTGGAGCGGATAGCTTCTAAAATGAGTCTGGATATTTCGTTGCTGGATAAAATGCCGCACGAGCTATCCGGCGGTCAGTTGCAAAGATGCTCCATATTGAGGGCTTTGCTGATGAAGCCTTCACTGCTTTTGGCCGATGAGCCCACCTCGGCTCTCGATAACATAATACAGCTTGAGGTTATGAAGACTCTTTTGGAGTTTCTGGATGAGATAGGGATTTTACTCATTACGCACGATATCGATCTTGCCAGGTGGTGTAGCGACAAAATAATCGATTTGGGCGAATCAGGGGCATAGCTTTCTTTTTTCTTCCTCTAAAAGCTTTTGCATAGAGTCTCTGAGCTCTTTTAGCCACTCCTTTTGTGAATCGGGATGGAAAGAGTCCATATAGATAACTTTTACGGTTCCGGGATTTAGCTCCAGCTTTTTGCTGTCGAATCGTGCTCTGGCACACACTATCAGGACCGGTTGGACCTTTATGGATAGTTTTTCGGCTATAATTTTGGCTCCCGGCTTAAACGGAAGCAGCTTATCCCCTCTCGCTCTGGTTCCTTCGGGAAATATGGCTATCGTTTTTGTTTGAGACTTTTTTTTCGACTCTTTCAAAAGATGAACTATAGATTTTCTGTCCTCCCTGTCGAGTCTGATGTTTTCGGGAAGTTTCAGTAAAAGTCCGAAAAACGGAGTATCGAACAGCTCCTTTTTCGCAATCCATACCATGTCATTGGGGTAGACGGCTTCGATTATCGGAATGTCGATGAAACTAGAGTGGTTCATAATCAACATTTTCGCCTCTGGATCGGGCTTGTTTTCAATCAGCACTTTCACGCCAATTAGCTTCAGGATCGTTCGCGTAAAAAATCTTTTGATCGATTTGTAGCTGCTTTTTGGAAAGAGTAAAAAGGCGAAAATATTTAACGTTACCATTACGATGATAACGACGGCAGCATAGAAACCTCTAATTTTTGCAGATATGTTCATTTTTGACCCATCCTATTTTTCCGTTTGGAAGCTCGATTTTTACGTAACCGTTACGGGAATTTAAAAGCTTTGTTTTAAAACTCTGTGTGGTTATGAAAAAAATCGTGCTGTTTTGAGTGGGCAAAAGCCTCACTTTTGCGTTTTTTTGAATACAAACCTCTTTTACGGGTATCAAAAGATAAAGACCGTACAACAGGCTCGCCATGGATAGAAAGAAGATAGACCAGGATCTTTTAAAAAAGAAAATAATCAAAAACAGTGCGCCGGCGGAGAGAGCGATCGCGATTTTTAAAACCTTGTGCCCTCCTTCTGTAGGTTTTATATCGGACTGCGTGCTTACCGTCTCGTCTCTTACTTTAATCGGATGAGCATAATGTGCGAAACGGTTACGTTTGAGATCGAAATATGAGAATCTGAAATTTTTGTGGTATGCCGGTATTATGGCGTAATAGGTCATTTTATAGGCCAGATTGGAAGAGTCGAAATCCTCTATACCCTGTTTTTTTGCGAAAGGAATGTTGAAATCTTCCAAATTGGCGCCGTAACCCGAAATTTTAATTACGATCAGATTGTTTTCTAAATCGTACTGGGCCGCCTGAAACTCCTCTACGTTCAACGATCTTGCCAATACGCCGCAAAAGTCCTTGGGAGGATTCAGTTTGATGGTATTTACGTTTTTACCGCCTATAAAGCCGTTTGCCACCTCTTTGTAATCTTTGTAGGCTATGACGGTAATATCGGGTGTTTTGAGAGATCGACCAAGGGCTTTTAAATAAATTTTTTTGTAAATATACGGCCCGTCTTTGACGTAAGGTTCGTCTATATCCAAAACTTTTACGTTTTTGTGGCCGCTTTTTAGAAACTCTATCTCGTCGAACTCTTCGGTGATAACCAGTTTCAGTTTTATAGAGAAAATTTCGTTTTTGTAGATTTTTTTCGGAAACTCTTTGTAGGATATATATACCTCTCCCTCGCTTTGGGCATAGGCGCAGAGGCATGCAAGTACCGCTGCGGCGAGTGTTTTTAGTACTCCTTTAATATGCGAATCCTTTAATCATTTTTATTCCGTCTTCGCTTCCGAGGATCTTTTCGCAGGCTCTTTCCGGATGGGGCATCAGACCGAAAACGTTTCTGTTTTCGTTGCATATACCGGCAATTGCGTCAACTGATCCGTTGGGATTGTCGTAGTTGCCATCTTTGTTGCAATATTTCAATATTATTTGATCGTTGTCGTACATCCTCTCGAGCCGTTCGGAATCTATATAGTAGTTCCCTTCGGCATGCGCTATGGGAATATTTAAAATATCTCCCTCGTTTAGATTTTTTAAAAAAGGATTGTTTGAAGAGATCACTTTTATGTACTGAAATTTCGATACGAAATGGAGATTTTCGTTTCTTTTCATTGCGCCTGGCAGAAGATGGGATTCAAGAAGTATCTGAAATCCGTTACAGATCCCTAGTACCATGCCGCCTTTTTTTGCGAAGTCCCTGACCGCCCTCATTACGGGACTGAATCTCGCGATAGCGCCGCTTCTTAGATAGTCGCCGTAACTAAATCCTCCTGGAACGACTACCAGATCGCAGTTTTTTGGCAGCTCTTCGCTTTTGTGCCAGATTATGGAGGTTTTGGCACCTATCTTTTTAAAGGCGTATTCGGTATCGAATTCGCAGTTGGTTCCGGGAAATCTGAGGATCGCCACATTCATTGCACAATCTCGATCTTGTAATCTTCTATGACCGTATTGGCCAGTAGAGTTTCGCACATCTGCTTGACTCTCTCTTTCGCTTTTGCTTCGTCGTTTTCGTCGATCGTCAACTGGATCTGTTTACCGACCCTTACCTCTTTGACTTCGTCAAAACCCAGCGATTCGAGTGCGTGATGAACAGCTTTTCCCTGAGGATCCAGTACTCCCGGTTTTAGATAAATATCCACTATTGCTCTCATGAGCCTCCCTTTATTGTAAAACTCTTTTTAGCACCTCTTCGTAGGCGACCTTTACGTTTCCCAAATCCTGCCTGAATCTATCCTTGTCCAGTTTTTCGCCGGTGTTTTTATCCCAGAATCTGCAGCTATCGGGGCTGATTTCGTCGGCCAGGATGATTTTGCCGGTGCGGTCTTTCCCAAATTCCAGTTTGAAATCAACCAAAATCAGGTCGCGACCGTCGAAAAAGGGCTTTAATATCGCGTTAACCTCTCGTCCGAGTCTCTTTAACTCCTCCAGTTCGGCTTCGTTTTGGGCCAACTCGAGTATCATGGCGTGTTCGTCGTTGATAATCGGATCGTGCAGATCGTCGTTTTTATAATAAAACTCCACAAGCGTAAAAGGCAGTACGGTTCCGTCGGGAATGCCGAGTCTTTTAGTCAAGGAGCCCGTGGCGATGTTTCGGACCACCACCTCTATTGGGATCATTTCCGCTCTTTTTATAAGCATCTCGTTTTCGCTAAGCTTCTTTACGTAGTGGGTGGGTACACCGTTTTTTTCCAAAAGTTCGAACAGTTGGGCGCTAATCTGGCAATTAAGGGCGCCTTTGCCTTTTTCAAACCCTTTTTTCGCAGCGTCGAACGCCGTCAGATCGTCTTTGAACTGTGCTATTAGAAAATCTTCCCGATCAGTGGCGAAGATCTTTTTGCCTTTTCCCTCGTAGAGCAGATCTTTTTTCATTTTCATCCTTTGTCAGATTTTATGATAATTAAAGCTTTTAAAATATCTGCCGCCTCTTTGAGTTGGGCGTCTTTGTTTAGCTCTTTTTCCGTTATGAGTCCGTTTTTATTTTCATCTTTGGCTTTTTCCTCTTTGTTTTGGCTTTTTTCCTCTTTGTTTTCCAGTTTTTCCAATTCATTTTTGAGATGCTGTTTGAGTTCGGCCTCTTTTAAAGCGAACTCGTCCTCGTGAATTTTAAGCTCTCCGGGATGTACCGTAATATCAGGAGTTACTCCCAACGCCTGTATAGTTCTGCCGCTGGGGAGATAGTATCTGGCGATCGTAAGTTTGATCGCTTCCTCTTTGTCTATCGGCAAAATTACCTGGACGCTTCCTTTGCCGAAAGTCTTCTCACCTACCACTATGGCTCTTTTGTGATCTTGCAAAGATCCGCTGACAATTTCGCTGGCGCTGGCACTTCCTCCGTTAACGAGAACCACGAGGGGGATATTTTTATAGGTGCCGGCCCGTTTGGCTTTGTAAACTCTGTTTTCAGATTCTATTCTCCCTTTTTGGGAGACTATAACGCCTTTGTCCACGAATAGGTCTACCAGTCCTACGGCCTGATCCAGTAGACCGCCCGGATTGTTCCTGAGATCTAATATGATTCCTTTAGTGTTTTTTTCGTTCTCTTTTATATATTTTTTGATTTCGCTTACCACTTTTTTATCGAAAGAAACAACTCTAAGATAGAGAATGTCTTCGTTGATTATATGCTTGGAATAGACCGAATCGATCTTGATTATGTCTCGAACTATTTCCACTTTTAGAGGTTTCGGTTCGCCCTTTCTTACTATAGTCAGAGTTATCTTGGTTCCGGGTTTGCCGCGCATGAGGCTGACCGCCTCGTCCAGAGTCATATCGATAGTCGATTTGTTGTCGATTTTTAGAATGATATCGCCCGCTTTTAGACCGGCTTTGTCGGCCGGCGTCCCTTCGATCGGGGCTATGACCGTCAGCGCTCCGTCGCGTATTCCAACCGTTATTCCGAGACCTCCGAACTCTCCTTCGGTCTGAATTTTTAACTCTTTAAAGTGGGTTTTGTCCAAAAACGAGGAATGGGCGTCCAGATTGCTTAAAAGCCCGGCTATGGCTTTGTCTATAATCTCCTCGATATTGAGAGGATCCACGTAATATTTTTCGACGGTCCCGACCACTTTCGTAAATTTGGCGATAGCCTGAAGTCTTGAAGTGATGTTTAAATCTTCGTTGCTTTTAGCGTAAAGATCGCTCTGAAAGAGCGTATATGCCAATATGGCGCTCGTTACGAATCCCGCGGTAAGATATCTCATTTTTATCATCTATAGCAACCTCTAAATCCAGATTAATAAAAGGCAAAACGATTATATTTAAAAATTGTTAAAAATAGGCTAAACTCTATAAGTTTTATATAAAAAAGGGCTTCAAAACTTCACATTTAGAGATAAAAAAGATCCTCTTTTAAGTTTATTATAAGAATAAAGCTAAATAAACTTGACATAAGTCGACTAAAGTTGTATAATAACGCAAAACTAAGAAACAAAGGAGTCCAAATGAACATTTTGGAAAAATTAACTCACAAAATGACCGAAACCATCGATTCGGCCGTGAGTCTGGCTCTACATAATAAAAATCCAGAAGTTGACGTAGCTCATATGTTATGGGCGCTGTTGACCGACTCCGCATCGATTTTGAACCAGGCGCTGAACAAGATGGGTATAGACAAGGCTCCGATCGAGCTGGAAGCAAAAAGCGCGGCGGACAAACTGCCGAAATCTTCGGGCGTTACCAAAGAGAGTATAAAAATTTCCAGAAATCTCGCCGAGAGTCTGCAAAAAGCCGAAGGCTTGATGGTAAAAAACGGCGATAGCTATCTTGCCGTGGATACATGGATCGAAGCCAATATAGACGATCCGGTATTCAAAGAGGTATTGGGCAAATATGTTGATCTGTTCGAGCTGAAAAAGAGCCTTGAGGCGATCAGGGGTGGAAAAAAGATAGATAAACAGACCGCAGACGAGACTTTGGAGGCGTTGGAGAAATACGGTATAGATCTGACCAAAAAAGCTGCGGATGGAGAGCTCGATCCAGTTATCGGACGGGACGAAGAGATTCACAGGGTCATGCAGATTCTTATTAGAAAAACTAAAAACAATCCGATTCTTTTGGGAGAGCCGGGAGTCGGTAAAACCGCAATCGTAGAGGGACTGGCCCAGAGGATAGTCAATAAAGAGGTTCCTATCTCTTTGCAGAACAAGAGAGTGGTGGCTCTGGATATGACCGCCTTGATAGCCGGCGCCAAATATAGGGGAGAGTTCGAAGATAGATTAAAGGCGGTAGTGGACGAGGTTAAACAGAGCGGCGACATTATCCTTTTTATTGACGAGATTCATACCATAGTGGGCGCCGGAGCCAGCGAAGGCAGTATGGACGCGGCCAATATTCTCAAGCCGGCTCTTGCGAGGGGCGAGCTGCATACAATAGGCGCCACTACTTTGAAAGAATATAGAAAATATTTCGAAAAAGACGCGGCTTTGCAAAGAAGATTCCAGCCCGTAAAAGTGGAAGAGCCTTCCATAAACGAAGCTCTTCAGATTCTCAGAGGATTGAAGGAAAGACTCGAAGCGCATCACAACGTTCAGATTCTAGACAGTGCTTTGGTCGCCGCCGCCAAGTTGAGTGCGAGATATATTACCGACAGATATCTGCCGGATAAGGCGATCGACTTGATAGATGAGGCCGCCGCGGAACTGAAGATGCAGATAGAGTCCGAGCCTTTCGAGCTTTCCAAGATAAAGAGGGAGATTCAGCAGCTGCTTGTGGAGAAAGAGGCTCTGATGATGGAAAAGAGCAAAAAGAACGAGGAGCGGCTAAAGGAGATAGAAAAAGAGCTGGCCGATCTAGAGGAGAAAAAGAGAGAGCTCGAAACTCAGTTCGAAAACGAAAAGAGGGTATTTAAAGAGATCGCCAAAATAAAAGAGGAGATTGAGAAAAAACGGGTCGAAGCGGAACGCGCTAAGAGAGAAGGCGATTACAACAAGGCGGCCGAGATCGAGTATGGACAGATTCCCCAGCTCGAAAACAAATTGAAAGAGCTCAACGATCAGTGGCAAAGGATGCAAGAGGCCGGAACGCTGCTTAGAAACGCCGTTGATGAAGAGATGATTGCTGCCATTGTGAGCAAATGGACCGGAATACCGGTAACTAAGATGTTGCAGAGCGAAAAAGAGAAGATTTTGCATGTGGAAGATGAGCTGAGAAAATATGTTGTCGGTCAAGATGAGGCGATAAAGGCGGTTTCAAGAGCGATCAAGAGAAATAAGGCCGGATTAAGCGAACCCAACAGGCCAATAGGAAGCTTCATGTTCCTTGGCCCTACCGGCGTAGGTAAGACACAAACGGCTAAAACTTTGGCCAAGTTTCTCTTCGATACCGAAAAGGCTCTGATCAGGATCGATATGAGCGAATATATGGAAAAACATGCCGTTTCGAGACTGGTTGGAGCGCCTCCGGGATATGTTGGTTACGAAGAGGGAGGCCAGCTTACCGAAGCGGTCAGAAGAAAGCCCTATAGCGTCGTTTTGTTCGACGAGATAGAAAAAGCTCATCCGGACGTGTTCAATATTTTGCTGCAGGTTCTGGATGACGGTAGGCTTACCGACAACAAAGGCGTTACAGTAGATTTTAGGAATACCATTATCATCATGACCAGCAATATCGCCAGCGACAAGATTATGGAGTTTAGAGATCCCGCCGACAGAGAAAAAGCGGTAAAAGACGAACTAAAAAGATATTTCAAACCCGAATTTTTGAACAGGCTGGACGATATAGTGATATTCAATCCGCTGGGAGAGTCCGAAATAGTTAAAATAGTTGATATCATGTTCGAAGGAATCAAGAACAAGCTAAAAGAGAGAGATATCCAGATAGAGCTGAGCGAAAGCGCCAAAAAACTTATAGCCAAAGCCGGCTTTGATCCGGTATACGGCGCCAGACCTCTAAAAAGAGCGCTATACGAACTGGTAGAGGACAGACTGGCGGAGTTGATCCTCGAAGAGAAGGTCAAAGAGGGCGATTCAGTCCTTTTCGAAGCCGAGGGTGACGAGGTGGTGGTTATCGTCAACGGAGAGAGGGTATAACCTCTTTCCGTAACTATTTTTCAACTCTTCTTTTTTTTTCTTCGCTTTTTTTTAAATTCTCCTCCAAAACTCGCCTTTTAAAGTTATAATCGAGAAAAAGATTTGTTTTGGGCAGGTAATGGGCGCAGTTTCCGTTTTTATAAAAGATTTAAAAGACTCCTTTAGGGATCTGGCTCCTATAGTGGGAGTGATAGCTTTTTTTCAGATATTCGTCATAGGCGAAGTGCCAGAGGATTTTGCGATAATTTCTCTGGGTTTGATCGTTGTGGCTTTGGGACTGGCTCTGTTTATTAGGGGACTGGAGCTGGGTATTTTTCCGGCCGGAGAGAATCTGGCCGTTGAGTTTGCCAAAAAAGGTAGTCTTTTTTGGCTCCTCTTTTTCGCTTTTTTGATAGGGTTTTCCACTACGGTGGCCGAACCTGCTCTTATAGCGGTCGCGAACAAGGCCGAAACTATCAGTCACGGTAGAATAGACGCGTTTTTTCTTAGATTGACGGTCGCTTTTTCAGTCGGTTTCGCCATTGCCTTGGGGGTGCTGAGGATAGTTTTGGGACATCCGATACACTATTATATAATCTTGGGATACGTGATCGTAGTAGCCATTACTTTTTTCGCACCCAAAGAGATAGTAGGGCTCGCCTACGACAGCGGAGGTGTAACCACCTCGACCGTTACCGTTCCTCTGGTGGCGGCTTTGGGTATCGGACTGGCTTCGAGTATAAAGGGTAGAAATCCCGTTATTGACGGTTTTGGGTTGATTGCTTTTGCCTCGCTTACTCCGATGATTTTTGTTCAGATCTACGGAATTGCGGCCCAGTTTTTTCAAGGAGAAACGGTGGAGATAGCCAAAGATCTGGCCGTTGCAGCGAAAGAGGAGATTATAAGCGAGAGCAGGTTCGAATTAAAAAAGATATTTCTCGATCTGGTGGCGGTAATCAAGGACGTTTTGCCTATTTTGGCCGTTATAGCCTTTTTCCAGTACGGGGTCATCAAAAAACCTCTCCCCCACATAAAAAGAGTGCTTTTGGGGGTCTTTCTCGTTATTTTGGGTCTGTACGCTTTTATCGTAGGACTTGAGACCGGACTCTTTCCAATCGGAGAGACTCTGGCTTTTCAGCTTACTTCAACCGGCAGTTTATGGCTGATCTATCTCTTTGCCTTTTTGATAGGTTTTTCCACCACGATGGCCGAACCAGCGCTTTTGGCGGTTGCGATAAAAGCCCAGGAGGTAAGTTCGGGCAGAATAAACTCTTTGCTTTTGAGATTCTTCGTGGCTATGGGAGTGGCGATAGGAATTGCTCTGGGAGCGTACAGGATCGTAACCGGCGGGGAGTTGCACTATTATATAATCGTCGGCTATGTGGCGGTGATTTTTATAACATATTTTGCCCCCAAATATATCGTTCCCATAGCTTACGACAGCGGCGGCGTGACAACCTCGACCGTCACCGTTCCGCTCGTTGCCGCTTTGGGATTGGGGCTGGCGCAGAATATTGAAGGCCGGGATCCTCTAATAGACGGTTTTGGACTGATCGCTTTTGCCTCTTTGTTTCCCATGATAACCGTTATGCTCTACGGGATCTACGCAGAAATCAGACGAAAGGACGGAAAATGAAGTTTGTGGCTCTTACGGCTATAATTCCGCAAGATAGCGAGGAGGAGGCCATCGAAATCGCAAAAGGGGCCGGTGCCGGCGCAGTTACCATTTTGCACGGCAGAAACATAGGCCTCAAAGAGAAAAAGATCTTTTTCGGTGTCACCCTGGAAGAGAGCGTTACCGTTTTGCTGTTCATTTTGCCTAGAAAGCTTTCGATGAGGGTTATGAAGGCTTTAAGAGACGCGCTGGATATCGAAAACGACGAAAACGGATCCATGATATTTACCTTTTCTCTGGATCACGTGGCGGGATTAAACAAAGAGGAGCTTCACAAGTTCGAAAACGAAATCAAGACCATTCTATAAGGAGTAGCGGATGCTGGTTGAAGACATTATGACCCCGAAAGAGAAGCTGGTGATAGTCGATCAGCTCGCTCCAGTAAGGGAGGTTTTGGAGCTGATGAAAAAACATCGCATAAAATCGGTGATAGTCGATAAAAACTGCAAAGAGGGAGCTTATGGTCTCGTTACCTTCAAAAACGTTCTGCAGTCCATAGTGGCGCAAGAGGGCGACATCGATCTGTTGAACGTATATGATATAGCGGTTATTCCGGCAATTAGCGTAACTAGAAAGGTACAGATGAAATATGTGGCCAAAATGATGGTGAATCACTCCATAAAAAGGGTGCTTGTAGTAGACGACAACGAACTGCACGGAATAATTACGATGACCGATATTATCGGAGTTTTACTGGAAGATATTTAGGCTAAATGAGATTTAAGCTACTCTTTAGTAAACTTAGCCTTCAAAAATCGAATATTTCGATAAAAATTTATAAGGGGAACGAAAATGAAAAGAACATATCAACCTCATAACACCAGAAGAAAAAGAACACACGGCTTTAGAGTCAGAATGAGAAGCAAAAACGGCAGAAAAATCATCAACGCCAGAAGAGCCAAAGGGAGAAAAAGATTGGCGGTATAAAAGATTTTTCGCCGATAAGGGAGAGTAGGGAGTTTACGGCGGCTTATAAAAGAGGTAGAGGGTTTCATACGCCCTTTTTCGTTCTCTTTTATCTGCCATCCAAAGAGAAAAAGGTGGGCTTCGTAGCCAGCAAAAAGATAGGAAACGCCGTCAAAAGAAACAGAGCCAAACGAAGACTGAGAGGGCTTTTTGGGGAATACTGTTCCGGTTTTGGCGGCGGACTCTACGTTTTTGTCGCCAAAAGAGGCGTTTTGGAGGCCGATTTTGATGAAATACGACGGGCCTTGGAAAGAGTTTTGCCAAAGATCGGCGCCAGATCATGAAGAGGACTCTTTTGTGGCTGCTGGAGATTTATCAGAGGTTTTTCTCGATAATTTCGCCAGGCAGCTGCAGATACTATCCAACCTGTTCAGAATACGCCAGGTGGAGGGTTGAAAACGAACCTTGGTACAAGGCGGCGGTATCGACGGCCTTTAGAATACTAAGATGCAACCAGCTTTTCGAAGGCGGTATAGAGTATCCGGTTGTCAAAAAAGAGCTAAAAAGAAAAAGTTACGGAAAAATTGCCGTCAAATATTGGCTGGTTCCAAAAGGTAAAAACCTCTACTATGTGATAAAAGATTTTAATTTCAGCGGAAAAAAGGGTCGAGATGTTTGAAAAGATGGATGCCAATCAAAGAGTTATACTGGCTATAGTGTTGTCTTTGGGAGTGTTTTTGATTTATGACTATTTTTTCATGCCGAAACCTCAAAAGAATCAGACTCAAACCGCGATAGAACAAAATCTATCCGCTCCGGCCGTACAAAGCGGCGAGAAGCCAGAGACCTCGAAAAGGATAGAAGGCTCTTACGAGAGCGCTCCGGTTTCTACGCAGAGATCCTCCGGAAAAGAGTTGGTGAAAATAGAATCTGAGCATTTTACGATCAGTATAGACGATTACGGAAGAATTTCCCAGGTAATGCTAAAAGACAGCAGATTCGTTACCGAAAGCGGAGAGCATATAGAGCTTTTTGCCGATGACAAGCTGCCAAAGGCGCTGGAGATTAGATTTTCCGACGAAAAGTTAAACGAAGAGGCTTTCAAAACTCCGTACGTATGCGATACAAGAGATATAAAAATCGACAAAGAGCCCGTTACGCTTAGATTGAAGCAATCGCTCTCGAAGGTAGAGGTGGAAAAGATTATCAAAATCTATCCGGACGGGCATTACGAACTAAAAGTGGATCTGAGCGAGGATAAAAGATACTACATCTCTCCCGGCTACAGACCGGATGTAAGGGTCGACGGATATACCTTTCACGGGGTATTGATCAAAGAGGCCGACAATACCATAACTATGATAGACGACGGTGACGCAAAAGGTATCGAAAGCTTTAGA
The DNA here is from genome assembly GCA_027065825.1 of Campylobacterales bacterium. Classification (GTDB taxonomy): domain Bacteria; phylum Campylobacterota; class Campylobacteria; order Campylobacterales; family Nitratiruptoraceae; genus Nitrosophilus_A. The sequence continues at coordinate 13,852 of JAMONM010000059.1, read as the reverse complement.
AAAGCGAAAATCGCCGCCGCGGTTGATAGATACTACACTACCTTTTTTTACGATCTTCAAAAGGGACTCAACGTAGTAATATCAAAGGATAAAGAGGAAAACCCGATCATATTTGTGGAGGGGGAAAAGAGTTTCGAGGTAAAAGGATACCTAGGTCCCAAAGACTATAGAGTTTTAAAGAGTATAAATCCAGAACTTACGGATGTTATAGAGTACGGGTTCTTTACCTTTATAGCCAAGCCTATGTTTAAAATTTTGCTGGCTATCTACGAATATATTGGCAATTGGGGTTGGGCGATAGTGGTTTTGACCATATTTATCAGAATCTTGCTCTTTCCTTTGACATGGAAGGGTATGGTTTCTATGCAGAAGCTTAAAGATCTGGCTCCGAAAATCAAAGAAATTCAGCAAAAATACAAAGGCGATCCGCAAAAGATGAACGCCCACATGATGCAGTTGTATAAAAAACATGGCGCAAATCCTATGGGCGGTTGTCTGCCTCTGTTGCTACAAATACCCGTATTTTTCGCTATATATAGAGTTTTATTGAACGCCATAGAGCTCAAAGGAGCCCCTTGGATACTATGGATCAAAGATCTAAGCGTTATGGATCCCTATTTTATATTGCCTATATTGATGGGGGTAACCATGTATATCCATCAAAAAATCACCCCTACAACCATAACCGACCCGATACAGCAGAAAATTTTTCAATATCTGCCTATCGTATTTACTTTCTTTTTCGTCACTTTCCCGGCCGGTCTTACGCTGTACTGGTTCGTTAACAACGTGCTCTCGATCATTCAACAGTTAATAGTCAACAAAGCTTTCGAGAGCAGAAAAACTGCTCAAAAGGATGAAAAATGAGCAAGAAAATAGAGGCTCCCACTCTCGAAGAGGCTTACAGACTGGCTTCGAAAGAGCTGGGGTGTTCGATAACCGAACTCGAAGTGGAGATAGTTCAAAACCCATCCAAAGGCTTTTTGGGAATCGGCAAAAAGAACGCGATCATACTCGCAAGCTGCAAAAAAGAGAAAGAAGCGAAAGAGGCACCTATTAAAACAGAGGGTAAAGCCGCCGAATCCACCAGCGAAAACAGCATATCAAAGGAGACTCAGGAAACGGAGAAAAAAGATCTAAAAGATGAGACTCCTCTTCCTTCACAAAAAGTCGCGCCTATGTCGCAGGAGCCAAAAGAGTCAAAAGAGCCAAAAAAGAAAGAGCAACCGCAAAAAAAGGCCGAGGAGAGACCAAAAAGAGTTCTGCCTAAAATTGATGAGGAATTTAGCAATTTTTATAAAGATAGCGAATCTATAGAGGAGATCGCAACGGAGGTGGAGAGAGAATTAAACGAGCTCTTTTCCCACTCCTGCTTCAGGCTGGAGAGAGTAAAGGTCTCCCCTTATGACGAAAATACGCTTTTGATAGAGTTTTCGGGAGAAGATTCCGCCCTGTTGATAGGAAAAGAGGGCTACAGATACAAGGCTCTTTCGTATATGCTTTTTAACTGGATAAATTCCAGATACTCTCTACAGATCAGATTGGAAATAGCCGAGTTTCTAAAAACTCAAGAAGAGATGATAAGAAACTATTTAAAGCCGGTAATTGAGCGAATAAAAAACGAAGGCAGCGGCAAAACCAAGCCTCTTGACGGGGTTTTGGTCCAAATAGCGCTCAGAGAGCTAAGAGCCGCCTTTCCGGATAAGTATGTGGCCATCAGAACAAACAGACAGGGCGAAAAATTTATAATAGTCAACAACTTCAGAAGAAATGAAAACCAGTGACACCATCGCTGCCATAGCGACGGCTCACGGTATAGGCTCCATTGCCATAGTCAGGGTCAGCGGTTCAGATGCGTTAAATATAGCCAAAACCCTCTGTGCAAAAGAGAATTTCGAACCGCGGCGAGCGATTTTAAGCGATATATACGATTTCAACAAAGAGCTTATAGACAGAGGAATAGTTATCTATTTCAAAGCACCTTTCTCCTTTACCGGCGAAGATATCGTAGAGTTTCAGTGTCACGGCGGAGTGACCGTGGCGAAAATGGTACTTGACGCAGTATGCGAAGCCGGTGCGCGGGTAGCGATGCCCGGCGAGTTCAGTAAAAGAGCTTTTTTAAACGGCAAAATTGATCTTGATGAGGCCGAGGCGATAGCCAAGCTGATAGAGGCGCGCAGCGAAGATGCCGCAAAGATTTTGGCGCGACACTTAAAAGGCGATCTGAAAAAGGCCGTCGAAAAGATCAGAGAAGATCTAATCAGAATTTTGGCGTACGCGGAGGTGAATATAGATTACGCCGAAGAGGATCTTCCACAGGATATGCTCGAATCGATGCTTTTTCAACTGGAGGAGATACTCCAAAATCTAAAAAGGATGATCGAGTCCAGTAAAAGACGCCAGGCTCTCCTCGATGGATTTAAAATAGCCATAATAGGAAAACCGAATACAGGGAAGAGCTCTTTGTTAAATGCGCTGCTTTCTTATGAAAGGGCGATAGTCAGCGATATAGCCGGAACCACCAGGGATACGATAGAAGAGAGTATAAAAATAGGTACGCATCTGGTTAGAATCGTCGATACGGCCGGTATACGCGATACTCTCGACGAGATAGAGAAAGTAGGGGTCAAAAGATCCCTGGAGGCGGTCAGGCAGAGCGATATCGTTTTGGCGATGTTCGATCTTTCACGCGAATTTGACAAAGAGGATATGAAGATTTTGGAGATTCTAAAAAAAGAGGCACGGGACAAAGAGGTTGTCGTTTTATTGAACAAAGCCGATCTTCCCCAAAAGAGCAAAGAGAGCCTATTCGAAGGATATATAACCCTAAAGCTGAGCGTAAAACAGGATATTTCTCCCCTAATCGATAAATTAAAAGAGATTCTAGATAGTTTCGGCAGATTCGAAGAGACCATCTTGATCAACAAAAGACAGACCGAAGCGGCCGAAAAAGCTCTAGAGGAGCTTCTGGCCTCAAAAGCTCCTCTAGAGGAGAACGAGCTGGAGATATTCGCGTTGCATATAAACGAAGCTCTAAAAAATCTGGCTATGATAACCAGACCGATGGAGAGCGGCGAGCTACTCGATAAAATGTTCGGGGAGTTCTGTTTGGGGAAATAGTTTCGGCGGATTCAAAAGCGTGGATAGTTCGGAGGGATATCCTCTTTGGCGGGCAATCTCGGCGGCTTTTTGTTTTAAACTTTCTTCCTCGAGAATCTTTAGATAATCAAAATTTTCCTTCACTTCTTTGAATATCTCTTTTTGTATCTCTTTTGCCATATTGATAGCCGAGGAGACCTTTACGATTTCGCATCTGAAATAGTTTTTCGACACTATGTCCACTTCGGCCGCTCTTAAATCCGGATTTTTGCCTGGTATTTGCTGAATTCCGTAAAGAGGCTTGAAATAGCCTTTTGCCTTTTTGGGAAAAGATTCGAGAAAATCTTTGAAATGTTCGATGGCTTTAGCGGTTCTTTGAGCCAGTTCTCTCTCATCCCAGCCCAAATCTATTTTTTCGTAAAAGGAGCGATTTAACGGTGATCGGTTTTGGGAATCGCTTTTTGCTAGCCCTCCCTCAAAAAGAGTGATCTCCTTGCTCATTCCGTGCATCTGGACAAATCCGAAAGCGTATGGAGTAAACTGAGCCATACCGTTTTTGGTTCCTCTTTTGCCGTGAAATATTATTTCCGGCCATACGGCATCGTTGTCCCATCTGGTTATATAAGCCGCTTTGAATTCCAGGTAGCGCTCCTTTTTCAAATGGAGGGCTCTGTCGATCTTTTCGCTCTCAAATCCCGCCGCGTTGATTACGATATCGTATCTATCTTTGTCAAGGCTTTTTTCGTTTTTATATTCTATTTCGAAACCGTCGCCGCTTTTTTTTAGACTGAGCACCTCGCAACCGTTTTTAACCGTTACGTTTTTGAAAGAGTTCAAAACAGTATCGACTCCCGCCGAGAATCTAAAGATGTTCAGTCCGTACTCCTGTACCAGTATCAAGGGGAATTTGATATTTTCTTTTTTCAGTTCGGCGGATACGGGGGCGAGCCATTCATGTGGAGTTTTAGGAAAATCTTTTTGCCCGATTTTGCAAGCTTTTTTTAGATCTTCTTCGAAAAATAGCGTATAGTACTCTTTCGGATCGCCAAAAGGGGCGAAACCGTATTCCTCGCATAGCTTTTTGTATCGCTTTTGGAGCACCTGTACTCTTTGTACCAAATAGCGCGGATCAAGTTCGCATTTTTTCGGTACCACTATCAGCGTGGGTCTTTGTTCCACAGCAAAGGGAAAATATCTGTAAAACCAAAAAGACTCCTCAAGAAGTCTGATACACTGATCTATCGAGATATCCGGATATAGATTTCCTCCGGCGTGCAGATGGCAAAAAGGGGGTCCCCCCACCAAAGAGCTTTTTTTTTCAAAAAGAGTGATTTGGCATTCGTGAGCGGCTAGCGTCAACGCCGCTGTCGTTCCGGCCACCCCTCCGCCTATGATAGCTATTTTTTTCATTTGAGGATCTCCGCTATTTCTACTATAGAATCTATTTTTGCTTCGGTTTGCGGTTTTTCGTATCCGTAGGAAACGGCTACGAAATCCACCTTGGCTCTCGCGGCCGCTTCCATATCGCTGAGAGTGTCGCCCACCATCAGCGATTTTTCGGGAGATATGCCCGACAATTTTATGATTTTTAGTAGCATATCGGGCTGCGGCTTTTTCCTAAGACTCTCTTCAGCGCCGACAACATGGAAAAAGTAGTGATCAATCTTCAGTGAGTTTAACACGGGAGCCACGAAGTTTACCGGTTTATTCGTAGCCACGGCCATAGAGAGACCCATCTCTTTTAATCTCTGCAACCCCTCCTCGACGCCCTCAAACAGGGTCGTTCCTTCGGTCAGAATGCGTTCGTACTCGCATAGAAATCTCTCCAAAAGCTTTTTAAATAGATTTTCGTCGATATCTTCCTCTTGATACTCTTTTTTTCCGGCTATGGCTCTTTTTACTAAAACGGAGGCTCCCCTGCCTATCCAGTTTCTGATCGACTCCTGATCGAAAGGTTCCATATTCACGCTCTTTAAAGCTTTATTGAGCGCATTTGCCAGGGTAGGGGCGCTATCTGCCAAAGTTCCGTCAAGGTCAAATATAATTAGCTCTTTTTTCATATTTTCTCTTTCTGTTTTAGTCCGTATTATGTAACAAAAAAAATCTTAAAATATGCTACAATTTCGAAAAAAGTCGGAGAAGTATTGAAAAGAGTCGCCTCTTTGGATATCGGCCTGAAACGGATAGGTCTGGCCATATCGCCGGACGGAAAAATCGCGTTGCCGCAAAACGCTCTCATCAGGAAAAACCGCAATCAGGCCGCTAACGAGGTCAGCAGATTTTTAAAAGAGTGGAAAATCGATATTTTGGTCGTGGGAGTTCCTTTGGGCGGATCGAGCGAAAACGAGATGAGAAAGAGGTCGGAACATTTCGTATCTCTTCTCGATTTTGATGGAGAGATCCATTACGTGGACGAGTCCTACACTTCGCACGAGGCCAGAGAATCCACCAAGGGAGTGGTGAAACATAAAAGAGACGGCAGAATCGATTCTATTGCGGCGGCTTTGATTTTGGAGAGGTTTTTGGAAAGTAAAAAATGGTAGCCAAAGGTTTCAAAAAGAGATACTTTTCGCTTCAGGCTATAACGGCTACCGTTTCATATGTATTAATATTAAAGATCGGGTCCGTCTACAGAGAGTTTGCGCGGATCATGGCCTTTAGAGGCCTTTTGGGGGGTAAAGAGTGCGAGGCCGATCCTCCTGATGCATCAGAGGCGCTTTTACTTTCTAAAAAACCGTGTTTTTGCAATATTTTTTTCGCATGCAAGGCTCATAACGTTTTAAAACTATCTAAAATAAACAAACCCCCTTTATGCAGATGCAGATATACAAAAACCGGAATCGCTCCCCCTGAACTCTTCTTTGATTGATATCTTTTTAACAGTTTAGAGATAAAACCAAAAGAAAATAAAGGAGTTTTTATTATGAAATATGTGGTAGGTTTTCCCAGAATCGGAGAAAAGAGGGAGCTTAAATTCGCTTTGGAAAAATATTGGAACAAAGAGATCACTTTTTCCGAACTGGAAGAGGTGGCAAAAGATATTCGTTCGAAAGCTTTTAAATATCAAAAAGAGGCCGGAATCGATCTGATAAGCGTAAACGATTTTAGCTATTACGACAATATGATAGATACAATAGTGATGCTGGGCTGCGAACCCAAAGAGTATTCGGATCTAGAAGGTATCGACAGATATTTCGCCATGGCCAGAGGAGACGCCGATCATAAAGCGCTTCCCATGACAAAATGGCTCAATACGAACTATCACTATTTCGTTCCCCAGATCGAAAGAGGACAGGAGTTCGGATGCAACCTTGACAAAATTATCAAGGAGTACGCAGAAGCTAAAGCACACGGCATAGCGTCGCCGAAAATAAACATAATAGGGCCGGTTACCTTTTTGGCCTTTTCAAGAGGCAGATCGGGCAACGATCCTCTCGACGAGATAGAGGGTGCGCTCGAAGCTTACAGAGAGGCGTTGCAGATCATTTCTAGACTTGATTCGAGAGTTGTTGTCCAGTTTGAGGAGCCCGCGCTGGTACAAGATCCCAGTGACAAGATCCTAAAGGCTCTCAAAATGAGTTACGAAAGGCTCTCGAAGGTCAGCGACAATATCGATATTTTCGTAACTACCTATTTCGAACACTCCAAAGAGGCGACCGAGATACTGCTCGATACCGATATTAGAGGTTTGGGGCTCGATTTCGTATACGGAAGCAAAAACGTAGATTCGGTGGAGTCCATAAAAAAAAGCGGAAAAATTCTAGTTGCCGGAGTAATTGATGGCAGAAATATCTGGGTTGCCGATCTCGAAAAAAAGAGGGAGTTTCTAGAATCGTTGGAGTTCGACCCTCACAGACTCTATATTTCCACAAGCTGTTCGCTTCTTCATGTGCCCTATACCCTCAAATATGAAGAGCGTATGAACGCCGATATCAAGAGTTGGCTCTCGTTTGCTCTGGAAAAGCTACAGGAATTGGATCTGTTGGACGCCATGTACAGAAATAAGGAACTGAGCCAAAGACAAAAGGAGCTGTTGGAGCGAAACATCAAAGCCAACGAGACCAGAAGGAGCTCTTTGAAAATCCATAACAGATCCGTTCAAGATAGGTTAAAGAACCTCTCTTTGTCGGATATGCAAAGAGATACGGAAGCCTCAGAGAGACTGAAAATCCAGCACGAGCTGCTGGCTTATCCAACTTTGCCTACCACTACGATAGGATCTTTCCCTCAGACTCCGGAAGTAAGAAAATGCCGCAGGGAGTTCAAAGAGGGAATCATAAGCGAAGAGGAATACAAAAGCAAAATCAGAGAGTTCATCGATCACTGCATAGAGGTCCAGGAGAGAGTGGGACTCGATATATTGGTACACGGCGAATTCGAAAGGAACGATATGGTCGAATATTTCGGCCAGATGCTGGAGGGAGTGACTTTCAGCGAAAACGGCTGGGTTCAAAGCTATGGCAGTAGATGCGTAAAACCTCCTATTATTTACGGCGACGTAAGTAGACCCGAATCAATGACCGTCGAATGGATTGTATACGCTCAGAGCAAGACGCTGAAAATAATGAAAGGTATGCTAACAGGACCGGTAACCATGCTAAACTGGTCTTTTGTTAGGGACGATCTGCCCAAAGAGCAGGTTTACAAACAGATGGCGTTGGCAATTGCCGACGAAGTAGCCGATCTGCAAGAGGCGGGTATCAAGATCATTCAGGTGGACGAGGCGGCCTTTAAAGAGGGGTATCCTCTAAGAAAAGAGAATAAGCGCGAATATGAGAGGATCGCCGTGGAGAGTTTCAAGATAGCCACCGCTGTAGCCAAGGCTCAAACCCAGATCCATACGCATATGTGTTACAGCGATTTCAACGACATTATGGAGGCTATAGACGCCATGGACGCCGACGTGATCTCTATAGAGACCGCCAGAAACGGTAATAGGATATTGGAGGCTTTTAGAAACTACAATTACAAAAAAGAGGTGGGCGCAGGCGTGTACGATATCCATTCGCCGAGGATTCCGTCGGTTGAGGAGCTTGAAAAGGAGATAGAGGATCGGTTAAGCGTTCTGCCGGCTTCGCAACTGTGGATAAATCCGGACTGCGGTCTCAAAACCAGAAAATGGGAGGAGACTGAGGCAGCTTTGGCGAATATGGTCGAGGCCACGAAAAACATCAGAATGAGACTTTTTAGACTCTAACCGAAAGCGCCTAATCGGCGCTTTCGTATCATTTTCTTCTTAAAATCCCTTTTTGATACTTTTGTTATATAACGGTTCAACTTTTTTCGCTAAAATAATCAAAAATTTGAAAAAGGAGGGGAAATGGGTATAGTTTTGTTTTTGCTCATGAACCTTGCCGTTATGGCCTCCATATATTTGACGATATTCGTGCTGGAGGCCTTTTTCGGCGTCAGAATAGATCAGAACACGGTATCTGGTCTGTTGATACTCTCTTTGATAGTAGGTTTTTCAGGTGCGCTGATATCGCTGTTTCTGTCCAAATGGATGGCTATTAGGAGTATGGGAGTTGAGATTATAGAGTCTCCCTCGAACGCTCGCGAGGCGTGGCTGGTAGAGACCGTTTCCAGACTGGCCGAAGAGGCCGGCATAGGTATGCCGCAGGTGGGAATATTCGACGGTCCGCCTAATGCTTTTGCCACCGGCTGGAACAGAAACGACTCTTTGGTGGCGGTTTCCAATTCTCTGTTTGAACTTATGGATGAGAATGAAATAGAGGGTGTTTTGGCGCACGAGATAAGCCATATAAAAAACGGCGATATGATTACCATGACTCTGTTGCAGGGGGTATTGAACACCTTTGTATTTTTCTTTTCGAGACTTCTTGCCAACATCCTCTCCCCCAAAGACGACAGAGGCAATCCCAATCCGGCTTTTTACTTTATGATCAGTATTGTTTTAGAGATCGTATTGACTATTTTCGCTACGATGCTGGCCATGTGGTTTAGTCGATATAGAGAGTACCGAGCGGATGAGGGGGCGGTCAATCTGGACGGTCCAAAAGGTATCTATTACGCTTTGGCGAAGCTGGGTCAGATACCAAAAGAGCAGGTGGCTCTATCTAGCGATATGAAAGCCTTCGGAATTGTCGGTTTTATGGATCTGTTTTCCTCGCATCCGCCTATAGAGAAGAGATTGGAGAATATAAAAAGATACGCCAAGGAAAAAGGATACGATATCTAATTCAAAGGATAGGCTACGTCTAATTTAGTAAAAACTCTATTCAAAGATCCTTTGATTCCGATTTTGGCGGCTGGAACTCTCTGTTTGGCTCTGTATCTGAACAGAGTTCCCGCCGTTACCGTTGAGGAGATCGTCGTGATATCGATCCTCTTTACGGTAGCGATATCGATAAAAGCTCTCGAACGTTCCGTTTTTGTTTTGTCGCTGAGAGAGTTTTTCCTCAAACTAAACAGAGTGACGTTTTCGCTTTTGGTTGTTTTCGTAATTTCTCTATTTCTTAGCAACGATATTGCTCTGATGTTGTTGACTCCGCTCATATTGCGCTCAAGAAGCGCTAACAGAGAGACTCTGGCCGTTTTTACCGCTTTTTCGGCCAACGCGGCGGCGATTTTTCCCTTTAGCAATCCTCAAAATCTCTATATTTTTTGGAAATACGATCTTCACTGGATAGAGTTCATAAAGATTTCGTCCTCGGTTTCAATCTTTTTTTTGTCGGTTATTTTGCTGTTTGCGTTTGCACTCTTTAAAGACTCCGGACCTGTCGCACACGGAGTCGGCTTCCGTTTTGGAGAAAAACTCTTTACCAAAAAAGAGCTTCCGTACGTTTTTTTCTTTTTTCTGGCCGTAGCCGTATCGATGAAGATTCTGCCGCCGTATTTGTTGATAATGGCGTTTATTTATTCGCTTTTTTTCGGTTTTGAGATGCTAAAAAAGGTCGATTACACGGTTTTTGCGCTCTTTTTGCTTTTTTTTGCCTTTTCCGATTTGGCTTCGGAAATGGTCATGGGACTGTTAAGCGGCGAAGATATCTTTTTTAGCGCAGCATTTTTGAGTCAAATTATCAGCAACGTTCCGGCGGCAGTGTTGTTATCCGATCTAACCGGAGAGTATGAAAAGCTCATTTGGGGCGTCACCGTGGGAGGCTACGGAGTTTTATGGGCTTCGATGGCAAATTTGATCGTATATAAAGAAGCGATCTTAAAAGGGTGCAGCAAGAGAATTTTGCTGTTTAAATTTTTTCTATACGGATTTGTTTTTTTCCTTTTGGGACTTTTTGCGTATATAATAGCGATAGAAACCGCCTCTTTTTAAAGGAGAAAAAATGAGAGTGGCAATTATGGGATCCGGCGGCGACGCGCCGGGTATGAATCCGGCTATAAAAAGATTCGTCGAAGCCGCCTTCGCGTTTGATATGGAACCATATTTCGTATTTGACGGACTGGAGGGGCTTATAGACGAGAGAATATCCAAAGCCTCTTACGAAGATGTTGCGGGTATCATACATCGGGGAGGCGCGATTGTCGGCTCTTCCAGATCCGAAAGATGGTATGAGTACAAATATAGGAAAAAGGCTTATGAAAATCTGAGAAAAGCCGAGATAGAGGCTCTGGTCGTTATGGGAGGAGACGGGAGTTTTAAAGCAATGAAACTCTTTTTGGAGGAGTTCGATTTTGCCGTTATAGGTATACCGACTACGATTGACAACGATATTTTCGGTACCGATATATCTCTCGGAGCGGATACGGCGTTGAACGTTATTCGCGACGCGATAGACAAGATCAGAGATACCGCCTCGACTTTCAGCAGAGCCTTCGTCATAGAGACGATGGGCCGAGAGTGCGGATATTTGGCCGCCGTATCGGCCGTAACCTCGGGAGCTGAGGTGTGTGTGATACCTGAGGTATCTTTCGATATTGAAAGCGCCACGAAAATATTGAAAGAGGAGATAAAAAGAGGCAGAAGATATATTTTGGCTGTTGTAGCCGAAGGAACCGGCAAAACCGAAGAGATAGTCAAATGGTTAAAAGATGATATCGGTATGGAGACCAGGTTGAGCGTATTGGGACATATCCAAAGAGGCGGAAACCCTACGGTAAAGGATAGGCTATTGGGATCCGGTTTCGCTTTGGAATCGATTAAGGCTTTGGCCAGAGGAGATAGAGACCGAGTCGTAGTATATTCCGATTCGCGTTTTTCGACGCTCTCTTTCGATAGCGTGCTTTCGCAAAAATATATTATAGACGAAGAGATACTTTCGATGTTGAATTTTAGCGGATGATTTATATTATCTAAAACCCTTTTTGTGTAAAATCTTACAAAAATATTTCATAAGGGCTATCAATGGAGAATCTTCAAGAGATTTTGAAATCCCACAAGCTGTCCATGGAGGATTACGAGCATATCAAAAAGATTCTGGGCAGAGAGCCCAATCTGGTTGAAATCGGAATTTTTAGTGCCATGTGGAGCGAGCACTGCAGCTATAAATCGAGTAAAAAGTATCTAAAAGGTTTTCCCACCGAAGCGCCGTGGGTTATTCAAGGTCCCGGAGAAAACGCCGGCGTTATAGATATCGGCGATGGCATGGCGGCAGTTTTTAAAATGGAAAGCCACAACCATCCAAGCTTTATAGAACCTTATCAGGGTGCGGCCACCGGTGTCGGAGGGATTTTGCGCGACGTTTTTACAATGGGTGCCAGGCCCGTAGCCAACCTGAACGCTCTGAGATTCGGCGAGGTCAAAAGAGAGGACGAAACAGGTGCGCATCAAAGGTATCTTGTCAGAGGAGTGGTAGCCGGAATAGGAGGATACGGAAACTGTGTAGGCGTTCCCACGATAGGTGGCGAGATGAGTTTTGAAGAGTGCTACAACGGCAATATTCTCGTAAACGCCTTTACTCTCGGAGTGTGCAAAAAGGATGAGATATTTTACGGAAGAGCGGAAGGAGTAGGCAACCCCGTAATTTACGTGGGTAGCAAAACAGGACGTGACGGTCTGGGAGGAGCCGTTATGAGTAGCGACAGCTTTACGGAGGAGTCCAAATCTCTAAGACCCACGGTTCAGGTCGGCGACCCTTTTACGGAAAAACTGTTGCTGGAAGCCTGTTTAGAGCTGTTTAAAACGGATTACGTCGTCGGAATTCAGGATATGGGAGCCGCCGGACTGACTTCGAGTAGTTTCGAAATGGCGGGAAGAGCAGGCAGCGGTATGAGATTGTATCTGGAAAAAGTACCTATGAGGGAAGAGGGGATGACCCCGTACGAGCTTATGCTCAGCGAATCTCAAGAAAGGATGCTGATTTGCGCTAAAAAAGGAACCGAAGAGGAGATTTTAAAAATTTTCAAAAAGTGGGATCTGGATGCCGAAGTGATAGGGGAGGTTACAGATACAGGCGATATGGAGCTGTACTGGCACGGGGATCTCGTGGCCAAGATCCCGGTGGCTCCCGTAAGCGAAGAGGCTCCGGAACTGGATAGACCCACCAAAAAGCCTGAATATCTCGATTACATAAAAGAAATCAGCATAGATACCGTTTCGCATGTGGATAACCAGGAGGCCTTCGAGAGACTTTTGGGTTCGTTGGAGGTGGTGGACAAATCCTGGGTCTACTCTCAGTACGACTCCATGGTGCAGACGAACACGATAAAACATCCGGGCTCTTTGGATGCGAGCGTAATTAGAGTCAAAGAGAACTCAAAAGCTATCGCCATGAGCAGCAAATGCAATCCCAGATATTGCTATATCGATCCAAAAGGAGGAGCCGCGGCGGCGGTAATGGCCGCCGGTAGAAACGTGGCGATGACGGGGGCGAGACCATTGGCCATTACCGACTGTCTAAATTACGGAAATCCCGAAAATCCGGAAGTCATGTGGCAATTCGCTCAGGGAACGGAGGGGATAAAAGAGGCGTGCAAAGCGTTAAATACGCCGGTTGTTAGCGGGAACGTCTCTTTGTACAACGAAACGGAGGGGCAGAGCGTATATCCTACTCCCACGGTTGTGATGGTCGGTCTAAATGAAAACCAGGAGAGGGTTTTGCCATCTTCCTTCCAAAATGAAAACGATGTGGTCTATATTGTTGGCGATACATACAAAGAGTTTGGCGGCAGCCTATATCTGAAGGAGCTTTTCGGCAAAGTGGCCGGCGTCTTGCCTAAAATAGATTATGAACGTGAATTAAAGCTTTGGGAGTTTGTGATCGAGGGTAACAAAAGAGGACTTATAAAGGCCGCCAAAGATGTGGGAAGCGGCGGAATAGCCATCGCTTTGGCCAAGATGGCCGCCGTTGGAAACAGAGGGTTTTTGGGTAATTTCTGTTTTGAGGATTCCAGAGAGATTTTTAGCGAAAGCTTCTCGAGAGCTCTAATAGAGATCGATCCTAAGAATATGCACGCATTGGAAGAGTTGGCCTCGGAGATAGGAATACACGCGATTCCGCTGGGAACGGTGGGAGGAGACAAATTTACGCTTTGTGACATAGAGATGGATATGGGAGTGCTCAAAAAGATCTATTTTGAGACTTTTGCCAACGAGATCGAAAGAGATTTATGAGCAAGCGCAAGGCTTTCGGTCTTTGGAGCGCTGTATTTTTGGGTATCGGCTCCATGGTTGGGGTCGGTATATTTATAGTTGTGGGCGAAGCCGGCAGTGTCGCCGGCAATATAGTCTGGTTATCGTTCGTATTGGGCGGACTCGTTGCGCTGCTTAGCGGTTATTCTCTTGCGAAACTGGCTCTGGCTTTTCCCTCCAGGGGCGGAATAGTCGAGTATCTGGTTC
>JAMONM010000058.1 GCA_027065825.1 Campylobacterales bacterium | reverse complement strand
ACTGGTGCTGAAACTGGCCGATATACAAAACAGAAACGAAACCAAATACGCTCTTGTCAGAATACCCAGGGTTCTGCCCAGATTTTTGGAGTTCGACAACGTTTACATCCCGATAGAGTCCGTGGTGCAAGAACATATAGAAGCCCTATTCCCCGGATATGAACTGATAAAAAGCGCTCCCTTTAGAGTCACCAGAAACGCCGATATCGAGATCGAAGAGGAAGAGGCCGACGACTTTATGGAACTACTCGAAGAGGGCCTGAAACTCAGACGCAAAGGAGAAATCGTCAGACTCGAAATTGGCGATGAGGCGGACGAAGATCTTTTGGAATTCCTAAATCACCATATAGAGGTCTTCAAAGAGGACATATACAGATATAAAATGCCTCTAAATACCGGCAGCTTGTGGCAGATAGTCTCCAACAAAAATTTTGCCCATCTGCTGTTCGAGCCCTTTACGCCGAAAACTCTGCCCCCTCTGGATCAGGAGAATATCTTCGAAATCGTAGAACATGAGGATCTGCTCCTTTATCACCCCTACGAGAGCTTCGATCCCGTAGTAAAATTCATCGAAGAGGCCAGCAAGGATCCAAACGTTTTGGCTATTAGAATGACCCTCTATAGAGTAGGCAAAGACTCCCCCATAGTCAAAGCCCTCATCGACGCGGCCGAGAGCGGCAAACAGGTTACCGCCCTGGTGGAGCTGAAGGCCCGTTTCGACGAGGAGAACAATCTAATATGGGCCAAAGCTCTGGAAGATGCGGGAGCTCACGTAATATTCGGTATTCCCGGATTCAAAGTGCACGCAAAAATAGCCCAGATAATAAAAAAAGAGGGAGACAGGCTAAAACAGTACGTTCATCTGGCTACCGGAAACTACAATCCCTCCACCGCCAGAATCTATACCGACGCCTCGTTTTTCACATCGAAAAAAGAGATCACCGACGACGCGACAAGATTCTTCCACTATTTGACCGGCTTTTCCAAAAAAGGCAAGCTAAGTACGCTCTATATGTCTCCCAGTCAGATAAAACCCAAGCTTCTCGCTTTGATCGACGGCGAAACAAAAAAGGGAGACGCCGGCCAGATCATAGCCAAAATGAACTCCCTCGTGGATCAGGATATTATCATAGCTCTATACAAGGCCTCCAGAGCCGGGGTCAAAATCGATCTGATAGTCAGGGGGATCTGCTGTCTCAGACCCAAAGTGCCTCAAATCAGCGAAAACATCAGAGTGGTATCGATAGTAGGCAAATATCTCGAACACGCCAGGATATTCTATTTTAAACACTCTAACCCGAATATATATATCTCCAGCGCGGACTGGATGCCAAGAAATCTCGAAAGAAGAATAGAACTTATGACGCCCATATTCGACGAGGAGCTTTCCGAAAAGCTGTTTGAGATACTCAATCTGCAGATAAACGACAACGTGCTGGCCAGAGAGCTACAGGAAAACGGAGAGTATACCCCTATAGAATCTGCCGGCAGAACGCCGATAAACTCTCAGCTGATTATGGAGGAGTACACCAATATGATATACGCCTCCCATAAAAAAAACAGCGTCAACAGAGCCAAAAAACTGGCCCGAAGACTTCTCAAAGAGAGCTAGGAGAGAAAATGTTGCTAAGTTACAAAAAATGGTTTCCAAAAATAGGAGAAAATGGCTGGATAGCTCCGGGCGCGACCGTAATAGGCAACGTTCAAATAGGAAACGACTCTTCCGTATGGTTCGGTTGCGTCATCAGAGGAGACGTACACTATATAAAAATCGGAGATAGAGTGAATATACAAGATCTAACGATGATTCATGTTACCCACTATACAAAAGACGATATGAGCGACGGGTATCCCACAATAATAGAAGATGATGTCACAGTGGGACATCGAGTTATGCTGCACGGCTGCAAAATAGGTCGAGGATCGCTAATCGGCATGAACGCCACTATACTCGATGGAGCGGTTATCGGAGAGGAGTCAATCGTCGGCGCCGGAGCGCTGGTTACCAAAGGCAAGATATTCGAACCTAGAAGCCTGATCATTGGATCTCCCGCAAAGGCCGTAAGAAAACTAACCGATACCGAGGTGGAACAGCTCTATCTCTCGGCCGAAAGATACGTGAAGTTCAAAAACGAGTATCTATCGCATATAGGATAAATTCATCAATATTTATTATTTTGATTAATAATTTTTATAAGCATTGATTATTTAATTCAACCTTATAAAAATCTATCAGTTAATTTTATCAATCATCAGTTTTCTATAATAATTCTTTAAAGATAAAAGGATTATAATTGTTTTGGAATCAAATCACAATCATACAAAGGGGTACATTATGGCAAGACTCGTAGTCCTGGGGGCAGGTGTGTCCGGACATACCGCCGCCACATTCGCCAAACACTGGTTGGGAGACGAACATGAGGTGGTTGTAGTCTCTCCCAACAGCAAATGGAACTGGATTCCCTCCAACATCTGGGTGGGAGTAGGTGAAATGAGGCCCGAAGACGTGGTATTCGAGCTGGCTCCGGTATACAAAAAGGCCGGCATCGACTTTAAACAGGCAAAAGCGGTTTCCATCCATCCCGAAGGCAAGGAAGGAAGCGACAAACCATTCGTAACGATCGAATATACCGACCCTTCAAAAAAGGGGGAAACCGAAGAGGTGGAATATGACTATCTCATAAACGCCACCGGACCTAAACTAAATTTCGCCGCTACAGAAGGGTTGGGTCCGGAAAACGGACACACCTGGTCCGTCTGTACCTACCAGCACGCCGCCCAGGCAAACGACGCCCTTCAAACGGCTATCGAAAGGATGAAAAAAGGAGAGAGACAGAAATTTCTAATCGGTACCGGACACGGTATGTGCACCTGTCAGGGAGCGGCCTTTGAGTATATCTTTAACATCGAATACAACCTAAGAAAAGCTGGCGTAAGAGACAAGGCGGATATAAAGTGGATCTCCAACGAACAGTTTTTAGGAGATTTCGGAGTCGCCGGAGTTCATATAACCTTCGGAGGATATCTCACCTCCAGTAAAATCATGGCCGAATCGCTATTTGTAGAAAGGGGCGTAGACTGGATTACCGGCGCCCACGTGGAGAAGGTGGAGCCCGGTAAAGCCTATTATGAACTCCTAGACGGCAGCAAGGGCGAAGAGGAGTTCGATTTTGCAATGCTGATCCCTCCTTTTAGCGGAGTCGGACTGAAAGCTTTCGACAAAGAGGGCAACGACATAACCGATAAAGTCTTTATGCCGAACGGATTCATGAAAGTGGACGCCGACTATACCCCAAAACCGTTCGAAGAGTGGAAAGGTGAAGACTGGCCTAAATATTATCAAAATCCGGACTATCCCAATATGTTCGCGGTAGGAATCGCGTTTGCGCCGCCGCATCCTATATCCAAACCGGCGAAATCTCCAAACGGAACCCCGATAACGCCGGCTCCTCCGAGAACCGGTATGCCTTCGGGAATAATAGGAAAAACCGTGGCCCAAAGCATTGTGGAGATGATTCAGGGCAAAACAGACAAACCTCAACATCACGCCTCTATGGCCGAAATGGGCGCCGCATGCGTGGCAAGCACTGGCAAGAGCTGGTGGGACGGTACAGCGGCGGCGTTAACGGTATATCCTGTAGTTCCTGATTACGAAAAGTATCCCGGAACCGGAAGGGATCCCGAATATACCTTCGGAGAGATCGGACTTGCCGGACACTGGATAAAACATATCCTGCACTACATGTTCATGTACAAAGCTCAGCTCAAACCGGGCTGGACGCTGATCCCAGAATAAAAAACACCATATAAAGGAGAAGAGATGGCAAACGGCGGATACGAAGAGGTAATGAAAAATATCAAGCCTTACGATCAAAAATCTTTCGAAACCATGGCGCCGGGTCCTTTTCAGAGATTTTTGAGAACCTGCAAGATTTATCAGTTCATCAGATTTATCATTATAAATCTGAAAATGCTCAAAGTGGTCTCAAAAAGCCACCATTAAAACAGGAAGGGTTTTTCTCCCTTCCCTACTCGGAAAGCCATATGGACGAACTGCTAAAATTTCCCGACAAAAGACTTTTGCAGATAAGCGGTTTTGTCAGAGAGTTCGACGAGGAGCTCTTTGGTTTGCTAAAGAGAATGAAAGACGTATGCCTCCTTAACGACTTGAAAGGTTTGGCGGCCATAGAGCTCGGCGTTCCCAAAAAAGTTATTCTCTTTAAAAAAGGAGAAGAGTTTATAGAGTTGATCAATCCAACCATCTATTTTCACGAGGGATTTGTAACTATCAGCGAAAGCGACGAAACCATTCCGGGCGCCGTTTTTGAGATCAGACGGTACGAAAAGATCAAAGTGATGTACTACGACAAAAACAACAATCAGCGCTTCTTGGAAGCAAACGGCGAAGACTCATACTGGCTGCAAAGAAAGATAGACCTGACTTTTGGCGGACTACTTTTTAACAGACTTCCAAAAAAAGAGGCCGCCAAATTTCTAAAAAACTACAGATCCGAAACCAGCTGTCCAACCTATTTTGTAAAGGACAGGATTCTCACAGCGGCAAAAATCGGTATCCTGTTGCAGACCGTTTTGTTCATAGCCAAGCTCCTGGGGGCAAAGACCTCCTCATTGGTGGAACTAAGCGCGGTCTTGAACGCTATATTGCTGATAGCGTATCTGATATACTCCAACTACGAAACCAAAAAATATAAAAACTGTACCAGTTGCCAGGCGGCTAACGCCTTAGGAACCTTTGCTCTGTTTGGAATAACTGTTTTAGTGATTTTTGTATTGAATATTTTTATATAATCATTTGCTAAAATAGGGCAAAAATTTTAAAGGCGTTAGATGTCCAAACTGCTTAAACTCGAAAACTTGACTTTTTTGGCCATTATTGCCGGTATATTTTTCGGATATTTTTTCAAAAGCGCCGCTTTAGAGCTAAAAGTGGTGGGAGATATCTATCTGGCTCTGCTGAAGATGCTCATAATTCCTCTGGTTTTCGCCTCTATTTTCGTAGCGATAGTCGGTCTGGAAAGCAGCGACGATCTAAAATCAATCGGCCTCAAGGCCTTTATATATTATCTTTCCACCACCTCCTTGGCCGTCGCCTTGGGGCTGGTCATGGTCAACATGTTCGATCCAGGCTCGCAAATGAGTTTGGATATGCCTTCAGCTGCCGCGATCGAGGCGAAAGAGGTGGGAATAAGTGACTTTTTGCTCTCTTTTATACCTTCGAACATTTTCAAAGCTTTGGCAAACGGACAGATTCTGCCCATAATATTTTTCGCCATCTTTTTCGCCGTGGGAACGATGTATATTGCAAAAGAGAAAAAATCTACTCTTTATAACTTTTTCGACGCAATAAACGACTCAATGATGGTACTGGCCAAATGGGTAATCTCTCTCACTCCGATAGGGGTTTTCTTTTTGATAGCCTTTACCATAGCCAAAAACGGAATAGATCCATTAATAGAGCTCTACAGTTACGTTTTGACCGTTTTGGCGGCACTGTTTCTGCACGCTTTCGTCACTTTGGGAGCGATACTCTATTTTTTCGGCAAAGTAGACCCTTTTTCCTACTTCGCAAGAGTCAAAGAGGCGCTGATGGTTGCCTTTTCCACGGCTTCCAGTTCCGCGACGCTGCCGGTTTCGATCGAAACCGCTACGCAAAAGGGCGGCGTGGACAAAAAGGTTTCCGGATTCGTACTGCCGCTTGGAGCTACCATAAATATGGACGGTACCGCCCTGTATGAATCGATAGCCGTTATGTTTATCGCAAATATCAGCGGCGTTGAACTGACCCTCTCGCAACAGATTACTATCTTTGTCACGGCCACTTTCGCCTCTATCGGAGCCGCCGGAATTCCAGGCGCCGGACTTATAATGATGACGATGATCCTGGAGAGCGTGGGACTCCCTATAGAATATATAGCCTTGATCATAGCGGTAGATAGATTTTTGGATATGTTCAGAACCTCCATAAACGTATGGGGAGACATGATAGGGGCAAAAGTGGTAAACCAACTGGTTTTCGGCAAAAAATCGAAATAGCTCTTAACTCTTTCTTTTTTTGCTGAAATCTATCAAGTCTTCGGCGCTTACCACCTCGGCCGGGAGGCGCTCCATAGAGATTTTTAAAACCTTCAAAGCCGTCAGCGCGTCGGCGTAAGCTCTATGATGGATCAAAGAATCGAGTCCCAACAGGTCGTTTAGGAATCTCAATCCGTATCTTTGCGATTTGATTGTTCTCTTCGCCAGATCTATGGTGCACAGTTTTCTATTTGCCAGTCTGCCGTATCCGGACTCTTCCAACTTATCCGACAAAAAACCGTAATCGAAACCGACGTTGTGAGCCACAAAGACCCCGTCTCCCAAAAACTCCCTAAAACGGGCCAGCACTTCCCGCTGAGGCGGGGCCTCCAGCAGATCCTCCGGAGTAATTCCAGTCAGTTTGGTAATATATTCTGGCAACTGCGAGGCATATACGAAGCTTTCAAACCTATCTACAATCCGATTCTCTCTATATTTGATGGCTCCGATTTCTATTATTTGGGAGTTTGCCGGTTTGCTTCCCGAGGTCTCTATGTCCACTATTACATATTCCTGTTCCATATAGTGGGTTTTAGCCGTCTTTAAAACGACTATCTCTTCGCGCTCTTCGATCGGGAATCCCCTGGCTTTTAACGTCTCGTACAGCAGCGCCGGATCTTCGAACATTCCGTAAAGAGCCAGCAATAAATTGTTAAACTCCTCTCTTTTTAGATCGCGCTTTTTAAGCTTTTGCGCCAGTTTATCGAGTCTATTCAAAACCTTTGGCTCTCCTGACGAATTCAAAGATCTTCTCTTTGTCCTTTACGCCTTTTGAGGCTTCCACTCCGCTACTGACATCCACTCCGTAAAATCCCATACCGGCTACTTGGGAGACGTTCTGTGGAGTCAATCCTCCTGCCAAAACTATTTTTGAACGATCCACGTCTTCGAACCATCTAATATCTATTCTCTTGCCCGTTCCCCCGTACTCTTTTACAAAAGCATCCACGAGTCTGTATCTATCGGCGAACTTGGTTAAATCCTCGGGGGTTTTCGCTCTGACCACGGGCAAAGCTTTAACTCTCAACCTCTCCAAAAAATTTTCGTCTATATCGAAATGGAGCTGAGCCAAAGATATGTTACACTCGACGCACACTCTCTCAATTTCCGATATGCTGCTATTTACAAACAGTCCTACCCTCTCTATGAACGGAGGAAGTTTTTCGATTATTTCCGCCGCCTCCTTTTTCGTCACGTATCTGGGGGATCCCTCGTAAAACACGAATCCCAGAGCGTCGGCTCCGGCTTCTACGGCCCACATGGCATCGCGCAGACTCCTGATACCGCAAATTTTAACTCTCACGCCTATACCTTTAGCGAAGATATGGCTTCCGCCCTATCCTTTTTGCCGAAAACGTAGCTACCGGCGACGACTATATCCACTCCGGACTCTTTTAAAGCTTTTACGTTTGAATCGTTGACCCCTCCGTCCACTTCGATCAGACAATCAGGATTTTTCGTTTCGATCAGCTCTTTTAGCTCCCTAATCTTGTCAAAAACCGGAATGAACCTCTGACCTCCAAAACCAGGATTTACGCTCATAACCAGTACCATATCCACATATTTGACTATCTCGCCCAAAAAAGAAACGGGAGTGGCCGGATTGATCACTATTCCAGGCGAGACTCCGTAATCCCTGATTTTTTGGGCTATTCTGTGATGATGATCTTCGCTCTCGTAGTGAAAAGTGATAAATTTGGGTCGCAAAGGAGCGAACAGATCCACAAAAAAGGAGTTATCCTCCACCATCAGATGTATATCCAACGGAACGGAGGCCGTTTTGGATACCGCCTCAACCACAAGGGGACCGATAGTCATGTTGGGAACGAAACGGCCATCCATAACGTCAACGTGTACCAGATCGGCTCCAGCTTTGCAGATATCTTCAACCTCTTGGCCTAGATTAGCAAAATCCGCGCTCAAGATACTCGGTGCCACCAGCATATCTATCCTTGTAGGCCTAGCCTTTTGATTAAATATGCTATTATATCAAAAAGAGTTCCTGGTCCAACAGCCGTTTGGCTGAAAGAAAGTTTAAATTCATTTAACATTAAGCTTCTCTTGGATAAAATTCTGAGCTAAATTCCCTAATAAGAGGATAGGAAAATGTCAAGAAAATGTTCCATAACAGGTAAAGGACCGATGAGCGGGCACAACGTCAGCCACGCCAACAATAAAACAAAAAGAAGATTTCTACCGAACCTCAGAACCGTTAGGATAACTCTACCCGACGGTACGAGAAAAAAGATCAAAGTTGCCGCCTCCACGTTGAGAACGATGAAGAAAAAATCGCTGATATAGCGATTTTTTCCCTCCTTTTACCGCCTCAATTTCTATTTCGGACAGCCACGTGTTTAGACTGATACCCCTAAAAGGCTCGATAGAGAATCTTGAAAACTTTTTTTGCGGCGGCGTAAAAGCCGGATTGAAAGAACAGGATTACGACGTAGGCTTTATCTACTCCAAAAAAATATGCTCGGTAGCCGCCATCTTTACCGAAAACA
This sequence comes from Campylobacterales bacterium, assembly GCA_027065825.1. Taxonomy (GTDB): domain Bacteria; phylum Campylobacterota; class Campylobacteria; order Campylobacterales; family Nitratiruptoraceae; genus Nitrosophilus_A. Next base: position 95,684 of record JAMONM010000058.1, on the reverse strand, counting down.
GATTCAAGGCGGCCCCTTTGATCGATTTTGAACGAAGAGGCGTGACTAAGAGCAACTTTTTATTAGTCAACTCAAAAAACGCCAATGCCCTAACAGGCGAAGAGGGAATAGAAGATATCCAAACTATCTATAGAGCTCTCCATAAAAAATTTGAACATATCCACGAACCGATAATGAGCTCCACCGGCGTAATAGGCGTCAGGCTCCCGCTTGAAAAGATAGAACGGGCTATAGACGGTATAGATCTATCAAAACGGAACTCCCTCTCTTTCGCCAGAGCTATAATGACAACCGACAGCTATCCCAAAATGGTGGCTTTCGAGGTAATAACGGATAATGGAAGCTTTAAAATAGCCGGCGTAGCGAAGGGGGCCGGAATGATAGACCCCTCCATGGCTACGATGCTGGCTTTCATAGTAACTGACGCCTCAATCGAGGACAAAGAGATGAAACCGCTTCTTAAAGAGTGTGCAAAGACCACCTTCAACGCTATCAGCGTGGACGGAGACAGATCCACAAACGACACCGTTTTGCTCTTTAGCGACAAAAGCAGCAACGTTTACGAAAAAGAGGCCTTTAGATTCGCTCTGGAGCGGGTAATGCACGAACTGGCCCTAATGATCGTTCGGGACGGGGAAGGCGCCACTAAAGTGGCCGCGTTCGATATTACCGGAGCAAAAAACGATTTAGAGGCTCAAATAGCGGCAAAAGCGCTCAGCAACTCTTTGCTGGTTAAAACCGCACTTTTCGGGGAGGATCCAAACTGGGGCAGAATCGCATCGACCATTGGGGCGTGCGGAATCGAATGTTATCCGGAGAGACTTAAAATATCCTTCGAAGACGTAACCGTTTACGATAGAGGCAAAATCCTTTTCGATTCCCAAAGGGAGAAGGCGGCTCACAACGTCATGAAAAGATCGGAATTTACAATAAAATGCGACCTTGGAGTGGGCAAAGGTAGCTTTAGGGCCTACGGATGCGATCTTGGATATGACTATGTAAAAATTAACGCCGAATACAGAACATAGATGGTAAAATTAAAAAAAAGGAGTTAAAAATGTTAGAAGAGTTTCCAAAAGAGGCGATAGAGGAATTAAGAGCGACAAATCCTCATTTTGACGCCATAGTTATAAAACACGACGAACTGGACAAGAGGGTCACCGAAGTGGAAGAGGGCAGAGAGCATATGGATGATCTGGAGCTTGAAAAGCTAAAACTTGAAAAGCTCAGATTAAAAGACGAAGCCTATATGCTGATGAACAAGTTTCTAAAAGAGAAGGGACTCAAATAGTGGGCGAGCACAAGCTCAAACAGACCATTGAAGCGATATTTTCCCATCCGATCCCCTCGAATCTGGAGTGGAAAGACGTCAAGAGGCTTCTTGAGCGATTGGGCTTTGAGATCATAAATACCAAAAAAAATCACATAAAGATAAAAGGGCCCTCCTCCAAAGAGCTTATACTAAAGATTCACTCCCATACCGTCGAATCCAAAGAGGAGATAGTAAAGCTCAGACATTTTCTGGAAAGCGAAGGGATCGATGGCAGTTCTACTCTTTAAAGGCCCCTTTTGAGAGCAGCTTTTCATACCTTTGGCGCAACCTCTCCTCTTGAGGGGTCTCTCTAAGCTCTTCAAGAGCCTTTAGATAATAACTTTTCAGGGCTGTAGCGGCCCCCTCTTTGTCTCTATGTGCACCTATTAAAGGCTCTTCTATGATATCGTCTATCAGATTTAGCTCTTTGAGATCCTCTGCCGTGATTTTGAGAGCTTTCGTCGCCTGCTCGACTTTTGTCGGATCGTTCCATAAAATAGCGGCGCAGCCCTCTGGCGAAATTACGCTAAATACGGAATATCTCATCATGGCCAACCTATCGGCCACACCTATCGCCAAAGCTCCGCCGCTGCCACCTTCACCTATAACTATTGAAACGGTAGGAGTTTTGAGTCTGCTAAACTCCAGCAGATTTTTAGCGATAGCTTCGCTCTGTCCGCGCTCTTCGGCGCCTATACCAGGATAAGCGCCCGGAGTATCTATCAGCATAAGTATAGGTATATCGAATTTTTCGGCCATTTTTGCAGCTCTAAGAGCCTTTCGATACCCCTCCGGATGAGGCATTCCGAAGTTTCTTTTTATTTTGTTCTTGGTGCCCCTTCCTTTCTGTTCACCTATCAACATGGTCTTTTGGCCATCTATGTAGCCCAGATAACATATAATCGCCGGATCGTCCCTGTAGTTTCGGTCTCCGTGTATCTCTACCGAATCGCTCATGAGCATTCTGACATAATCTAGCGCATAGGGTCTGTCCGGATGTCTGGCCAGCTGAAGCTTTTGAAAGTCCGAAAGATTCTTATATGTTTTGGCTACCTCCTTCTCCAGCTCCTTTTTCAATATCTCCACCGCGGCATCGTCGCCACGCGCCCTTGCCGACTCGATCTGTTCCTCGATCTGCTTTATTTTCTGTTCCAGATCCAAATAGGTAGCCAAAAGTTCCCCTTAGACTTTTTTAAATATAACTACGCCGTTTGTACCACCAAATCCGAAAGAGTTGCTCATCACCACGTTGAGTTCGGCTTCCCTGGCTTCGTTAGGGACGTAATCCAGATCGCAATCTGGATCCGGGGTGGTATAGTTGATGGTGGGCGGAATAACTCCTCTTTGCATAGCCATAATAGATATTACAGCCTCTATTGAACCAGCCGCTCCCAGACAGTGGGCCACCTGTCCCTTTGTCGAACTGACCGGAGGCGTCTTCTCCTTTCCGCCGAATAGTCTTTTTATAGCCATAGTCTCATACCAGTCGTTATATTTGGTACTGGTTCCGTGAGCGTTGATATAGTCGATTTTCGGACTCTTGGCCATCTCCATAGCGGCTTTCATAGCCCTATAGGCGCCCTCTCCTTCCGGAGCCGGAGTGGTTATATGGTTGGCGTCGCCGCTTTCGCCGAAACCGATGATTTCCGCATAGATTCTCGCTCCCCGTTTTTTTGCCGATTCATACTCCTCAAGAACGAGCGCCCCGGCCCCTTCCCCCATAACAAATCCGTTTCGATCGGCGTCAAATGGCCTAGAAGCGCCTTTTGGATCGTCGTTTCGCGTAGAGAGAGCCTTCATAGCGGCAAATCCGCCTATTCCTATAGGGCAGATGGCCGCCTCTGCCCCTACTACCAGCATAGCGTCGGCACCCCCGAGCAGAATCGTTTTCATCGCCTCGCTGATGGCGTGAGTTCCTGCAGCGCACGCCGTCACGCTGGATAGATTGGGACCCTTTAGCCCGTGCTCTATCGAAATGAAACCTCCCAGCATATTTACCAAAGATGAGGGTATAAAAAATGGACTTATTCTCTTTGGTCCTCTCTTTTCGCAAACTATGGCGTTTTTCTCTATATTCTGCAATCCGCCTATTCCGGAAGCGGAGCTAATGCCGAATCTCTCCTTTTCGGCATTTTCGGAAAATCCTGCGTCTGCCATCGCCTCCTGGGCGGCTTTGATTCCCAGCTGGATAAATCTATCGGCCTTTTTGACCTCTTTGGGGTCCATAAACGTTTTGGGATCGAAATTTTTAACCTCGGCGGCTATTTTGACGCTCTGCTCCGAAGTGTCAAAGGAGGTTATATAATCTATTCCGCACTCTCCGGCCACAACGGCTTCAAACGAGCTCTCCTTGTCATGGCCGAGAGCGTTTATCATTCCCAAACCTGTAACTACGACTCTTCTCACGAACCATCCTTTGGCGTAGATATAAAGGGGCAAAGACTCCTGAAATCCTCGCCGCTTTATACGGTATAGGGCGGGCAAAGCCCGCGCGGATTATTGATTATTTAGGATTTATGCTCTTCGATATATTTAACGGCGTCGCCTACGGTTTGAATCTTTTCGGCATCCTCGTCGGGAATCTCGATTCCGAACTTCTCTTCCAGCGCCATGACCAGCTCTACCACGTCCAGACTGTCGGCACCCAGATCCTCAACGAATTTAGAATCCTCTTTAATCTCATCCGGATTGGCGTTTAGCTGCTCGACAACAACCTCTTTGACTTCATCGAAAAGTGCCATATTAACTCCTTTTAGAATTTTAAATCGTCCAATTCTATCAAAAAAAGATTTAACAAATAGTTAAGACTACATATACATACCGCCGTTAACCTTTAGCGTCTCGCCGGTAATATATCCGGCACCGTCACTTAGCAAAAACGCCACAGCCTCGGCAACCTCCTGCGTACTTCCGAACCTTTTGAGCGGTATTTTGGCTATATAGGCCTCTTTGATCTGATCCTTCAGCGAATCCGTCATATCAGTGGCTATAAAACCCGGGGTGACGGCGTTGAACCTAACTCCTCTGGCAGCGCCTTCCAGGGCGAAACTTTTGGTCATCGAAATCATCCCCCCTTTGGAAGCGCTGTAGTTCACCTGTCCGGCGTTTCCGCTTTCGGCAACTATGGAGGAGACGTTAACAACGCTGCCGAATCTCTTTTTGCTCATTACCTTCAAGGCCTCCTTGCATCCTATAAACGCCGAAGAGAGATTGGCTCTGATGATATCTTCGAAATCCTCCAGGCTCATTCTAATAGCCAGCTTGTCTCTAGTTATGCCGGCGTTGTTAACCAGATACGAAAGCTCTCCGTCACACTCCACAACGGTAGCGATCGCCTGGGCGAAAGCCTTTTCGTCGGTAACGTCAAACCCTATAACCGCGGCCTGACCGCCGTTTTTTTCGATCTGCTCCTTCACCTCGTCGGCCTCTTTCGCCGAACTGCGATAGTTTATCCATACTTTCAGTCCGTATCCGGCCAAAGTTTTGGCTATCTGAGCTCCTATTCCTCTGCTCGAACCGGTAATTAGAACGTTCTTGCCGCTAAATTTCATATCAAATCCTTTCATATGTGGTTTTAAACGAGCGGTTCGTCCATCTCTTTTGGAATCTCCAGCCCCATGATTTTTAAAACTGTAGGAGCGATATTGCTCAGCCCTCCGGGCTTGACGCTCTCAACTCCTTTCGCATCGACGAAACACCACACCTCCCCGACGGTGTGGTTCGTCAAAATATTCCCCTTTTCGTCGCGCATCTTTTCGCAGTTTCCGTGATCGCTGGTCAAAACCAGACTATAGTCTCTCTCTTTGGCCTTTTGTACAATTCTGCCCAGCTGTTCGTCCACGCACTCTACGGCTTTTACGGCAGCTTCGAAATTTCCGGTATGCCCTACCATATCTCCGTTTGCGAAATTCACCACTATAAATTCGTACCCCTCCTCCATAGCGGTTAAAACGGCGTCACACACCTCTTTGGCGCTCATTTGCGGTTTTTCGTCGTAGGTTCTCACATCCGGACTGGGGATCAAAACTCTGGTTTCGTTTACGAAAGGCTCCTCCACTCCTCCATTGAAGAAAAAGGTTACGTGAGCGTATTTTTCGGTTTCTGCGGTATGAAACTGATCTAGACCGGCCGCGCTGATCACCTCCGATAGCGTGTTTTTAGGAACGATCTTTTCGAACATGACGGGGAACTCGAACTTTTCGTCATACTCCACTATGGTAACCACCTTTGGCAACAAAGCGGTTCGTTCGAACCTGTCAAAATTCTCATCGCCTATCGCCGTTACGATCTCTCTCATCCTGTCGCTTCTAAAGTTTACAAACAATACCGCGTCCCCTTTTTTGAATCCCTCATACCATTTAAAAGCCACGGGCTCTATGAATTCGTCAGTTTCACCTTTCTCGTAACGGCTTCGAATATACTCCGCAACGCCGAGCTCCGTTTTGGGAACCGCTCTGGCTATGGCGTCGTAACCCTTTTTAATCCTGTCCCATCTGGAGTCTCTATCCATTGTATAGAATCTGCCCGAAACCGTTGCGATCTTTCCTTTGCACTCCTTTTCGAGTCTCCGCAGATACTCCGTAGCGCTCGTAGGCGATACGTCCCTACCGTCCGTTATGGGATGTAGAACCACCTCCTTGTGTTCGGCCACGATATTCGCAATTTTTATAAAATGGTCGATATGGGAGTGGACTCCGCCGTCGCTCAGCAGACCCACGACATGAACTCTTTTGGAATTTTCTATCAGATCTTTAAAAACAGGATTGTTTCGTAGCGAACCATCCTCCAAAGCCAAAGATATTCTAACCAGATCTTGATACAAAACTCTGCCGCTGCCGATAGTCATATGGCCCACTTCGCTGTTGCCCATTTGCCCCTCGGGAAGTCCGACGCTCATTCCGTAGGTTTTTATCAAAGAATAGGGAACCTGTGCAAAAAGTCTGTCGTAGGTTGGTTTATTGGCAGCGGCGAAAGCGTTGTAGTAAGTATCAGGATTGTATCCTATACCGTCGGTGATGATCAAAACGGTTTTATTTACTTCGCTTCTGTTCATATTTGCTCCGTAGTCTCAATAGTTTGTGGAAATTTCGGCTAATTAAATTATCAGTGAAATTTTAGTAATATTTCTCTTTTGTTAATATTAATGTATCTATTAGATCGCCATAGGACGAGAAATGCTCTATCTGCTTTTTGAACTATACGGGATAAATCTGTTTCAGTATATAACCGTCAGAGCGGGCATCGGTTTTTTTATAGCGTTCGCGGCGACATTGTGGTTGATGCCTAAATTCATACATTGGGCCAAAAACAAAAAAGCCAACCAACCGATATACTCACTGGCTCCCAAATCCCACAAAGTAAAAGCCAATACTCCGACCATGGGAGGCGTGGTATTTATAATAGCGACGCTGGGAGCTACGATTTTGAGCGCCAAACTAGACAACCCGTTCGTTATAGGTGGAGTGGCCACTTTGCTACTATTTGGAGCCATAGGACTCAAAGACGATCTATCAAAAATTTTGCACAAAGAGAACAGATCGGGACTTTCGGCCAAAGAAAAACTGGTTTTGCAAATTCTTTTTAGCGGCGCTATAGCCGGATTTTTGTACTTTTTCACTCCGTTGGATTCGAAACTGTACGTTCCTTTTTACAAACATCCCGTACTGGATCTCGGAGGCTTGGCCGTTGCGTTTTGGATACTGGTTATGGTAGCTACCTCGAACGCCGTCAATCTAACAGACGGCCTTGACGGTTTGGCCACAGTTCCTTCCATATTCGCCCTCTCCTCTCTTTCACTACTGGTTTACATCACCGGGCACGCGGGCCTGAGCGCCTATTTGCTGTTGCCGAAAATCTCCGGAGCCGGGGAGGTGGCTATAATAGGGGCCGCTCTAGCCGGATCGCTTATAGGGTTTTTATGGTACAACTGTCATCCGGCCGAGATTTTTATGGGAGACAGCGGCAGTCTATCCGTGGGGGCTTTTTTGGCTTACATGGCCGTAATCTCAAAAAGCGAAATACTGCTTATTGTTATTGGATTCGTTTTCGTCTTGGAGGCCGTATCCGTCATTTTGCAGGTAGGCAGCTACAAACTCAGGGGCAAAAGGGTGTTTTTGATGGCTCCGATACATCACCATTTTGAACAGAAAAACTGGAAAGAGAGCAAAATCATAGTAAGATTTTGGATAATCGCCCTCATATCCAACATAATAGCTCTAATTACGCTCAAGATAAGATGATGGTTACACTATTTGGCAGCGGAAAAACCACGAAGGCCATAGCCAAAAAGCTAAAAGAGGCCGTCTTTTTCGAAGATATAGATCAAAAATTCCAAGACGAGGAGGGTTTTTGGCACTATCCGACACATACATTCGATCCAAACAGCTCCTCCCTGGAGATACCCAGTCCCGGAATTCCGCCATCTCATCCGCTGATTAAAAGAGCAAAAAATCTCATCAGCGAATATGACTTTTTTGCCAAAGAGATGCCCTTTTCGATATGGATTAGCGGTACTAACGGAAAAACCACCACTACTCAGATGGTTTTTAAACTGTTAAAAGACAAAAAGGCGGAAGCGGGTGGCAATTTAGGCAAACCGCTGGCCACTATGAACCGAAACAGCAGAATCTGGATTCTAGAAACCAGCTCGTTCACCCTCCATTATACGAAAACAGCATTTCCCGACATCTACGTATTGTTGCCGATTACGCCGGATCATCTCAGTTGGCACGGAGATTTGAAAAGCTACGAAGAATCAAAGCTAAAACCTCTAAAGAGTATGAGAGAAGGCGATCTATGCATCGTACCCTCAAAATACTCCCACGTACCTACTGCGGCTATGAAAATTACCTACGCAGACAGCGCCGATCTGGCTAGATATTTCGGGATAGATATCTCAAAGCTATCCTACGAGGAACCCTTTTTACTGGACGCCGTTATGGCAATGGCGGTAGATTATATTCTATTTGAAAGGAAAGAGTACTCAAAAATAAACTCCTTTGAAATCGAAAGCCACAAACTCGAAGAGTTCAAAGACGCAAAAGGAAGAGTCTGGATCGACGACAGCAAAGCCACAAACGTAGACGCCGCAATCTGGGCTCTGCGTAGATACAAAAACAAAAAGATAAAGTTGATAGCCGGAGGAGACGCCAAAGGGGCCGACCTGGAACCTCTGGCGCAAGAGATAGCCAAAAGCGGCGCCGAACTTTTCGCCATCGGAAAGGACGGAGAGACTCTATATTCCCTATCTCTCCAAAAAGGGGCAAAGGCTCATCTGTGCAAAGAGTTGAGCGAGGCCGTAAAGAGCGTCGACGCCGTACTGGATAGTCAAAGCGTAGGACTGCTGTCGCCAGGTTGCGCCAGTCTCGATCAGTTTGGATCATATAAGGAAAGGGGCGAAAGGTTCAAAAAACTGGTCATGTCTTTAAGGTAAATTTCAATATACCTTCAATATAATTTCAGTCCACGTCCGGCCAGATAGCTCAGTTGGTAGAGCAAGGGACTGAAAATCCCTGTGTCGGCGGTTCGATTCCGCCTCTGGCCACCATCTGCGAATCTTCTCGTACTCGACTCCAGGTTGATTACGTCAGTTACATTTTTTGAACAATTCTGTTTTAAGTCTTTACATAATTAATTTTTTCTAATAAAATTTACCAATTAACCGATAATCCCTGAAAATAAGCCTCAAAGGATCAACCTATGGAAAAGTTCGAGTGCAAAATCCAGCAAAAACTCGAATCCGCCGAAAAATTCACCAAAGATGACATAAAAACGATCATGAACATCGTCCGGCAGGAGATGAATTTCATGATCAGAAACAATATTTTGATAACCCCCAAAAACTACGAGCGGTGGTTTTTCGTCTTTTGCCATATAGTAGAGTCCGGCAAAGAGCTCAACGATCTCGAAATTCTCGGCCTTTTCAAAGAGATATACGACGAACCGTACGACGAAGTAAGAGAACACAAGGACGACGTAAAAATATCAAATCCCAAAGGTTTCGTAAAAAAACTGAACCACATAGCGGAATCTATAGATAAAAAGCTGCTGGAAATCATCAACTCTTTAGATCGCCACAACGACTCTTTGGAAAACCATACCGAATCGCTGATAGAGAGCAGAGAAGAGGCTAAAGACCAGATGCTCCACTCCATAAACAAGATTTTGGAAGAGCTAAACGAACTCAAAAGAGAAAACAAAGAGCTCACCAGAGAGCTCAAACAGTACCATAAAGACGTGGTAATGCTGCAAGAAGAGCTCAAAATAGCCAAAACAGAAGCCGAAATGGACTTTTTAACGGGTCTTGTCAACAGACGCAGGTTCGAAAGGGCGGTCCTGGAGATGTTGAACGATCTACAGACTAAAAACTACCCTTTTTCGCTGGTCATCCTCGATATAGACGATTTTAAATCCATAAACGACAAATACGGGCACGCCGTAGGAGACACGGTTTTAAAGGAAATCGCGGCCATTTTAAAGACTTTTCTCAGAGCAAACGCCATCTCTTCCAGAATAGGCGGAGAGGAATTCGCCGTCATTTTGCCCGGTTCCGATCTGGAACAGGCTATCCATATAGCCGAGAGACTGCGCAAAGCCATAGAGAACCGCTCCTTCAATCTAGACGACATTAGGGTAACCGCCAGTCTCGGCGTCGCCGAAGCGAAAAAAAGCGACACCCTCGAAACCCTTTTCGAAAGAGCGGACATGGCTCTCTACGAAGCTAAAAAAAGCGGTAAAAACTGCACCGTTCCGGCGGAGTAGACCCTCCGCTTTTTGCGAGTCGTTCCCTTCTGCTTATGCTACAATTTCATAAAAAAACGGAATGAAAATGGGAAAAAAACTTTTCGTCGTCTCTTTAGGATGCACAAAAAACCTCGTCGATACGGAAGTCATGTTAGGCAGGCTCAAAGATTACTCCATTACGGACAGGGTCGAAGAGGCTGAGGTTATCATAGTTAATACGTGCGGATTCATAGAGGCGGCAAAACAAGAGAGCATCCAGACGATATTCGACCTTCACTCAAGAAGAAAGAGAGATTCGATTCTGGTAATGGCCGGATGCCTCAGCGAACGCTACAAAGAGGAGCTAAAACAGGAGCTACAGGAGGTGGATCTATTCACTGGAGTGGGAGACTACGATCGTATAGACCGCCTACTGGCCGAGAAAAAGGACCTTTTCAAAGAGGAGACTTATCTTATCGACAACGAAGAGAGGATCATTACCGGTTCGAAACATCACGCCTATATAAAAATCTCCGAAGGGTGCAATCAAAGGTGCAGTTTTTGCGCTATACCCTCCTTTAAAGGAAGATTAAAATCCAGAACCGTCGATAGCGTTATAGATGAGATTTCCAGGCTCTCCGAAGAGGGTTTTTACGATTTTACTCTGATATCTCAAGATACCAGCTCATATCTCAAAGACAGGGGCGAAAGGGAGGGGCTGATTCGGCTAATTGAGAGAATCGACGAAAAGTTCCCTCTAAAGAGCGGCAGAATTTTATATCTCTATCCGGCAACCACCGATCACAAACTGATAGATACCATAAGGGACTCCAAAAGTTTTCACAACTATTTCGAAATGCCTATTCAACATATAAGCGACAAAATGCTAAAAATTATGAAAAGAGGAGCCGACGCCGACAGAACCAAGGATCTGCTGTATAGGATGAGGGAGATCGAAGACTCTTTCGTAAGAACCGGCGTGATAGTCGGCCATCCGGGCGAGAGCGAAAAGGATTTCCAAGAACTGTGCGATTTTCTGCAGGGGTTCGGGTTTGATAGAATAAACGTCTTCGCCTATTCGCCCGAGGAGGGTACGGCCTCTTACGAAATGGGGGAAACGGTCGAACCGAAAATTGTGCAAGAGAGACTCGAGATAATGGAAAAAATTGCCAAAGAGTCCATGTACAAAAGTCTGAACTCGGAGATCGGCAAAAAAATCGAAATATTTCTCGAAGGTCAAAGCGAAGAGGGCCCCTATCTGCTAAGCGCCAGAAAGTCAAGCTGGGCGCCCGAGATCGATTCCGAAATTCTCATAAACGACTCCGAAATCGAGAATCTAGAAACTGGCAAGCTATATATAGCGCAAATAACCGAAAGAGTCGGAGACAAACTGATAGGACGAATCCTCTCAAATGGATAAAATCGAACTGGAAGGCGTCGATTCGCTGCGGCATAGAAAAAATCTGCTCGCCTTTTCGGGCGGAACCGATTCGAGCGCTCTATTTTTTCTTTTGATACGCCACGAAATAGAGTTCGATATCGCTATAGTGGATTATCAAAAACGGCCAAACAGCCGACTCGAAACCGAGTATGCAAAAAAACTGGCTATAAAATTTGGCAAAAGGCTCTTTTTAAAAGAGTGTCCGATAAAGGGAGGAAATTTTGAAAAAAGAGCCAGAGAGTGCAGATACTCCTTCTTTGAAAAGATCATTGCAGAACACGGCTACGACAACCTCATAACCGCCCACCAGCTCGAAGATATGCTCGAATGGAGTCTCATGCAGCTCTGCAAAGGAGCGGGACTTGTAGAGATGGTGGGAATGAAGCCGATAGAAAAAAGAGAGGGGTTTTATCTGGTAAGACCGCTTTTATACACTCCCAAATCGGCTATTATGGACTATCTAAAAACAAACGAAATAAGATATTTCATAGATAAGACGAATGAAGATATCTCTTATAAAAGAAACTACTTTAGACACAAATACGCCAAAGAGCTCGTAAATGAGTGCGCGGCCGGACTATCTAGAAGTTTTAGATATCTAAATCTCGACAAAGAGACTCTCTTGTCAAAAATGGAACCAAAGATCTTTAAAGATCTATATATATTCAAAAACACCGGCGAAGATACGTTGAATCTCAGATATATAGATTACGCCCTCAAGAGGCTGGGCTACCTGGCTAGCTCGGCGCAGAAGCGAGAGATTTTAAGAACGCGCAAAGGAGTTTTGGGATCCAAATTCGCCGTTTCGATTACGAAAAATCGGATTTTCGTTTCGCCCTATGTCAAAGGCAAAATGCCCAAAAAGTTCAAAGAGGCCTGCAGAGTATCGCGCATACCGCCGCTGCATAGATGCTATATTTTCGAAAAGGGCATAGATCCTCTCGAAATCAAAAAGAGTATTGCCTCATTTTAAAAGATATCTCTATTTTATCTTTTTTTCGAAACTCTATCGGATACTCTATCGAAATAGGAATCTTTTGGGTATCTAGATATTCGACCGCCTTGTAAAAATCTACAGGAGAATCGACTTTCATAGAGGCCTCGTATTCGGTAACCTTAAATCCATCTTCACTGTAGAACATTCCCTCTTTTACCCTGGCCTCCTCACCGAAAAGAGAGAGCATTGTCTCTATCTCCTCGCTTTGTAACGGTTTGTTAAATCTGACCAGATAGTCTTTGTAACGCAGCAAAGGCGTCAGATCCTCCTGAAGCGATTCTATCCTTCTTTTTAGATTCTCGTTTTTTTCTTCGAGAGTGACGATATCCTGTTTCATGTCGCTTAGGCGTTTCATATCCGGAACTATCAAAAAGGCCACCGTAACATATAGGGTCAAAATAGCTCCGATACCGAGTCCCAAATAGAGTAGTCTTTCCTTTACAACGCTCATTTTTGCTCTTTATTGAAAATTTTAAAGATATATCTACCCTTTCGTTTGTTTATCGTAACCCTCTGGAGTGGATAAAAACTCTGTAGGCTCCTTTTTAGCCTGAAAACTCCGGCTCTGTCGTCGCTGAAACCTTCCAAAACCAGATAGTCCCCGCCGAAAACGGCGCTTTTTAAAACTACGGTTTGAGGCACCAGATCGAAAACGTTTTTTATATTGGCGATTTTCAAAGAGTTTTCCCCGTCAATCTTTTGCACCATCGGCTCTATTCTCTTTAGGGAGGATATAGTCTCTTCAAGACCTCCAGTCTCGGACTGAAGACTCTCTTTTACCCTTTGAAGTTCGGCGAGAATCTCGTTAAGCTGCGATTGCTTATATTTAAACCATACGTCCACGGCAACGAGCAGAACAAAAATAACAGCCGCCGCCCATTTGATCCAGGAGGGCAAAAAGAATCTTTTCGATTCTATAGGCAAAAGAAACTCTTTTAGCTTTTCATCCTCGCATATTCGGTTCAGCAACTCTTTTAAATCGCAGCTTCTGCTCTCTACCTGCAACAGACTCTGCTCCTGGAGCAGTCTGATGGACTCCTCCTCCAGGTCGTCGCAGTCGTAGAGGATTATCTCTTCGAGAAAATAGCAGCACTCGCTTTTGTAGAACTCCTTGATGGAATCTATTACGATTTTGGAAAAGGCGAAATTTTTCTCTTTGAAAATATGCCTAAAAAAGAGAACCGAACCCTCTTTGAAAACCGCTACCGTGAGATACTCTTTTTGATTCAAAACCCAAAGAGCGTTTTCTCGCTTCTCTTCCAAAAAGATGGCATAAAGCGGCAAAAAAGCCGAAACAGCGTATTTTACGCCGGGAAGCTCCTTTTTTATGAACTCTATCTCTTCGCGATACAGAGCCAGTTTAAATCCATTCTCAACGTTTAGATATACAAACTTCTCTTTTTGCGGCTCATCCTTTTTACTGCAGAGAATGTGCTGTTCGGTACTGTTTAACAACACGCAGCCGCTAAGACCGCTCTTTACTACGTTATAGGCGGAAATCTCCAAAGAGGCACTCGACACGGCAAACCTTTATTCAGTACTGCTAAATTGTAACATTCGCTTCTTTATATAATCCTTTGCGCTCTCTTTATCCATAGAGCCTATTTTAAAAGGCTCCCCCACGAAAAACTCCAAAGTGGTAAAAGGTTTGGGAATAACGAATCTGTCCCAACTGTTCAATCTCCAGCAGCTTTTGGCCCGATATCCAAACGGAACTATATAGGCGTCCATCTTTAAAGAGAGAGCCGCTATCCCGTCAGCAACCGAGTGTCTGGGGCCTCTGGGACCGTCCGGGGTAATGGCCACGTCGTAACCCTCTCTCATCTTCTTTATAGCGGCCAGCAAAACTCTGGCCGCGCCTTTTTTCGTGGATCCTCTAACCGCCTCTATACCGAATCGCTCTACTGTTTTCGCTATCAATTCACCGTCAAAATGTTCGCTGATCATAACCGCAATTTTGTGATCTTTTCTGACTTTTCTGTATAGATAGGGCTGCATAAGCAACTCGCCGTGCCAAAAGGCGACTATGAAAGGTTCTTTAGGAAGTTCGTGAGGAGTTTTGTACACCTTTTTACAGGTCGCGTAGATAACTCTAATCAACAAAGCCCCTAACGAAGGCACTATAGAGGCCAAAAGCCTACGTTTGAACTCTTTGCTCATGCTACTAAAGGAGCTCGCCCTCCAAAGAGAGCCTTTTTGCGTCGGTAATTTTCACTTTTAGAATTTTCCCCAACAGTTCCTCGCTCCCTTTGACCTTTACTATCTGATTGTTGTCGCTTCTGCCTGCCACGTAACCTCCTGGCTTTAGCTCCTCGAACAGCACCTCGTGAATCTTGCCGATCTCATTTTTTGATAGTTCGTCCAGCATGTCGTTGTGCATCTGCTGCAGTCTACTCAGACGTTCCGAAGCTATCTGCTGCGGAATTTGATCCTCGAATTCGCTAGCGGGAGTCATCGGCCTAGGAGAGTATTTGAAACTGAAAATCTGCTCAAATCCAACTTTTTCAACCACGTCCAGAGTCTCTTCGAAATCCTCTTCGGTTTCGGAAGGGAACCCTACTATAATATCGGTAGAGATCCTTACCTGCGGAACCATCTCTCTTAGCTTATACGCCCTGTCCAAAAACCACTCTTTGGTATATCCTCTCTTCATCATTTTCAATATTCTGCTAGATCCGCTCTGAAGGGGCATATGCATAGATTTGCAGATTTTTGGGTTTTCGGCGAACTCCTTTAAAAACTCCTCGTCCATATGGAGAGGATGGGGAGAGGTGAACCTGATCCTCTCAACCCCCTCTACCTCACTCACCATCTTTAACAGATCGGTAAAGTCTATCCTTTTATCGTATGAAGAGAATCTGCGTCCGTAGTTGTTCACGTTCTGCCCCAACAGAAAAATCTCTTTGGCTCCGCCCTCTACGGCCTTTTTGACCTCTTTTAAAATCAGATCCGGCGGAATAGATATCTCCTCTCCCCTCGTAGCCGGCACTATGCAGAAGGTACACTGTTTGTCGCAACCGATGGAGATGTTTATATATGCTTTGTAGAGGGAGCTTCTATAATCGCTAAAAGCATACGTACTCTCGTCGTAATCTATATCAACCTCTACGGCGCCCGGTTTATGAATCACTTCGGTTATTTTCGATACGTTTCTGGCTCCCAGAACAAAACTGACGTACGGGGCCCGTTTTATGATCTCCTCTCCGAGATGGCTGGCCGTACAGCCGCAAACACCGATTTTGGCATCAGGTTTTTTCACCCTGTTGAAATGTCCGATTTCGGAAAAAAGTTTATGAACCGGCTTCTCCCTCACCGAGCAGGTATTGATCAAAATCAGATCGGCTTCGGAGATATTCTCGGTAAGTTCGTAGTTCTCCCTCGTATTGAGCTCGGCTATGATATGTTCGCTGTCTCTTACGTTCATAGCGCACCCGAGGGTCTCTATGTAGAGCTTTTTACCCAACGCCGTTCCTTATTTTAGAATGTGGACTTCATAGAGATAATCGTTGTCGTCCAATCCGTATTTTACCTCTCTGAGATATACGCTATATCCTCTGTTTTCGAAATGCTCCACCAGCTCGACCAGATCCTTGTGGGCGTTCTCTCTGTCGAAATAGAATATTCTTTCGCCCTCTTTTTCCACCTCCTCCTCTATTTTGTCGAGAGTGATGGTTTTTGGCTTGTTTTTCAGTTCGCTTCTGGCAATTTTCAGTTCCATTTAGTCCCTTTAAAGATTTTTTGGTATTATATCAAAAAAGTGCCCTGCGGCGTCTTGTTGGACTTAATCTCTATGCAAGTAAAAAAAGAGTAAAATTTGGCTGCTTCAAAGAGCTTCCGCACGTATGAACAATCAACCGAAATATTTTGAGGAAACGCAATGGAAAAGATAATAGACATAATCGATTCGATAGCCCACGAAAAGAGCCTCGAAACGGAAGATGTGGTCGAGGCCGTCAAAAGGGCGATAATAAAAACGGCTAAAAGAGTTTTGGGAGAAGATCTGGAATTCGACGTGGATATAGACAAACAGAGCAAAAGCGTAAACGTATATCAAAAGGTAATCGTAGTGGAGGACGATAGCGAAAAGGCCCAAGAAGACGGCGAAAGATACATAACGCTATCCGAAGCCAAGCAGATAGATCCGGAGGTTGAAACCGGCGACGAGCTGAGATATCCTGTAGATTTCGAAGGACTCGGCAGAACGGCGGCTTTGCATCTGCAAAGAGAGATAGAGTACCATATACAAAGACTGGTAGAGGAGCAGCTGTTTAGAAAATACCAAAACAGGGTTGGAAAGATAATCAGCGGTACAGTCACCAGAGTGGACAGGGACGAAAACACCTTTGTCGAAATAGACGAGGTAAGAGCGATTTTGCCGATGAGATTCAGAATCAAGGGAGAGCGTTTCGAACCCGGCGACGTTATAAAAGCTATTTTGAAAAAGGTTATGATCGACAAGGTTCACGGCATCTATCTGGAGTTATCTAGAACCACGCCGAAATTTCTGGAAGAGCTTCTCAAACTGGAGGTGCCGGAAATAAAAGATAACCTGGTAACGGTGGAAAAAGTAGCCAGGATTCCCGGCGAAAGGGCAAAAGTGGCCGTAGCCTCGACCTCGGCTCAGATAGATCCGATAGGAGCCTGCGTAGGGGTCAAAGGGGTCAGAATAAACGCTGTCAGCAAGGAGCTGCACGGAGAGAGCATCGACTGTATCGAATACTCTCCGGTACCCGAAATATTCGTGGCCAGAAGCCTTAGTCCGGCGATAATATCTTCGGTGAAAATAGAGGGGGAAAAGGCCCTGGTAACCATTCCAACCGATCAAAAGTCCAAAGCGATTGGAAAAAGCGGAATCAATATCAGACTCGCCTCGATGCTGACCGGCTTCGAAATAGAGCTTCAAGAAAAAGCTGGAGTGGCCGGAGTAACGACCCAAGAGGCGGTAAGCGAAGAGGAAAAACCGAAAATCACGCTGCAGGATCTGTTTAAAGAGTAGTTTTTTACACAATTTATACTAAAAAGGGGTATAATCCAAAAAAATCCCAAAAGGTACTCACAATGTTCGCAAAAGTAGAGAGTGACCTAAATCGAAGGCTCTACGGCGTAGAGAGGCGCAGGTGCAGAATTTTCGCTCCCATATTCTACTTCATATTGCAAAGCGTGCTGCTGTTTGAGATATCCTCGCTGCTTAGTCTGAGTTTCAATCCGGCAGCATGGAACCACTACTCTTTTGCGATATTCGCCGGAGGAGTCGTATATTGTCTGGCCAAACTCTTTCACATATACGAAGAGCGCTGTTACAAAAAGAGCAGTTACAGATATTACAAAGTTCTACGCTCTAAGAGTCTCTTTTGAAATAGGGATTTAACCTAAGCATCGCAAGATCGGCCAAAACGTTTCCCAATAGCGTCAAAAAAGAGGTAATTATCAAAATACCCATAATTACCGGATAATCTCTGGCCAGCGCGGCCTGATAAAATAGCAGCCCCATACCGTTGATAGAGAAGATTGACTCCAGTATGACGCTCCCGCCTATCAAACCGGGCAGAGAGAGTCCCAAAACGGTCACCAACGGCGGAGAGAGATTAGGCAACACGAATCTTTTTACGATCTCTTTTTCGCCGGCACCCCTGGCTTTGGCGAAAAAGATATAATCGCTCTTTAGTATCTCAATCGTCAACGATCTCAC
This sequence comes from Campylobacterales bacterium, assembly GCA_027065825.1. Taxonomy (GTDB): domain Bacteria; phylum Campylobacterota; class Campylobacteria; order Campylobacterales; family Nitratiruptoraceae; genus Nitrosophilus_A. Next base: position 77,524 of record JAMONM010000058.1, on the reverse strand, counting down.
ATACATAGCCATCGAACCGAAACTTACAAAAACAATAACGAAAATCGGCAAAACCAGATGCCAAGCGATATCGAGATAGTAATATACGCCGCTTTTTTGCTCTAAAGAGTGCAGCCCTCCAATCGGAAAGAGTTTTAGCTCAACCGCAAAAAGTATGATAACGAGCAGAGCCAGATAAAAAGAGGGCATAGAAAAACTGATCAGGGAAAACTGTTTTACCGTCCTATCAAAGACGCTGTCCTGCTTTAGCGCCGCCTTTATACCCAGATAGAGCGAAAGAGCAAAGACTATACTCATACTCACCAGATTGATTCCCAAAGTAACACCTATGCGCTGGGCTATCTCCTGAGTTACGCTCTTGCCGGTGGCGAAAGATATACCGAAATCGAGATGCAGCATCGCCCAGACCCACGAAAGGTACTGTTCCCACAAAGGTTTATCTAGACCGTATATTCTCTTTAGATGTTCGAGAGTCTCCGGAGTTATGTTCGGATTTAGTTCGCCGGCGCTGAAGAAAGAGTTCGGAGCCATATGGATGGCTCCGAAAGAGATTAAAGAGATAATTAAAAGCATCAAGCCTATATAGAGCAGTTTTTTTAAAAGCAGCTTCATAAAGCTATTTTACTCGGTAAAGCACTACGTCCTTTAGGCTTTCCATCTTTTCGCTTTCGTCGTAAAGTTTATCGAAATCGGGAGAGAATTTGAGGCTTCGGGCGATTCCGCCGAAAGACAAAAAGCCCAGCCTCGCGCCTTCTCCGATATTGACGATCATCTTTCTTTTGGACTCGTCAAGATATTCGATGCTCCATTTTCCCTCAACCACTTTAGGTCCTTTTTTAAAAACCGCCTTGTCTTTGGTAAAGGTGTATTCGATCTTGCCGTCGGGAGACTCCCATTTACCAAGTAGAGCCTTGGCGAATTTAGAATCCATAAATCTATCCGTACCGCCGCCCTTTAGCACGTCGGCCGACTCAATATCGTCGGGCTTAACCTCCTCCCACTTTCCGTCTTTTCTCAAAGCGATGTTTTTATCGCCCTTTTTAACGATGGTAACTTCTTCCCACGTACCGTCATCCTTTAACAAAATCGTTTTTCCGTTGTTGAGAGTGATATATTCGGCCCCAAAAAGTGCGACGACGAAGAAAGCTAAAAGAGCGCTCTTTTTCATAGGAAATCCTTAGGTTTTTTAGTCAGATTTTAACAAAATCTCACGAAAAAACCAAAAAAAAAGCCCAAAGAGCCTCAAAAGCTCTTTGGGCGTTAAAAGGCGACTTAGAAGTTGTAAGTCAGATATAGCTGAATAGTGTTGTAGCTGTCAGATTTTTCACCTTGATCCCACTCACCATTATTGTTAGCATCAATATAGTTTTGATCATCTGCATCAGTATAGATGTAAGCGATTGTAGCGCTTAGGCTTCCAAATGTTTTTGTAGCCGTTAGTGCAAATTCGTTCATATCAGCCGGAGTAGCTACGAATTTACCTGTATCCTGATCGGCAGAGGTGTAGAACGCTCCGAATTCCGCAACGTCTTTCATATCGTATTTAACTTTTACGCTCCAAGTATCGGTAGAAGGTCTGGCAACATAGCCGTAGTTCCACCATGCTTCGGTATAGAGCTTAGATTCGCCTGTCAATCCGGTCGCAGTGTTTGAGAGGCTGACCGCTCCGTCTTCGTCAGTAGAAGAGTAGGCTACGCAAGCTTTCAGACCGGGAAGAGCGTCTTTGAAGTCAAAGCCGATTTTTGCGCCCCATCCGCTGGAAGAGTCTACCGACGTTCCGGCAGCCGCGTCAACTTTGTTGTCTGGGTTCAGGTTGGCGTACTGAAGGCCAAATATCAAACCGGCAAGAACATCTTTTAGGTTTACGTCGGCCTGCAGCCAGTAAGCAGTAGCTATGTTGTTTACGTTGTAGTACCAAGCCTGAGCGGTAGTGTTCGGAATGGCAGTGGTAATGATACCTGCCGCATAAGCTCCGCTGGCAAGATCGGTCTCAAGAGTATCGTCTATAGCAGAACCGTAAGTTCTAAAGAAATCTCCGGAAGTGTTTCCGTCGTTGTCTGTAGTTCTAACGACACCCATTCCGTTAACGCCGTTGCCTCTACCCACATAAGCTCCAACGAGAGTGGTTTCAGGAAGATCTTGGTTCAATACAACGATCGCGTCGAAGGTGTTTGTAGCGATATTCCACTTTTCGCTGAAAGCTAGAGGAGTATCGAGCTCTTGTCTACCTACTTTTACCGTAGTTTTGCTGAAGGTTTTGGCCAACCAGGCTTCGGATGCCCACCAAACGGTATTAGTGGTCTGTCCGGCCCATACTTGGCTAACCAGATTGTTTTCCAGTCCCAAAGTGGATAGAGCCGTTAAAGCAACCTTGCCCTGAACGCTGTCGGCCAAATTGGCGGTTACGCCTATATTCAAAGCAGCCTGTCCGTAGCTGTCGTTGTCGCTGAACAGATCGCCTCTGGCTGGTCTAGCTCCTACTTGCTCGTAATCAGCGTCTTGAGTTCCGTAAAATAGTTTCGCATCTCCGCTTACTTTTATGTTTTGTACTTCGGCGAAGGCAGAAACACCCAATGCCATCAACGCTGCAAGACTAAGTTTTGCAATCTTCATTCTTACTCCTTTGAGATTTTGAAATTTAGTGCATTTCACACGGTGATTATAACAAAGAAATCTTAAAAAAATGTTATAAAAATGTTATTTTTTTCGGCTAAAGGGACGATTTTTCCTTAATTTAAAGATAAATGCTAATTTTTGTAACGCTCCCATACCATTACCGTTTTACCGTCGATCTCCTCGACTTCGGCCAATCCCATTATGTTGTATCCCGCATCCACGTGGTGTATTTCGCCGGTAACGCCGCTGGCTAGATCGCTCAGCAGATACATTCCGCTTTTGCCTACCTCATCTATGGTCACGTTTCTTCTCAGAGGCGAATTGGCTTCGTTCCATTTGAGAATCATCCTGAAATCGCCGATACCGCTGGCAGCTAGCGTCTTTATAGGACCGGCGCTGATGGCGTTGACTCTGATCCCCTGAGGTCCCAGATCGGCGGCCAGATATCTGACGCTGGCCTCAAGAGCCGCTTTGGCCACCCCCATCACGTTATAGTGGGGTATATACTTTTCGGCACCCAGATAAGAGAGGGTCAAAATCGATCCCCCCTCCTTCATCAGAGGCAGTAGGGTTTTCGTCAGCTCTATCAGACTAAAAACCGAAATCTCCATCGCAACGTCAAAAGCCTCTTTGGTAGTGTTGACGAATCTGCCGTCAAGCGCCTCCTTTGGAGCGTACGCTACCGAATGGACGAAAAAGTCTATCTCTCCCATATCCTTTTTTATAGCCTCGGCAAGAGCACTCAGCTCCTGCGGTTTGCTGACGTCAAGCGGATAGACCTTGTCGCTACCTAACTCCTCCGCTATCGGTACCACCCTTTTTTTCAACGCCTCGTTTAGATAGGTAAAGGCCAGTTCGGCTCCCTGCTCTTTGCACGCTTTGGCTATGCCGTAGGCAATCGATTTGTTGTTGGCGACGCCTACGATCAGACCTTTTTTTCCCTTCATCAATCCCATTCTAACTCCTTTTTCGCATTTGTGCGCGCTCGATAATTTCGCAAAAGCTGTCTACCTTCCAGCTGGCGGTTCCTATCAGAGCCCCTTCACACCCCTCCACGGAAATTATCGACTCGATATTGCCGGCCTTTACGCTGCCTCCGTAAAGCAGCGGCGCGTCAGTTATCGAACCCAAAAACTCCATAACCTCGGCTATATCTTCGGCATGGGCGCTTTTACCGGTTCCTATAGCCCATACGGGCTCATACGCTATGATCAGGTTTTCGTAATCGGTATCGATATTCAAAAGCTGCCTGCGCAAAAAGCTTTTTACCTCCTCGATTCCCCGCTCTCTGATATCGAGTTTCTCTCCTATACAGTAAAATATCTCGAATCCCCTCTCCTTGTAAAAGGCGAACTTCTTGTTGATCAGCTCCTGACTCTCCCCAAAAAGCTCCCTGCGCTCACTATGGCCGATCAAAACCGTTTCTATCCCGAACTCGCCCAGCTGAACGGGGCCGATCTCTCCAGTAAAGGAGCCCTCCTCGGCGCAGTAGGCGTTTTGCGCTCCGATTCTGACGCTCTCGCACTCGTAACTATCCAGCGCTGTTGCCGGAGGAAAAAGGTAGATTTCGATATCTTGGTCAAAATTCCCCTTTTTCAAAAATCGACACAGACTATCTATATACTCTTTGGTAGATGATCGGGTATGATTCATCTTGAAATTTGCCGCCAGTATCACTCGTCTTCTCCGTTATCCGTCATCAATGCCGCCACTCCAGGCAGAGTTTTTCCTTCCAACAGCTCCAAACTGGCGCCACCGCCCGTAGAGATGAAGGTCATCTCCTCGTCATCTCCGGCCCTTTGGACCAGATCGGCCGTATCTCCGCCGCCGATGACCTTCGTGGCGTAACTTTGTGCTATGAAATGGGAAAGCTGTATACTGCCCCTTGCGAACTTGTCCATTTCGTAAACTCCCATCGGACCGTTCCACAAAATCGTCTGAGCGTCGTTTAGCGCCTCTCTAAAGAGCCTTACCGTGGCCGGGCCTATATCCAGCCCCATCCAACCTTTCGGAATCTCCTTGTAGGTGACGTATTTGATCGGCGACTCCTCGCTAAAGGTCTGAGACACAACGAAATCTACCGGCAGATAGAGTTTGACGCCCAATCTCTTAGCTTCGTCTATAATATTTAGCGCATCATTTATCAGATCCTCTTCCACTATCGAGTTTCCGACCTCTTCGCCCAGCGCCTTGAGAAAAGTAAAGGCCATTCCGCCGCCTATTAGCATCTTGTCCACTTTCGGCAGCAGATTGATCAGCGCTTTGAGTTTGCTTGAGACCTTGCTTCCGCCGACAACCGCCACGAAAGGTCTCGTAGGTCTTTTCAGCAGATGATGAAAAAACTGAATCTCTTTAAGCAGCAAAAAGCCGGCCGCTTTGTGCGCCTCGTCGTACAGATGGGTTATGGCCTCCACCGAGGCGTGGGCTCTGTGACTGACTCCGAAGGCGTCGTTTATATAAAACTCCCCGAACTCCCTCAGTTTCTTCGCGAATTCAGGATCGTTTTTGGTCTCTCCTCTTTCAAAGCGCAGATTCTCCAAAAGCAAAATCTGCCCCTCTTTCAAGGAGGAAAATTTGGATCTGGCGTCTTCCCCAACCACGTCCCTGGCCATTAAAATATCCTGCTTTAGCAGCGTATGAAGCCTCTTTGCAACCGGTTTTAGAGAGAATTTCTCATCGTAACCCTTGGGTCTGCCCAGATGAGAGGCCAGAACTATCTTGCAGTCGTGATCGAGACAGTATCTGATGGTCTGCAGAGCCGATCTGATTCTTCTATCGTCGGTAATATTGCCGAATTCGTCCATAGGAACGTTAAAATCGCATCTGATAAAAACGGAAGACTTGGCGAGCTCCAGTTCTTTGACCGATTTTATATGCATATCTCTCCTTTGACGGTTTCAAACCGTTGTTATATATTTGGCCATATCGGCCAGTCTGTTGGCGTATCCCCACTCGTTGTCGTACCAGCACATAATCTTGACCATATCACCCTCCACCACCTGAATCAGATCCTCGGCAACCACACAGCTGTAAGCCGAACCTATAAAATCTCCGGATACGCCGAAGTTTCGGTCTATTCCCAAGATACCACGCATTGAACCCGAGGCATACTCCCCAAAAAGGCTCCTTAGCTCCTGCGGCGTAGTCCTTCTTGAAAGAAGAACGTCAAAATCCAGCAGGGATACGTCGGCCACCGGAACCCTAACGCTCCTGCCGTCGAGTTTTCCTTTTAAAGCCGGTAAAACCCTCTCTATAGCCCTGGCCGCTCCTGTCGTGGTAGGGACCATATTCAAAGCGGCTGCTCTGGCCCTGCGCAGATCGCGCCGATGGGAGTTGTCCAACAGATTTTGATCGTAAGTGTAGCTGTGAACCGTGGTTATGAGTCCCTTTTGGATACCGAACCGCTCGTTCAAAATTTTAGCCACGGGCGCCAAGCAGTTGGTGGTACAGCTGGCGTTGGAGATGATCTTTTCTCCGGCGTACTCCCCTTCGTTTACGCCTAAAACGAAAGTGGGGGTGTCGTCCTTTGCGGGAGCCGAGATTATAACCCTCTTTACCCCCTTTTTTATATGATGTTCGACCTCTTTGGAGGTCAGAAAACGGCCGGTACACTCTATGACCACATCGGCGCCCAAAGAGACGAAATCCAGCTCCATGGGATCAGCGGAGTTGGAATATGCTATCTCAACAGAGTCTACTATCAGTCTGCCCTCTTCATACTCCACAGAACCTTCAAACCGTCCGTGAACAGAATCGAACGATAGCAAATAAGCGGCCTGCTCCACCGGCGCCAGATCGTTTACGGCCACAAGATCGATATCCTCTCTTTTCAACAAAACCCGCGCAAGGCTTCTTCCAATACGTCCAAAACCGTTTACAGCTACACGTATCCCCACCCTTTTCGCCTTTAAAAAATTTTGCTTATTTTATCTAAAAAAAGATAAAATAACTCTAATCCAAAACCGGAACGGAACCGATGAAAATAGCGCTTTTTGGCGGAAGTTTCGATCCGCCCCACGTAGGACATCTAAGCGTAGTCAAAGAGGCCCTAAAAGAGCTGGACATCGATCTGCTCGTAGTGGTGCCGACGTATGTAAATCCTTTCAAAAAAGGGTTTTACGCTCCGCCGCGAAAAAAGATCGTATGGCTCAAAAAGGCCCTAAAAAGCTTCAAAAAAGTAAGAGTCTGCGATTTTGAAATCGAGCGGCAAAGAGCCACCTACACCATAGAAACGGTAGAGTATCTCAGACGAAAATTCGCTCCGCAGAAACTCTATCTGATAATAGGGGCGGACAACCTAAAGGATTTGACAAGATGGAAAAGCTATAAAAAGCTCTCAAAAAGGGCGGAGTTCGTGGTGGCCACGAGAAATCGGATCAGGATTCCGCAAAAGTTCAAGATCCTGTCCGTGAGCGTTCCAATCAGCTCCACAAGGCTTAGAGGAAAAGTAACCAAACGATATCTCCCCAAACCAGTAGCTTCGGAAATATATAGATTTTACAAAAAGATCAACGCTCTTTGAGCTCTTCCAAAAACTGTTCGATGTTATATCTCTCTCTGTAACGCTTTGTCATCAGATGGATAAGAATGTCGCCAAGATCCACGACTATCCACTCCTCTCCCTCCTGAATCTTCAAAAACTCCTCGCCGAGCGGTTTTAGCCTCTCCTTTAGAGTGTCCAGCAGAGCCTGGGTGTGTTTGTCGCTCAAAGAGGTGGCTATAATGACCGCGTCAACGAAATATCCGCTCCCTCTAAGATCTATAAAAAGAACGTCCTCGCCCTTTTTATCCTCCAAAATATTTACGATTCTCTCGCTTCTGCTTTCAAGTCGGGCCATCTGGCTCCTTTACATTCTCTTTTTTGCTTCGATACCGAGCAGTTCCAAACCTTTATTTATAGAGACGGCCACGGTCGCGAAAAGCTTCATCAACTCGCGCTCTTTTTGAGACCCCAAGACTCTGTTTTCATTATAGAACCTGTGAAACTGCGCCGCCAGAGCCTTCAGATAATCGGTAACCCTGTTGGCTTCTCGTTTTAAAAAGGCCTCTTCGACCACTTCAGGCAGTAAAAGAGCGCTAAAAAGCAGATCTTTAGCCTCCTCGTTCATATTCTTGAGCTCCACCTCGATCACGTCGCCGAACTCTGCTCCGGCCTTTTCGAACAGAGAATAGACTCTCGCGTGGGCGTAGTTTATATAGTAAACCGGATTGGAGGCGTCTTGCTGTTTTAGCGTCTCTACGTCGAACTCCAGATGAGTGTCGGACTTTTTGGATAGAAACATAAATCTAAGGGCATCTTTGCCTATCTCTTCCACGACGTCGCTCATAAGTATATAGTTGCCCGCCCTTTTGCTCATTTTAAACGGCTCAGACCCCTTTAGCAGACTCACCATCTGAGCCAATACTATCTCCAGTTTCGAAGAGTCGAAACCCAAAAACTCTATAGCCGCCTTGACTCTGGCTATATATCCGTGATGATCCGCTCCCCAGATATTTATATATCTATCGAAGGAGCGTTTGAATTTTTGATAGTGATATATGATGTCTCCGGCTAAATACGTTGGTCTGCCGTCCTCTCTGACTACAACCCTGTCTTTTTCGTCTCCGAATCTCGTCGATCTTAGCCAGATTTTGGAATCCTTCTCGTAAAGAGCCTCTCGCTCTTCCAAAACGGTTCTTACCTTGGGCCACATATCGTAAAGACTCTTTTCGCTCACGAAAGAGTCAAAGTATATTCCGACCTTTTCAAGATCCCTTACGATCAGCTCCATCATGCGGTCTTTGCCCCACTCGGCCAGCCGCGAAACGGAACTCTCATCTACGAAATGGTCTCTTCCCAGAGTCTCCATGGCGTCACGCGCCAGATCGTATACGTACTCGCCCCTGTAGCAGCCCTCCGGCCAGGTAACCTCATGCCCCATGGACTCTCTGCCGGCCAGATAGATAGATAGTCCCAGTTTATAAACCTGGCTTCCGTGATCGTTTATGTAGTACTCTCTTTTTATCTCGTATCCCAAAGCTTTGCCCATTCTATAAAGAGCGTCTCCGATCACCGCCCCTCTGGCGTGTCCTATATGCAACGGTCCGGTTGGGTTGGCGCTGACGAATTCCAAAAGAATTTTTTCGTTACCAATCGGAGAGATAATCCGCTCGGGATTTTTTAAAACGGCGGTTGCGTAACTATCGAGGAAATCTTCGCTTAGCCTGAAATTGATATACCCTTTTAGAGGCTCTACTTCCGCGAATATCTCCTCGGATTTGAGTTTTTCGCACAGCTCTTTGGCTATCTCAAAGGGCGGTTTTCTGAGCTCCTTGGCCATGGAAAAGGCCACTGGAGTCGCGTAGTGACCGAACTTTTTATCTTTGGGTTTTTCTAAAACCACCTTTTTGCCTAGTCTCTTTTCGATAACAGACAATACTCTATTTTTCAACCGCAGTTCCTTATGTAATTAACTATGCCTCTTTTTTCTCGGCGGAAGCTGCACTGTTTTGCTGAGCCGCGCTCTCTTTGCCTTCGATCTCTTTTTTGTTCTCCGAAACCGCTATCTCCTCTTCGTCCTCTTTCATGGCCTTTTTAAAGTTCTTTATTCCGCTTCCGAGTCCTTTGGCCAGCTCAGGAATCTTTTTTGCCCCGAAAAGCAGAACGACTATCGCCAAAATCACCAAAAGTTCCGGCATACTAGGCATACCCATATTGTCTCCTTTATATATCTGTACGGTAATTCGAGTATATAATACTACATTTTTTTAACTAATAAAAGGATAAATCACCCTTTTGACCAGTTTTCGAGAAATTGGGCGAACTCCTCTTTCGAGTATTTCAGTCTGGCAGCATGAGCGATCGCCACTATCCCTTCGCGGGCTTTTTGCAAATCGGAGTTTATCAGCAGATAGTCGTACTCGACAGCCCTTTGCATCTCCTCCAAAGCGTTTTGAAGCCGTCTACGTATGGTCTGATCGGAATCGGTTCCCCGTTTTTCCAGACGCCTTCTCAGCTCGCCGATATCGGGAGTCGTCACGAATACCGACGTCGTAATTTCGTCAAATCTCTCCCTTATCGAGGCGTGTCCTTGAACGTCTATGTCGAAAATCACCAGTTTTCCCGCATCCAGGGCCTCATATACCGGTTTTAAAGATGTACCGTAGAAGTTGCCGTGCACTTCGGCCCACTCCAGAAACAGGCCGTTTCGCACATCTTGCATAAACTCCTCTTTGGAGACGAAAAAGTAGTCTCTCCCCTCTACTTCGCCCTCCCTTTTGGGACGCGTCGTGGTAGATATACTGAAATAGACCTCCGAAAACCGCTCCAGTATAGCACCTATCAAAGAACTCTTTCCGGCTCCGCTGGGACCGGATATTACCAGTAAAGAACCCTTTTTCATCTCTTTTTTTTCTTTTTCTTGTTAAAGTTTATTTTGATGGTGATCTCCATTCCGTCGAGCAGCTCTCTGACGGTATATAGATCCAAAACCCCCATCAGCGCTTTTATCTTCTCTTCGCTGCTGTACTCTTGGGGATCGGGCACGGGAGCGCTCTTCGTTTCTGGCTCCTCTTTCGGCTCGGAGGGCTCCTTAGGAGGTACGTTTTCCATTATATCCATCTTTTCGAGAATGGACGGTTTCTCCTCCTCTTCCTGGATAGATCGAGTCTCTTCTTCGATCGTCTCCTCCTGCGATTCCTCCTCTTTTGGAGCGGTTAAAATAGATTCGGGGGTATCTTCCAGCAGTTCGGCAACTCTCTCTATCTCCTCCTCGTTCAGTACGCCGCTTTTTTCTACCTCCTCTTCCGGAACGAAAGGCTCCTCCTCATCGCTCTCTTCAAGCTCGACGATCTCCTCTGTCTCCTCCGAAACGTCCTCGTACTGGGTAAACTCTATTTTCGCCCTGATGCTTCTAAGCAGCTCTATCAGATCTGTAGGCAAAAACGGTTTTATCAAAACGAAATCGAAACTTTCCGTATCAGCGTTTTTGGCCGAAGTAATGATACCCAACTGCTTGAAATCCAGTTCGCTTTTGATCTCTTTTAGAAAGTTTTCGTCATACATTTCGTCATCGATCAAAACAACGTCAAAGGAGCCCTTTGGCAGTTCATATACGTTGTCGCATTCGCTCACTTCGAACCCAGCCTTGGGAGCGCTCAGATTCAACATCCTCGAAACCACAGGATTTTTGTTAATGAGAAGAAGATCCATCTTTTCTCCAATCAGAGGAATTTAACAGTATCAAAACTTCATTATTTTAATATCTTTTTGCTTTAATAACATTAATAGTCACAGGAGAGGATATGAGAAGGTTACTCTTTTTGCTTTTGTGCCTAATACCGCTGATTGGCTCCGAAATCTACTTTTTGCCTTACGACTCGAAAGCGGCTCTAAAAAAGCTATATAAAATTATCGACTCCAGTACCGATTCGATAGATATAGCCATATACACCTTCACCGACAAAAAGATAGCCAAAAGATTGAAAAACGCCGCAAAAAGAGGAGTAAAGATCAGAATTATCTACGACAGGGACTGGAACCTCAAAAGCGGCAAAAGCCGTATAGGTTATCTGGAAAAATATAAAAACATATCCAGCTACACTCTATCGGGAAAACCCTACAAAAAAAGCAAAAGACGCGGCAAAATGCACGCAAAGTTCATGATAGTCGACTCGAAAACGGTTCTTTGCGGCTCGGCAAATCTCTCCTATTCGGCATTTCATACAAACTACGAGGTGCTTCAGATAGATAGGGATTACCAAAAAGCGGCACTGTTTAAAAGATATTTCGAAAGGATGCTAAAAGAGTCGAAACCCTACTGAACCAAAGCTCCGCCCTCCAAGCGGTAGAGTCTGTCGCATCTGGAAGCCAGCCTCATATCGTGGGTAACCAAAAAAAGACCGGCGCCGTTTCGATCGATATATTCAAATACCTGCTCCATAACCTCCTCCGCGGTTTTGGAATCCAGGTTTCCCGTGGGCTCGTCGGCAAAAATCATTCTCGGCTTTTTCGTCAAAACCCTAGCAACCGAAACTCTTTGCTGTTCGCCTCCGCTAAGATCGCCGATCTTTTTGTTTAGAAGTCTTTCTATTGAGAAACTTCTAATTAGATCCATATCGGTCTCCGTCTTGGCCAGAAGCGCGGCAACCTCTATATTCTCCTTTGCCGTAAATCCCTTGAAGAGATAGTGGGACTGAAACACTATTCCGATCAACTCTCTTCTAATTTTCAAAACGCGGGAGTAATCGAGCGAATATATATCCTCCCCGAAAAGCTCCACTCTACCCTTTTGGGGTTTTAGAAAACTGGATAGTATATGTAGCAAAGTAGATTTTCCGCTGCCGCTGACTCCTACCACGGCAACGCTCTCTTTTTTAGCGATATCCAAGGAGATATCGCTAAAAAGAGGGTAGTCGAAAGAGTGCGAAAGTTCTCTCGCGCTCAGGATCGAAGCGACCTCTTTAGAGCCGCTTTCGAAATCCAAAACTCTCCCCTACTTCATCTGAGCCGCCACTTCAGCGGCGAAATCGTCCTGTTTCTTCTCTATACCTTCGCCGAGTTCGTATCGGACGAACTCAACTATTTTAGCGCTTCCGCCGGCAGCTTTCGCGGCCGCTTCGAGAACCTCCTTGACGCTCTTTTTGTCATCTTTGACAAACTTCTGCCCCAAGAGAGTGTTCTCCTCTATAAACTTCTTGATCTTGCCGGGTATAATCTTTTCGATAATGTTTTCTGGTTTGCCCTCTTTTGCCAGCTGAGCTCTGGCTATTTCAGCCTCTTTTTCCAAAACGTTTTGGGGAACGGCGCTCTCATCCAGATATTTAGGATTCATAGCGGCTATATGCATAGCGATATCTTTGAGCAGCTCTTTAATAGAGTCGCAAACTTCGGGCTTATCGCAGGTAGCCGCCACTATTACGCCGATTTTGCCTCCCATATGGAGATATCCGTTTACGACTCCGTTTCCCTCGAGACATATTCTGTCAAATCTTCTGACGACTATGTTCTCTCCGATTTTGGCGATCTGAGCTTTCATAAACTCTTCGAATTTCACTCCGTCTATCTCGGTTTGCAACAGATCTTCAACCCCCTCGGGAGAGGTTACGTGAATATGTCTGGTCGCTTTCTTGACGAGTTCTTTGAAGTTGTCGTTTTGCGCCACGAAATCGGTTTCGGAATTTATTTCGCTTATAGTGGCGCATTTGAAATCATCGCTGATCTCTACGGTTACGGCGCCTTCGCTGGCAACCCTGTCGGCTTTTTTAGCCGCTTTGGCGATACCTTTTTTTCGCAGTATCTCTACCGCTTTGTCCATATCTCCTTCGGCTTCTTGCAGGGCTTTTTTACAATCCATCATCCCCGCGCCGGTTATCTCTCTAAGTTTTTTAACCTCTGCTGCGGATATAGCCATTACTCTTCCTCCTTGGCTTCTTCTTGGGCCGCTTCCTCTTTGGCCTCTGCTATGGTCTCTTCGATCTCCTCTTGAGTTACCTCCTGGTTTTCGCTCTCTGCCTCTTCCTCTTCGGCCAGTTCTTGCGCTCTGAGTTCTCTGCCCTCAATGATGGCTTCGGAAATCTCTTTGCAAAAGAGCTGTATGCTTCTTATGGCGTCGTCGTTGCCGGGAATAGGATAGTCTATAACGTCTGGATCGCAGTTGGTATCCAAAGGAGCAACAACCGGGATTCCCAGCTTGTTAGCCTCTTTGACGGCGATGTGCTCTCTAACAGCGTCGATTACAAACAGCATATCCGGCAGTTTCTTCATATCCCTTATGCCGCCTAAAAAGTTTTCCAGTTTCTCTTTTCTTCTTTTTAGCATAAGGGCCTCTTTTTTGGTCAAAAGATCCATCTGGCCGCTGTTTTCCATCTCTTCTATAACTTCGAGTTTTCTGATCGACTTTCTGATGGTGTTGAAGTTCGTCAGCGTTCCGCCGAGCCATCTGGAATTAACATAGGGCATTTCGCACTTTTTGGCGTACTCTTCCACCGCGTTTTGAGCCTGTTTTTTCGTACCGACGAAGAGTATTGTCTGTCCCTCTTTGGCGGCGTCTCTGACCACGTTGTAGGTATATCTGAAAAACCTCAGCGTCTTTTGCAGGTCGATTATGTGAATATTCTTTCTAACCCCGAAAATGTAGGGTTTCATTTTGGGGTTCCATCTCCTGGTCTGATGACCGAAGTGAACTCCGCACTCTAGCAGGTCCTTCATAGTAACCATTGTGTCTCCTTGAATGTTTGGGTTTTTGCCTCCGCGCCCCTTAACGGTTTCCCGCAACCTCTACAAGGATTGACGCGTGTGTAGTAAAAGGCGAGCTGATTATACTGAATTTATGCTTAATTTTAGCTTTTTAAAAGGGATCGAAGATCCCTTCGCGGCAGTCGCTCTATTCGAAGATGAACTTTTCGCTAAAAGCGGGCTTTAAATCGTCAATCCAGTAGGCCTCTTCGTTATATTCGGCGAAAAAAGGTCTGTTTACCAGGGATGGATTTTTGGCCTGTATCATGCTCAGCACAAAAACTTTGCGCCCATCTACAACAGCCGTGCCCTCTACGCATATTTTGCCAGGAGAAGCAGACATGCTCGGACCTCTGACGGTTCTCGCTATTCCGCTTACTCTGGAGTAGGCCTCCCTGAATATCTCCCAAGCCCTGTGCAGAGGAACGCCGAAGTAGTGTTGTGCCCCGGTATCTCTGGCTACGAACATGTAATAAGGTATCATATCCATCTCTACCTGCATTCTCCACATCTTTTCCCAGACGTGGACACTGTCGTTGATATGTCTCAGAATGGGCGACTGGGTTCTGATTACCGCTCCAGTTTTTAAAATTTTCTCTACCGCCTCCTTAACCTCCGGAGTTTCGAGCTCTCTATAGTGGTTGAAGTGAGCCATAAAGGCCAGATGGTATCCCCTGTTTCTAATCTCTTCAAAAAGATTCAGCAGATCTTGGGCATCCGGATCGCTAGTGAACCTATAAGGCCAAAAGCCTAGCGTCTTGGTACCAAAGCGGATATTTTTAAGATGCGGAATATTAGCCTCCAAAATAGGTTCGACGTACCCTCTAAGAAGTCTCGTACTCATTATCAGCGGATCTCCGCCCGTAAAGATTATATCGGTTATCTCCGGATGAGCTTTTATATACTCTATTAACAGCTCCACCTCTTTGGAGGCGAATTTTAGATCCTCCATTCCTACAAACTGGGGCCATCTAAAGCAGAAACTGCAATACGCGTGACAGGTCTGTCCCTGTTTGGGAAAGAACAAAATAGTCTCTTTGTATTTGTGCTGAGAACCAGAAAGTCTCTTCTCCCCTATTTTTGGTACGTTCGAGAGCTGATCCGCCGGATGGGGATTTAGAGTCAGTCTGATGGAGTCCACGACTCTTTTGAGAGCCTCCTTGTCGCCTTTTAACATCAAGGCCTTGACTCTTTCGTAATCATCCTCAAAGAGCATGTCCCTATGAGGAAAAGTGAGTCTAAATATCGGATCGTCCCTATAGTTGTCCCAGTCGATCAGCTTCTCGATTACGTAATTGTTCACCTTGAACGGGAAAACTTGGGAAACTACCTCGATCTCCTCTATTTCGGAGGGGGAGAGATATCTTTTTACTTTCTCCGCCTTGGTAAAACTTTTTTGGTTATAGCTTCTATACTCCAACGTCTACGCCTCCTTGAGTTCTTCGAGTCTCTTTTTAACCTCCTCCACGTGTCCCTTTACTCTCACTTTGGGCCAGATATGGGCTATCTTGCCCTCCGGATCTATCAAAAAGGTGCTTCGTATCACTCCCTCGTATTCTCTGCCGTACATCTTCTTTTTGCCCCATGCGCCGTACGCTTTGAGCACCTCCTTGTTCTCGTCGCACAAAAGAGTTATCTTCAGCCCTTTCTTATCTATAAACTTTCTGTGGCTGGCGCATGAATCGGGGCTGACCCCCAAAATTACCGCATCTAGAGTAACAAATCGGTCAAACTCCTCAGAAAAATCGCAAGCTTCGGTGGTACAGCCGGGAGTGTTGTCTTTTGGATAAAAATAGAGCACCACCCACTTGCCTTTAAGATCCTTTAGGCAGATTTCGTTCTCGTCCTGGTTTTTTAGGCAAAACTGCGGTGCGGAATCTCCTACTTTCAACATTTTCGTTTCCTTCGATTTTAGATCTCCATAAATTTCGCATCTTTATACCAAATTTTCATCTTTTTTGCAAAAATCCCACTGGCTCTTTTTTCCATCACGGCGCCTTCCGGAGTATAGACCTTGGCGCTGCAAAGAGCGCAGCTGGGCGATTTGGATTTGAATATGAACAGGTTTACCGAGTCGAAACTCTTTTTAAACCTTTCAGCTTCCAGTTCAATCTTTTTCGTGTATACCCTCTTGCTCTCTCTTCCTACCGCCTCTATCCGATCGTGAAACCTAAACAGATCTATCGGTTCTCTCGGCGCTCCTAAAATATTTACCTCAGGACAGAATGGCACAACGTTTTTGCATTGGAGTCTATTCAAAATCTCCTGCGTATCCACGCTGCGTCTATGATCGCCCTCGTATCTGCAGTTAAGCCCCAACAGACAGGCACTGACGGCAACCATGTCACAAAATCACTACCGATTTGATTTCCGTATAGTCTTCCAGAGCGAACTTGGGTCCCTCTCGACCGATTCCCGAAAGCTTAACTCCGCCGTACGGCTGTATATCGAATCTCAAGGTTGGTATATCGTTGATAACCACTCCTCCCGCTTGCGCGTCCTCTATAAACGAGGCGGCCTGCCTCAGATCGTTGGTAAAAAGGGAAAACTGCAATCCGTAGGGAGAGTCGTTCATCCGTTTAATCGCCTCTTCGTAACCGCTAACTCTGACCAGGCTAACTACGGGAGCGAAAACCTCCTCGCATACTATCTGCATATCGTCGGTAACGTCGGCCAGTATCGCCGGATAAAAGTATCTGCCCTCCACTTTGGGCTCAAGTATGGTACGAGCGCCTGCCTTTAGAGCGCTTTGGACCCATCTGTAGGCTCGCTGAGCCGCCTCCTCGTTGATCAGCGGCCCCATAAACGTTTCGGGATCGTAGGGATCACCGACTTTCAGCTTCGAAGTCTCACGCGCCAACTCGGCGGCGAACTCCTCGTAAACATCTTCGTGGACATATATTCTTTGCAGGGATATGCAGACCTGTCCGCTGTTGATAAAAGCCCCTACGGCGCATCTGGCGGCCGCGGTAGCGATCTGTGCCGTTTTGTCGATATAGGTGGCCGCGTTGCCTCCCAGCTCCAAAGAGACCTTTTTTATTCCGGCGCTCCTTGTAATTATTCTGCCCACCTCGACGCTGCCGGTAAAACTTATTTTGCGCGGAATCGGACTCTCCACGAGCGCCGAACCCACCTCCGCGTCTCCGTAAACGACGCTGAGCATATCTTTAGGTGCGTATTCGCTCTCTATAAACGCTTTGGCCAAGAGATATCCGGTATAGGGAGCTTCCGGAGTCGGTTTGAATACCACGCTGTTGCCCGCCACAAGCGCGGGTCCAAGTTTGTGGGCGGCCAGATTGAGAGGAAAATTGAACGGAGTTATCGCCACCACCACTCCAAGAGGAACCCTTTTATAAAACGCGACGCTCTTCCTTCCGCTGAAGGTGGCGTCGGTATTGATGGTCTCTCCTCCCAGATCCACCGCCGCGTCGGCGCTAAGAGTAAGAGTCTCTACGCATCTGTCCACCTCTACTCTGCTAAAAGCTATCGGTTTCGCCACCTCTTTAGTGATGGCCAGGGCGAACTCCTCCTTTTCCCTTTTGATTCTTTCTGCTACGTCCCTGATCCACGCCACGCGTTGAGCCAACGTGACCTCTCTGTTTTTTTCGAAAGCCTCTTTCGCTATTTCCAGGGCTCTCTTCGCGTCCTCGGCGCCGCAGACAGGATAACGCGTAACCGCTTCGCCGTTAAAAGGACTCCTTATCTCGCGTAACGTGTCTCCCTTTTTCGGAGAGGAACCGAAATATATCCTGGCCTCCTGCATGGCTGATCTCCTTTTATTCTCCTGATCGGGCTTTTTTATAAGTTGTTCATATTATATTTTAATCATTATTTTGATAGACTTAATCCCAATTTTAGAGATTAAAATTCATTTTTGGAGAGAAGATGAAAAAAGCCGACTATATCTGGATGGACAAAGAGTTCGTAAAATGGGACGACGCCAAAGTACACGTACTGACGCATACGCTCCATTACGGAAACGGTGTCTTTGAAGGCACGAGAGCCTATAAAACCGAACGGGGACTGGCGATCTTTAGGCTTACCGACCATACGAAGCGGCTAATCAACTCCGCAAAGATCACTGCCATTACCCCGCCGTATTCGCTCAGCGAGCTGGAAGAGGCTCAGATAGAACTGCTAAAAAGAAACCGATTCGAATCCAACGTATACATTAGGCCTCTTATATATCTTGGATACGGAATCATGGGACTATACCACGTAAAAGCTCCGGTCAACGTGGCCATAGCGGCGTGGGAGTGGGGAAGCTACCTGGGAGACGAAGGGCTGGAAAACGGTATTAGAGTAAAAATCAGCTCTTTCGCCAGAAATTCGGTAAAGTCCACAATGGGAAAAGCCAAAGCGGTAGCCAACTACCTCAACAGCCAGATGGCCAAGTTCGAAGCGCTCGAAGCAGGATACGAAGAGGCCCTGCTACTGGACGAAGAGGGCTTCGTGGCCGAAGGGAGCGGCGAATGTTTCTTTATAGTCAGGGACGGAGTCTTGATCACGCCCCCGAACGACAACTCCCTCGAGTCGATCACGCAGGATACGGTCTTAAAAATCGCTGAGAAAAAAGGTATAAAAATCGAAAGAAGAAGAATCACAAGAGACGAAGTGTATATTTGTGACGAGGCTTTCTTTACCGGAACCGCCGCGGAAGTTACTCCGATAAGAGAGGTTGACGCCAGAGTCATCGGAAACGGTCGCAGAGGCGATATGACGAGAGAGCTTCAAAAGGCGTATTTCGACGTGGTCTACGGCAAAGACCCCGATTTCGAACATATGCTCACATATATAAACTAGGCAAAGGAGTGTATAGATGCCAGCCGATTTGAACGACTATTTCAAAAAAAGAAGGGACGAGGAGGATAACGACAACGACAGCAACGTACCCGAATTTATGAAGGATTTCGGGAAAAAAGCCACCTACATATACGTATTGATCGTAATCGTGGTTCTTTTGGTGATAGCGAAACCGTACGAAATCATCAATTCGGGCGAAGTGGGAATAAAAGTGACGGCGGGTAAATACGATCCACTGCCGCTGGAACCCGGAATCCACTTTTACATTCCAGGAATACAAAAGATTATAAAAGTGGACACGAAAGTCAGAATAATAAACTACAAAGCCGAACGAGATACGGCGTTCGGCAACGTAAATGCCGGAATTATCGAAAAACCGGCCATCGAAGTTCTGGATGCGAGAGGACTTCCGGTTTCGATCGATCTGACGGTCCAGTACAAACTAAATCCCCACGGCGCCCCTCAAACCATAGCTACGTGGGGCCTCGCCTGGGAGGAGAAGATCATCAACGCGGTGGTCAGAGAAGTGGTTAGAAACGTGGTGGGACGCTACAAGGCGGAAGAGCTGCCCATCAAAAGGAACGAAATAGCCAAACTGATAGAGTCTCAAATCAGAGAAAAGATCAGCCAGCTACCCAACAAACCGGTAGAACTTGTGGCCGTACAGCTAAGAGAGATCTCTTTACCGCCAAAGATAAAAGAGCAGATAGAGAGAGTACAGATAGCGAAACAGGAAGCAGAAAGAGTCAAATACGAAGTGGAAAGAGCTCGCCAGGAAGCCGAAAAGAGAGCCGCGCTAGCCAGAGGTGAGGCCGAAGCCAAAAAGATCAGGGCCCAGGGTGAAGCGGACAGAATCATGATCGAAGCAAAAGCCAAAGCTCAGGCCAACCTGGAGATCGGCAAGAGCGTAACACCAGAGCTGTTGAAACTGAGACAGATCGAAGTTCAGGGCAAATTCAACGAGGCTCTCAAACAGAACAAGGACGCAAAAATTTTCCTTACTCCAGGAGGAGCGGTGCCTAACATCTGGATAGACGCCAAAGACAAACAGCAGAGCTCTTCCATTTCCAGATAAAAGGAGGCCCTTTGCAGATTGATTGGGAAAAAACCCCGCTCGTTCCGGTAGTGGTCCAAGACGCCGACACGAAAGATGTTCTGATGCTGGCCTATATGAACCGCGAGGCTCTTCAAAAGAGCCTCGAAACCGGTTACGCACACTACTATTCCCGTAGCCGCGAAAGCTTATGGAAAAAGGGCGAAACCAGCGGAAATACCCAAAAAATCGTGGAAATTTACTTAGACTGCGATAGCGACGCTATATTGTTACAGGTTAAACAAAAAGGAGCCGCATGCCATACCGGCAGAAAGAGCTGCTTTTTTAAAAGCTTGACCGAAAACGCCATAACCTCAGATCGGATCCAAGACCCGAAAGATCTCTACGGTGAACAGATTGTCGATCATCTATATCATACTATTTTGGAACGAAAAGGGGAAAAACCCGAAAACTCCTGGACCGCCACCCTCTTTGCAAAAGGGGAAAACACAATTTTAAAAAAGGTTGCCGAGGAAGCCGCCGAGTTCTGTTTCGCCGTAAAAGACAAAGACAAGGAGCAGATCGTTTACGAATGCGCCGATCTGGTCTACCATACTCTGGTGGCTCTGGCCCTGCGCGACGTATCCCCGACCCTGATCAAAAAAGAATTAGAACGAAGAACCGGTATCAGCGGTATTGAGGAAAAAAGGAGTAGAAAAGAGTGAGAGCTTTGCTGCTGGCACTGGCGATTGCTGTAACGCTAAGCGCACAAGAGTACGTACTGGCCGTTCAATGGTTTCCTTCGGTCTGCAAAGTAAAAAACTATCGAGCATGCAAAAAAAGCGTACCTTTTTGGAGAAAAAACTTTACCCTACACGGCCTTTGGCCCAAGGATAAAACATACTGCAACGTGGCCCAAAGAGAGAGAATTCTCGACAAAAGAGGATTATGGAACAGGCTAAAACTAAAACTTCCGGCGGATCTAAACGAACTGATAGCGATATATATGCCGGGATATCTCAGCGCTTTGCACAAACACGAATGGGTAAAGCACGGCACGTGCTACAGCGAGTCTCCCCACGAATATTTTATCGATTCGATCTATCTAGTCTCTCAGCTGAACGGTTCAAAGGTACGGGATTTTTTCTACGAAAACAGGGGCAAAAGAGTCTCTACCGCCAAAATTTCGGCCATATTCGACAAGGAGTTTTCAAAAGGAGCGGGAGACAGAGTCAAATACATCTGCAAAGAGGGATATATTACCGAACTTAGAGTAAATCTGGCCGGAGAGATAACGCCGCTAAGCGATATCGCCTCGTTGATCAAGGAGGCAAAACGGACCAAAAGAGGGTGCAAATTCGGTAAAATCGCAAGATAGTCAATAGATAATTTTTTCTGCCCTCAAAGCGGCTCTTATTTTTTTCAACTGACTGTTTTTATCGGCGCACCAAGCCGGAGCCAACAGCGTAGAATCCCCGATCCCGGCGGTCAGTCGCTGAACTACCAGATGAGAGGGCAGAATTTTCATAGCTTCGACTATCAGCTGAATGTATAGTTCCTCATCTATAGGTTTAAATTTCCCCTTGTGGTAATCTACGGCCAATGCGGTATTCTTGACGACGTAGAGCGGATGGATTTTTATCGAGTCTATACCCCACTCTATCGACTTTTCGACGGTTTGCAGCATCATATCGGGAGTCTCGCCAGGCAATCCGAAGATTATGTGGCCGCACACTCTAAGCCCCCTCTCTTTGCTTTTTTTAATCCATTTCTCCACGCTGGCGCTGTCGTGTCCTCTGTTGATGGCCTCAAGAGTCGAGTCGAATATCGACTGAATTCCGTACTCGATCCAGATTTCGTTACCTTCCGACTGCAAGGAGACCAAATAGTCAAGTATCTCCTCGTTCACGCAGTCGCTTCTGGTTCCGATACTAAGACCTATACAGTCTTGCTCTCCTAGGGCTTTGGTATAGAGCTTACGCAGAGTATCCAGCGGCGCGTACGTATTGGTAAAGGCCTGAAAATATGCCAGAAACTTCTCATAACCCAGTCTCCTATATCTCTCGGCCGTGGAGTTATACTGAAACGCTATTTCTCCAAGCTGTCTGTTTAATATAGGATTTTCCGAGCTCTCCGGGTTTAAAAAAAATTTTTTGCTGTTTTTAGATAGATTGGGACTGAACGATTCGTTTTCGCAAAAAGTGCATCCACCCTTGGCCACGCGTCCGTCTATATTGGGGCAGGTGAATCCGGAGATTCCCAAAGGAATCTTTTTGACCCTCTTTTTTAATACTCTTTTATAATATCTTCCGAAGGTATTTATGATCTTCAAACTCCCCTCCTTGCTGGAAGGGAAAATACCATTTTCATACCTTTTTGTCAAATAGTCTTCCTAGTCGTTCTTGTTGGGAACGGGGTAGTTCCCGTCAAAACATCCCATACAGTAGCTCAGATCGTTTCCTACGCTTCTGAGCAGACCCTCTATGCTCAAATAGGCCAAAGAGTCGGCCCCTATATACTCTTTGATGCTATCCGTATCCATTTTCGAAGCGATAAGCTCCTCTTTGCTGGGAGTGTCGACTCCGTAAAAACAGGGTCCAGTCGTAGGCGGAGAGCTGATTCTCATATGAACCTCTTTCGCTCCGGCCTCTTTTAGAATGTTCACGATTTTTCTGCTGGTAGTTCCTCTGACGATACTATCGTCTATAACTACGAGTCTTTTTCCTTTAATCAGTTCCCTTATGGGATTTAATTTCATTTTAACCTTTAGATCTCTAATCTCCTGAGTCGGTTCTATAAAAGTTCTGCCTACGTAATGGTTTCTGATTATGCCCAGCTCAAAAGGTATACCGCTCTCTTCGCTATAACCTATAGCCGCCGCCACTCCGCTGTCCGGTACGGGTACAACCATATCGGCGTCCACCGGAAACTCTCTGGCCAGCTCCCTACCCATCTCTTTTCTGGCTTTGTATACGCTTTTGCCGAAAATATTGCTATCGGGTCTGGCGAAATATATATATTCGAATATGCACTTATGCGGAGTGGGTTCGAACACCTGAATAGTTCGGGGCTCTTTGTCCTTTTCAAATACGACCATTTCACCGGGTTTTATATCTCTAATATATTCGGCACCTATCAGATCAAAAGCGCATGTTTCGCTGGCAACCACGTATCCATCGCCGAGTCTTGCCATTGAGAGCGGCCTAAAGCCGTGGGGATCTCTGATGGCGAACATCTTTTTACGGCTGAGAAAAATCATGGAGTAGGCGCCTTCAATCTGTTTAACCGAATCAATTATCCTGTCATACAGATGCTCTTTGTCGCTTTTCGCGATCAGATGGATCAGGTTTTCGGTATCCATAAAGGTCTGAAATATGGCCCCTTCTCTGATCAGCCTCTTTCTAACCTCTTTCGAGTTGGTAAGATTACCGTTGTGAACTACCGCTATCTGTCCCAAATCGTAACGAGCGAATATGGGCTGGGCGTCCAAAATGGACTCTTCTCCCGCCGTGGAGTACCTGGTATGTCCCACCGCGCTCATCCCAACCAGCTTAGAGAGTTTTCTCTCGTCAAAAACCTGGGTAACGAGCCCACGTCCTTTGGTCAAGAAAATTCTATGATAATCGCTGCTGGCGATACCGGCGGCCTCCTGCCCTCTGTGCTGCATGGAAAAAAGGGCAAAATAGGCGTATTTAGCCGCGTCTGGCACGCCGAAAATTCCGACGACGGAACACTTTTCGTTCAGAGAATACAACTTCTATCCTTTCCGTTATAATCCTAAACAGTCGTAAATAGAATAAAAACCGCTATCTTGCGAAACGATCCATTTCGCCGCCTTTATAGCCCCTTTTGCAAAAGTATCCCTACTCGTGGCCGTATGGGTTAGCTCCAAAAACTCCCCTTCGTTATAGAATCCAACGGTGTGTCTGCCGACTATATCTCCTCCCCTCAACGCGAAAACTCCTATCTCCTCCTTGCTTCTTTCTCCTATATTTCCGTTTCTGCCGCTGACTCTCACCTTTTGCAGATCCAGACCTCTGGCCCTGGCTGCAAATTCAGCCAAAGTCAGAGCCGTACCGCTGGGAGCGTCTTTTTTATAGCGATGGTGCATTTCTGTAATCTCTATATCGAACTCTCTCAGTTTTTTAGAAGCCAGCTCCACAAGTCTATTAAGCAGAGCTATTCCCAAAGACATATTGGTCGCGTAAAGGATAGGCATATGTTTTGAGGCCTCTCTCATAAGATTCAACTGATGCTCGCTCAGTCCGGTCGTACCGCTGACGATCGGAGTAGGTGTCTTTAACGCCTCCTTCAAAAGCTCCTCGGTCCCCTCGGGTAGAGTAAAATCTATAACGACGTCGCTCTCTTTTAGCAGAACTTTCAGATCGTTGGTAACCACGACATCTTTTAGATCGATATCTATTCCCTTTTGAACGTGAACCGCGCGCAGTCTCGCCTCTTTGTCGTTTTTCAGGTTCTCTATCAGTAGCCTGCCAACGCGACCGCTTCCTCCGAAAACGCCTATATTCAACATTATCCAACCTCCCCTATCTTCTCTACGTAAGAAATCGCCTCGATAGCGGCCGTCGCGCCGTCAGCGGCCGCACAAACAACCTGTTTCGGGGCCTCCTGCCTGATATCGCCGGCCGCGAACAGTCCCGGTACGTCTGTTCTCATTCTCAAATCTACCTTCACCTCCCCCCATTCCGTGAGGGAACAAAGATACGATCCGTCCTCCTGTTTCAACACCTCGTTGTTGACCCTCATACCGACAAATACGAAAATGCCGGGAACTTTCAGATCTATCTCCTCTCCATTTTTGGATAGAATTATCCCCTCAAGCCCCATAGCGTTGCCGTAGGCTTTTTTGACCGTGGCGTTTAGGATAAATTCGATCTTTTCGTTTTTTATAGCTCTCTCTACTGTAGCCGGAGCGGCTCTAAAGCTTTCGCGTCTGTGGATCAGATATACTTTCGAAGCTATTTTTGATAAAAAGATCGCCTCTTCGAGTGCCGTATCACCCCCTCCAAGAACCGCCACTTCTTTGTCTTTATAAAAAAAGCCGTCGCACGTGGCGCAGGTACTGACCCCTTTTCCCAAAAACTCCTCTTCTCCCTCGAAACCGGCACGTTTTGGAGTTGAGCCTGTGGCCACGATAACAGATTTGGCCTCGACGGTTTCGTTTTGCAGATGCACCGTAAAAACGGAGTTCTTTTTGGATATTCGCAAAACCTCTTTCATCTCGTGTTTCAGTCCGAATCTCATACACTGCTTGGGCCAACACTCCATCAGCTCCATTCCCGTGACCACTTCGCATACGCCCGGGTAGTTCTCTACCTCGCTCGACTGCGTTATCTGTCCTCCCGGCATGCCCTTTTCGTACATAACGACGCTTTTTAATCCGCCCCTCGTAGCGTACAGACCGGCCGTCAGCCCCGCAGGTCCTCCTCCTATAATGGCAAGGTCGAGCATGAGAGATCCTTTCGAGTCAGTTTTGATTATGATTGAATATTATTAAAAAGAGGCTTTAAAAGGGATAAATCATAGAGAGAAATAGCGGGCGTGCGGCAAGACCGCACAGATTAGCCCAGCAGAGCGTCCAGTTTCTGTTTGAACACCTCTTTGGAAGCCGCACCTACCATCTGATCCACAAGCTCTCCGTTTTTGAAAAAGAGTATGGTCGGTATCGATCTAATTCCGTATTTTATAGCGATATCCTGCTCTTCGTCCGTATTTACCTTGCATATTTTCGCTTTGCCCTCGTATTCTTGAGCCAGCTCGTCAATGATAGGGGCTATCATTCTACACGGTCCGCACCAAGGTGCCCAGAAATCCACCAAAACCACACCTTCCTTGACTGTTTCATCAAAATTGGAAGAGTTCAATTCAATATATTTTCCCATAACGTCTCCTTTGTAAATTCGATTGCATGTTTACACTCTGTTGCAAACGAAGATTATTATACACATTTTAATCTTTAAATACGATTATGTAAAAAACTGAACGATTTTTCTCTTTTTTTCAGTAGGTTATATTTTCTATATGTTCTATCTCATTCCCTTTGACCAGTATGGCGTCAATCTGGAAAGGGCCGTAAACCTCGTTTAGCAAAAGGTAATAGTCCACACAAGCCAGAATCTTTTTTAGCTTCGCCGGCGTGATGGCGTAAATCGGATCATACTTTATCGAGCTTTTGACCTCGACAAAGTGGATAACTCCGCTCTTTTTGGCGATTATGTCGATCTCTCCGAATTTGGATCTAAAATTTCGCTTTAGAATCTCGTAGCCGCTCTTTTTCAGATAGTTTGCGGCTTTTAATTCAGCTTCGTATCCGACTTTAGAACTCAATATCCACCTTTACCGACTTGAATCTGGCGGTCTTAACGAACTCGTCGGCCTCGTCGCCGAAAAGATAGTTGATCTTGCTGGCGGCGTGATGAAAGGTGGTATAGAGAGTCCCCCTCTTTATCGTATCGCTGAATTTTATCTTTAAAGGGGCGCTTTTGCCGTATCTGGATACTAAAACCACCCGTTGCGCGCCTTTAAAAAACTCTCTATCCTCTTCGCTAACCAATAGGATATCTTCGGGATACCTTTTAGCCAGACGTTCACATGCGGCAGTCTGAGCGGCGTTGTTGTAATGGGCCATTATTCTACCCGTAGTAAGATAGAACCTATACTCTTTACAATCCAGCAGAGCCTTTACCATCTCTCTAGGGGAGTAGGATCGATATTTAAAATGTCCGTATCCGTCGGCCGTTCTGAAAGTTTGAGTGTGCAATATGGGGGTATCGGAATCTTTAACCGGCCACTGCAGGCCTCTTAGAGGATCTTTTTTAAGTTTTTCGTAACTGGCTCCGGAGAATCTCTCCGGAGCCTCTTTTCTAACCTCGTTCCATATATCTTCGCTGGATGAATAACCGAAATCTTTTCCGAGTCTTTTGGATATTTCGTGAAGCACCTCCCAATCGTCAGGCAGATCCGATTCTACCAGCGGAGCGCTCAGATGGAGTCTCCGCTCGGCGTTTACGTATACGCCTACCTTTTCATAAGCGCTCTTTACGCCGAAAACAACATCGGCGTAACGGGTTATCTGATTCGGGAAAATCTCGTTTACCACCAGAAAATCGAGTTTTTCCAGGGCTTTGTGTATTTTGTTCTGATTTGGGTGAATATGGGCTATATCCTCGCCCATATTGAATATTGCCTTTATCTCGCCCCTAAGTATGGCATCGATTATGTCCGGGGTCATAAGGCCATCTTTTTCAGGTTTCCTGTAATCGGGCAGATAGTAAGGCAGCATTCCCATATCGCAAGTACCCTGAACGTTGTTCTGGCCCCTTAGAGGCATCAACCCGGCACCGGGTAAACCAACGTTTGCGGTTAACAGAGCCAGATGCGTAATGGCCATTACTGCGTAGCTGCCGTCGACATGCTCCGTCACGCCGAGTCCCCACAAAATCATACTCTTTTTAAACGCGAGATCTTCGGCCAGTTTTTCTATCTTCTCGCTAAGATCCTCATACCCAGCCATTTTCTCCAACAGCTCAGGATCGGAATAGGGATCGCTCATCAATAGTTTTTTGTATTCGTCGAACCCCTTTGTTCTCTCGGCTATAAACTTCTCGTCGTACCATCCCTTTTCCACTATGATCCTGGCGATCATATTAAGTATCATCAAATTGGATTCGTAAGGGATAGTCAGCTCCTGATCGGCGAACTTTCCTATGGGGATCTTTCTTACGTCTACAACATGCAAAGAGGCACCTTTTCTGACTCTCTCAATTACGCGGTTGGCAACAATCGGATGGGCCTCAGTGGTATTTGATCCTATAATCACGATATTGTCGGTTAGGTATATATCGTCAAAAGGATTGGTAGCCGCTCCTTCTCCTATGGTGGCTCTCATTCCTCTAAGGCTGGGAGAGTGGCAGACTCTGGCGCAGTTGTCCACGTGGGGGGAGCCGATCACCTCCCTCGCGAACTTTTGAAAAAAGTAGCTGCTCTCGCAACTGGTTCTGGCTCCGCCGATAGCGGCGAAACTCTCCGGATTTTTCAACCGAGAGAGTTTCAGCGCCACAATTTCATAAGCGGCCTCGTAATCGATCGAATAAAAACTATCGTCGTAATCTGACATTCTGTCTCTGAATCGATCGCAAATCGGATCTTTTTTTGCGAAACTTTTTTTAATAAGGGCTCTATCGAGGCGATCCGGATGATAGAGATAGTCGTGACCGTAGCGCCCTTTTACGCATAGATTTCCTCTGCTTACGACGCCCTCTTTTTGAGCGTACACTTTGACTATACGGCCCTCTTCCACAATCGCACTGATATCACAACCAACACCGCAATAGGTGCAAACGGTATCGACTCTTTTCACGAACGCTCCATATAGTTTTATGAATAGAGAAAATTGTACCCTTTTTTGCTTTGACGAGGATGCAAAAACTATCTACACCGTTTTGATTATCCTATTTTAAGTTTACATGATCCTCATCATAAAGGGCTCCTGAAGAACAAAATCCATTTTCTGAAGCTCTCTCAAAGCCTCTCTGATATCCCTCTCTTTGCATTCGTGCGTAGAAAAGAGCAGATTCGCGCTCTCGCTGCTGCGCGGCTTTTGCAGCATAGACTCTATGGATATGGAGTGCTCTCCGAATAGCTGGGCTATCTTAGCCAAAACTCCGCTTTTGTCTATTACGGCCGCTCTGATATAGTATTTGCTGGTAATAGAGTCGATCCTGGCCAGCTTCACCCCGCTTTCGAGAGGTCTTTTGAATCCCAACATCGGAGAGCATTTGCCGCCCCTGGCTATATCGATAATATTGGAAACTACCGCACTGGCGGTGGCGTCGCCGCCGGCACCCGGGCCGTAGTACATAGTTTCGCCTACAAAATCGCCTATTACGCTAACTCCGTTCATAACTCCGTCAACTTTCGCTATCATCCTGTTTTGCTCTATCAAGGCCGGATGCACCCTCAGTTCCACCTCCGCACCCTTTTTTCTGGCTACGGCCAGCAGCTTTATGGCGTAACCGAACTCCTTTGCGAACGAAAAATCCAAAGAGCTGATTTTGGTGATTCCCTCTATTAGAATATCTTCCGGTCTGGCGTCTATTCCGTAGGCGATACTTGCCAATATCAGCAGTTTATGGGCCGCATCGATCCCCTCAACGTCAAAAGTGGGATCGGCTTCGGCGTAGCCCAGTCTTTGCGCCTCTTTGAGAGTATCGACGAAATCGGCACCTTCGGCGGCCATCTTTGTCAGTATAAAGTTGCATGTACCGTTTAAAATTCCGACAATGGCTTCTATATGGTTTGCGCTGAGCCCGTCTCTGAGAGCCTTTATTACCGGTATGCCGCCTGCTACGCTCGCTTCGAACTCAAAAGGAATCTGCGCGGCCAGCTTTTGCAGTTCGTATCTGTGGTAGGCCAATAGAGCCTTGTTAGCGGTAACAACGGCCTTTTTGTTCCGCAAAGCCCTCTCCACGACTCTGTACGCCTCATCGACGCCGCCCATCAACTCGACTACAAGATCTATCTCCGGATCATCAGTAATTTCGAAAGGATCATCGCAAAGAGGAATATCCACGCTCCTCTTTTTATTCAGATTCTTAACGGC
Organism: Campylobacterales bacterium; assembly: GCA_027065825.1. Taxonomy (GTDB): domain Bacteria; phylum Campylobacterota; class Campylobacteria; order Campylobacterales; family Nitratiruptoraceae; genus Nitrosophilus_A. The sequence goes on along the minus strand of JAMONM010000058.1, from coordinate 48,235 downwards.
CCCTTTGAGAGGAATTATTCTCTTACCCGCTCTCGCTTCTATAATATCGGCGTTGTTTTGCAATATTTTCACCACGCTTTCGCCAACGGTTCCAACACCTACGATACCTATTTTGAGCATCAATCCACCTCTTTGTTTTCTTTTAGAAATCTTTTGACGTTTTTAGCGGCCTGCCTGATTCTCTTTTCGTTCTCGATCAGAGCAATTCTGACATATTCGTCTCCGTACTCTCCAAAGCCTATTCCCGGGCTCACCGCAACCTTGGCCTCCTTGAGCAGTCTCTTGCTAAACTCGAGACTGCCTATGCGTTCGAACTGTTTTGGAATTTTCGCCCAAACAAACATGGTGGCTTTGGGTTTTGTCATGTTCCATCCGGCTCTCGAAAAGCTCTCAATCAATACGTCTCTTCTCTTTTCATATTTACTCCTGATCTCCTCCACGCACTCTTGAGGGCCGTCCAGAGCTACGGTAGCCGCAACCTGAATAGGAGTAAACATTCCGTAATCTATCCAACTCTTTATCTTTTGAAGCGCGCCTACCAGTTTTCTGTTCCCCACGACAAAACCTACTCGCCAACCCGCCATATTATAGCTCTTTGAGAGGGTAAAGCTCTCGATAGCAACGTCTTTGGCTCCCTCTATCTCCAAAACGGATGGCGTCTTGTAGCCGTCAAACGTCAAATCGGCGTAGGCTATATCGCTGAGAATATAAAATCTCTCTTTTTTCGCAATCTTTACCAGCTCCTTGTAGAACTCCCTGGTTACCGTGGCCGTAGAGGGATTGTGCGGAAAATTCACCACGAGATATTTCGGTTTAGGAAAAGCGTCCGCCAGAGCCTGATGGAGATTTTTAAAAAAGAGCTCCTCGTCCACCTCGAAATTCTCGTCAAAGGGGAGCTTCATCTTCTGAACGCTTCCGCCGGCCAGAATGAAGGCATATGAGTGTATAGGGTAGGTAGGATCGGGCACTACCGCAACGTCTCCGGGATTTGTTATAGCCTGAACTAGATGCACGTAACCCTCTTTACTGCCCATGGTGGCTACCGCCTCCTCTTCGGGATCGAGAGCCACTCCGTATCTACGTTCATACCAGTTGCATATGGCCAGTCTAAGCTTATATATCCCTTTGCTGGCGCTGTAGCCGTGGTTTTTAGGCTTTTGGGCGGCTTCGACTAGCTTGTCGATTATATGCTGCGGTGCCGGACCGTCGGGGTTTCCCATGCTAAAATCGATTATATCCTCGCCCGCCCTTCTAGCCGCCATCTTTATCTCGTTGACGGCCGCAAAAACATATTTTGGTAGTCTATCTATTTTGTTGAATCTGATTTCGTCAAACATCTCGTTCCTTTATTCGAGGCTCACCTTGAGACCGTATTTTATGTTGCTGAGCGTAAAGATATCCGAAATTTTAATATAATATGTCCCCTGGGGCAAATCCAGAGAGACTTTAGATCTTTTTTCGTTTTCTCTGTAAATAGACAGAACGTTTAGTTGTCTATCCAAAAAAGATATCTTTGGATGCCAGCTATTGGCGCCGTAACTGTAGATTCTGATTTTTTTTCCCTCCTTTATTCGCAACCAGTAGTCGTCCAGGGGCTTTTTCAGTTTTCGCTCCTCTCCTTTTGAGAGTTCGATAGAGGGCAAAACGGCGCCGTCACACTCTATTTCATAGATCCAGCTGGTTGAGAGCTCTCTTTTTATATCGGCTATAAAACACCCTCTCTCTATAAGAGTGGAGGCGAAAGTCTCCGGATCGAGGGTATAGTCCGATACAAAGGAGATACTCCACGAAAGCTCGCTCAAATCGTAACGCATCCTCTCAATCAAATAATCGACATACCCTAGCTCCCTCAATACGCCGTCTACGCATTTTAGGGCCAGCATCGGCGAAGAGGAGGTACGTAGCACTATCATGCTCTTCTTGCTGCCGGCAAACTCCAAGGGCAAAAGACCGTTCTCTTTTAATCTTCGAACCACTTTTAAAATATCTACCCTCTCTCCTTGGGTATAAAATTCTGATCTGTCCGCAAAAAGCCTTTTAATGAGCCTAAAGTGTTTTTCGTACTGAGCGGGCTCTACGAGACTCTTGATTTTATCATCCAGCGAATCCGCCCAAACCTGGACAACAAACAGCAAAACAGCAAAAACTCTTACCACGCTTTGCCCCTGTTGAGATTTTTAAAAGTCTGCAGATCGATCCTCTCTATTTTTCCTTCCTCGATCAAAAATCTGACTTTGCCCTTTTCGTTGTAATCGGTAACGTTTCCATCAACGTCCAGCGCAAACATTCCGTGTCCGGTAACTATCAGCTGATCCTTCGAAGCGTTTAACTCTATGGGAGAAGAGGAGAGAAAGTTGCGTTTGCTGTAATCGTCCAGATATATTACCCCCACCCAAATCTTTCCCTGAGGCAGAATGAAAAGTTTGGATATTTTCGGCTCTTTCGGTTCAGGCTCTTCGGGATTCGAAAGATTCTGGTCCTCTACCGTCAGATTCTCCTCGCTGTCGATCTCCTTTTCAGTTAGATTCTCCTCCGTAAAAAAGCTTTTTTCGTCAATTCTATCCAAATCTTTATCGCTCTCCCTGTCGCCCTCGCCAGTAATCTGTCCTGAAATTTTGGTCGCATCGGCGTTATTTCTAGAGTCTTCCGTTTTAGATTGAAAAAGAATAATCGATGCCGCGCCTAGAAGCAAAAGAGCCAAAACAATCACGAACATCGGTTTTTTGCTCTTTTGCGGTTTTTGTTCCACCTGAGACTGGTGAGCCACGAAATGGTTGTCGTTTTTGCTCTCTTTAAAATACTCCTCTATCTGCTCTTTTAGATCGGATAGATCCATTTCGAATTCGCGCTCGATAATTTTGACAAAACCTATCGCCTTTAGCCTATCGAATTTGGAGAAATCGCCGTTTAAAAGCGGTTCAAGATTTTTTACCGGAATATAGGTTTTTTCGTGGATCTCTTTTATATCGAGTCTTTTGAGTCTTTCAAAGTCGCTCATTGCCTCATCCTGTCGATCATTATGGCGGCGGCGGCCGAAACGTTGAGAGAGTCGAAATCTCTTGCCATTTCGATTTTGACCAGATAGTCGCAGCTCTTTTCGACCTTTTTTGGAACTCCTTCGCCTTCGCTACCCAAAACCAGGGCTCTTTTACCGCCAAATCGGATAGTTCTGATGTCACCGCCTTCCAAGGTGCTGCAATAAAGAGCAAAACCGGAAGTTTTCAATCTGTTTATCAGATCGTATCCATCGGGGAAAAGAGCCACCTCCATATCCAGGGCCGCTCCGCTGCTGGTTCTAATAAAGCCGGAGGGATTGCTGGATTTGATTCCGGTTAATATTACGCTGTCTACTCCGAGGGCATAAGAGGTTCTAATAATCGAACCGATATTGCCTATATCGGTAACCCCCCATAGAACCACGGTAAAATCGCCATTTTTTACGCTCTCCCAATCCGCATAGGAGTACTCCTCGGTCTCCACCAGGTAACCTTGATGGTTTCCGCCTCTCGCGAGCGACTGGGCCTTTTTGTTATCTATATAGACAATCGGTATCGAGAGTTTTTTCAATTTTCTCTCGACGGCTCCCTCCGGTTTTTTGCTCAGGTAAAGTCTTTTGATCTTTTGCGGATGCTTCGACAACAGATACTCGAAGATCCGCTTTCCGTAGAGTATCATAAGGGAGATTTTATCTTTTTAATACTTAATGTTACGTTAGCCACCTTGAAGAATTTTATAACTTTTAATTATTATCTTTTAAGAGTTTTCGATACCAGCTCTTGGCGCTTTCGCCGGTGGCTTCGGCTAGAAGCTTGGCCTTTTTGCCTATCGGCAGTTCCAGATTCAAAATCTCCTCTATATCGCATGAGTCCCTATTGGCCGATATTATGACGACCCATTCGCCTTTTTTGGAGATTTCGGAGAACTCCTTTAAGATATCCTCGGCTCTGCCGGCAAAATATCGTTGAAACTTCTTTGTTAGCTCTTTCGCCGCGAAAAGCTCTCTGTCGGGATGGTTTTTCGCTATAGTCTCGATCAGCTCCTCTATACGGTGAGGCGCCTCGTACACGATTGCATGGGTATTGCTATTTAGAATTCGTTTTAGCTCTACGGAGCGCTCCTTGCCCCGAGAGGGCAAAAAGCCGTAAAAAGTAAAAGGGCCCTCAAATCCGCTAGCCGCAAAGGCAGTTACAAAAGCGCTGGCACCCGGCAGAACGTCGTATTCGACACCGTTTTTTCGGCAATATCTAACCAAAGCCGCTCCGGGATCGCTGATTGCGGGCATTCCGGCGTCGCTTAGATAGACCACCTCCCGCTCGAAAAAAGCCGGATCGATCTCTTTTAAAAATCTACTTTGGTTGTGCTGATGAAGGCTGATAACTTTTTTTGAAGGAGTCAGTAGCTCGACACCAAAGCGCTCTTTTATCAGAGAAAAAAGTTTTTTTGCGACTCTGGTGTCCTCGCAAAGATATACCTGAGCCCTCTTTAGAGCCTCTACGGCCCTGTAGGTGATATCTTCTACGTTTCCGATAGGAGTCGGAACTAGAGTCAGCAACTACTTGAGGCCGAACTTTTTCTTGAACTTCTCTACCCTACCGGTAGTGTCCACTATCTTTTCGCTGCCGGTAAAGAAGGGGTGACACTTGTTGCAGATATCTATTTTTAGCTGCGGTTTATTTGAAAATACGACAAAATGGTTACCGCACGCGCAAGTTACTTCGCACTCAATATATTCGGGATGTATACCTTTTTTCATATTCAGATCCTTAAAAACGATTTTAATTTAGAGTTTAGGAGCGAAATAATACCCTAAAAAAAATTTTTTTTCAATTAAGGCCACAAATTAATAAAAGCAGCGGGCCCCAAAAGGGGCCACTGCTACATAGGGGGAGGGGAAGTAGCATTATACCAAAAAAATTTTTTTATTTCAATTATTTAAGCTGAGACTTTGGAAACAAGATCGTAGACCGGCGAAATCAACGATATCATCACTAATGCCATGAAAAGACCCAGAATAACCACAATTACCGGTTCGGCGCTTTTTGAGGCGGTGTTCATGTAGAATCTGAGTTTATCGTAATAGTAGTTTTGCAGATGCCGCATCTGCTCCTCCAAATCGCCGCTTTCTTCCGCTATGGAAACCAGTCTGACGCTAAGAGGCGTAAAGATTTTATCCTTTGAAAGGGCCTCGGAAAAGGAAAAACCTTTTTCTAACAATTTTATTACATTATATAATTTTTCTTTAAAGAGCGGACTTTCTGTAGCTTCGGCCGAACTTTTCAAAGCCTCCACCAGCGGCATACCTGAACCGATCGCTATTTTTAGATACTCGAATAAAAGTGCCGTTTTGTAATAGAGCAAAAACCTGCCCACGAATGGCGTAACGAGCAGCATCCGCTCGAAAAAATATCGACCTCTTTCCCATCTAAAGAGAATAAAATAGAATATGACGGACGCAATGGCAAAAGCCGAACCGATCGAAAAAATATGCTCTTTTAAAAACTCGGCGCCTTTCATCATCCATATCGAAACAGCCGGCGGTTCTAACTCCATCAAATAAAAGGTGTCCAGCAGCTGCGGTAAAACGAAATATACCCACACCCCCATGGCGCTGCCGATTGCGATAACCGCAAAAAGAGGATAGATCGCCGACTGTATCGTTCCGCGAACCAGTTCTCTTTTTTTTTGCAAAAGTTCCGAGCTCTTTTTCAGACCCGATTGCAATGAGCCGCTCTTTTCCGAAATCTTTATCAGGGATACTATCTCTTTGCCGAAAGAGTCGGAAAACTCCTCGAAAACTTCCCAAAAGGCTCCGCCCTCTTCGATATTTTTCAACGCCTTTTGCAAAAAGAGTTTCGAAGAGCGGCTTCTTTGTTCAGTCAAAAGCTCTTTAAGAGCCTTTTGCAAGGACAACCCGGCCCTCAAAAGAATATGGAGCGAATCTAAAATCTCGATCGCATCCTCTCTTGAGATCCTTTTGGAGACCCTCTTTGCGAATCCTCTTCTGACAAAAGGAATCCCTAAGACAAACAGCGGGGTTTTGTCTCTTAGTTGATCTGCGAGTCGATCCGGATCGCTCCATATAAACTCGTATCTAATTCTGCCTCGGCTATCTATGCTTTTTAGCAGATAGAGCCTCATCCCGCCACTCTTTTTATCTCTTCTAGACTCGTCAGACCGGCAAGAAGTTTAGCTACCATATCCTCAAACAGGGTAGCCATGCCTCTGCCTGCCGCCGCACGTTCAATCTCTATAGCGCTCTTTCCTTTTATTATCATATCTTTGAGCTCATCGTCAAACTCTATTATGCTAGCGGCCGCGACTCTGCCGTTATATCCGGTTCCTCTACATCTAAAGCAGCCTTTGGCGCCGTAAATTTTGACCCTATCGCCCTCCAAAGAGATATTCTCCGATAGCTCCCTCTTTAGATACTGAGCGTCTACGAACATCTCCTCTTTGCAGTAATCGCACAGTCTTCTGAGCAGACGCTGCGAGACGGCCATTCGAAGGGCCTCGGCCAGCAGATATGATTTGACTCCGAAATCCTCCAGTCTCGATACCACTCCGGCTGCCGAATTCGTATGTATCGTGGATAAAACCAGATGCCCCGTTATCGAAGCTCTCACAGCCAGTTCCGCCGTATCTTCGTCCCTTATTTCGCCTATTAGCATCACGTCCGGATCTTGGCGCATAAAGTTTCTGACCGCTTTTGCGAAGGTGTACCCCGCCTTTTCGTTTACCTGAGACTGCTTTATAAACGAGAACCTATACTCTATGGGATCTTCCACGCTGAGAATATTCTTTTTCAGATTGTCTATCAGCCTAAGACCGGAATAGAGAGTGGTGGTCTTGCCGCTGCCCGTAGGACCGCTAATCAATATAATGCCGTTTGGCTTCGAAAAGTTTTTTCGAATAGTTCGGATATGCTCTTTTGAAAAACCCAACCTTTTTATATTAAAAAGGGCCGAATCCTTAAATAGGATCCTCATAACCATATTCTCTCCGTTGGCCGTAGGCAGAGTCGAGCTTCTAATATCGTAGCCGCTTCCAAGAAAATCGAAAACGAAAGCGCCGTCTTGCGGTAATCTCTGTTCGGCGATATTCATGGAAGAAAGAATCTTGATGCGCGAAATCACGGGAGCATGAAATCTCTTTTCAAAAGCGAAATAGTGTTTCAATACCCCATCGAGCCTGTAAAAAACGTGGGAACTCTCTCTAAGGGGAGTTATATGCAGATCCGTCGCTCTCTCCTTGATGGCCAGTTTCAACAGTAGATCGACAAAACCTACGGCGTCAAACTCCTCCCTGTTCTTGTCTATAGCGCCTTTGATGCTCTCTTCTATCGGATTTTCCAGCTGATAGTAGTAGATCTGTATATATCGTAAAATCTTCTCTCTGGCCGCCACCACAAACTCGATATCGTAACCCGTAGAGGCGTAAAGCTGATCGTACGCCTCCAGATCTTCGGGATCCTCCACGGCTACTATCAAAGTTTCGTTTTCCACCTCCAAAGGCAAGAGGGTATATTTTAAACAAAGCTCCTTTGAAACCAGCTTTAGGGCCTCGTTCTCGGGAGGCCTTCTGTCCAGATCCACAAAAGGAGCGGAGCTTTGCATAGCGATCGCTTCGGCCACCTCGTCGGAGGTAACAAAATCTAGATCGATCAGCAATTCTCCGAGAAGTTTCCCTTTGATCCGCTGAACGGCCAGAGCAACCTGTAGCTGCTCAGGAGTGACGTAACCCAGTTTTTGCAGCAGATCGCCGATTAAAGGTCGTTTCATCAGGGTTGTCTATCGTAAAAATATACCACCGAAGCGTTCTCGCTTTCGCTTTTACATAGCTGATCCCACTCTTTGTCTCCCACCTTCGACTCTTCCACTCCTCTGACAAAACCCTGGGTGGCGTCTTCTACACCGTCGATGGTGGCGTCCAAAGATTTCAGCGCGTAACAGGGAATACCTCTAAGGACTATAACGTTATAGTCGGAAAACTCTTCGGGCGAATATGAGGCAAAATATATCACTCCTCCGTAAACCGTCTTTGTGTGAACCGAGTTTGGAACCTCCGGCATCAAATTTGCGGCCTCCAGTTCGGCAAACGGTGCGTCAGGATCCTGAAGCCGCTTTTGTAAAAAGGTTTCCGAAGGTTTGTCGTCAAAATCGCTCTTTTTCAGATTCAACGCCCTTACGTCCACAAAACCGTCGTTATCTCCGTCTCCGGCATATCTGCCGTATCTGTCGAGAAACGTCAACTGAAGAATTTCAAACTTTTTCACCTGGGATACCAGATTCTTTATCTTGGCGTTATCTATGAGGGACCTCCCTTTCAAAACCGCTCCCATAATCAGGCCTATAATCACCAGGACTATGGCCAACTCTATCATGGTAAAACCTTTTCGTGCTCTCATCCTCTCTCCTTTTTGATTGGTTTTTACATTATCGGCAATTGGGAATCAAATTTTGCCCTTTTACAATCTATCCTCTCTCTGAGCTCGTAAACGCCATAGTAAAGATAACTATCCAGATTCGAATACAGATATAGCCGGCCTCCCGAAATTTTATAGTCGAATTTCCTATCCTCGGATGGCGATATCAACACGAAACCAGCATTTTTAAACACCCGCTCCTCTTTACACTCCTTCGTTTGGCACAACACTATCTCCAGGCCCGAATCGCCTCCGCATATATCGCCATTTTCAGATGCGATATATCTAATCGGCTTGCCGTAGGCGTCCTTTATGAAAGGAACCGTAGATTCAAACATCTCCTCCGAAGGCAAACGGCCTTTCGAGATAGCGTATCCTATCACCGCGGAAGCGTCTCTGGCTAAAATCGACCTGTTTTCCTTTATTTTCGAGTTTTTCAGAAGAATCTTGGCAAGCGAAACACCGCTTCCGAGCAACAATCCAACCACTACCAGCACTACCGCAAGCTCTACCAGAGTAAATCCTCTTTTCACTCTGCGCCCCCAAATAACTCCAAAAGGGTCTCTATTCGATCTCCCTCTCCCGTACGAAGAACTATACGGTAGTCGGTTTGAATTTTACGATTTGCTAGATAACCGCTCTCTTCTTGGATACAAAACAGCGGTAACAAAACCGTCAAAAGAGCCAGCAAAAAAGAGAGCAAAATCCTCAAATCCCTCATCGGTCCTCCCCCAAAAAAGGCAGGTACAATCCAATGATATACTCGAAACGTCCTTTGGAGATCTCGACTTTTTCGTCAAATTTCACCATTTTCCATAAAAGAGCTAGCGGAACAATCTCTTTTAGGTCTCCAAAATCGGAACCGGTCGCTTTTAAACGCATGTAGATCAAATCTCTCCCTTTTTTGTAATCTATCAATTCAAAGCCTCTCTCCTTGGCTCTTTCGTAGGCCCATACTGCCGTTTTTTTCGCAGTCTCGTAATTTCGAGCGGGTTCTATCTCCAGTTTTTTTGCCCTTTGAATCAGCAAATCCTTTTTGATGAGATCGTCTATCTTTTTTCGGTTTTCGAAAGAGGCCGTTAGGTATCCCTGCGCCTTTTTGTATAGGTAACATCCGCCTACCGCCAGGGAAAAAGAAAAAACGCAAATTACCAACACGGCGGATATAAGCGCTCTCATTTGCTTCCCCCGAGTGAAACCGAAAGTTTAAGCTCCCCTTTTTGGAAATCCGTCTCGAACCGATAACGCAGCTCTTTATGTCCTCTCAAAACCCTCTCGAGCCTCTCTTGGACCCCGATAATTTCGAAAGGATCGTCAAACTTTAGCTCAAACTCCGCAAGAAAAGCGCCTCTATCGAAAATCACCTTTTTCGGAGGAAAAATAAAAATATCCCCGTATCTTTCCAAAAGGGTCGCAAAGCCGCTTTTCGCCGCTTTTTTGGAGAGTTTCGAAAGTCTTACATAAAACTCGCTTTGCGATCTTGGCGGAGATTTTTCCACCAGGAGGTTCAGTCTGTCCATCACCTTTTCAAAAGTCTCTTTCGATCTTTCATACTCGGAATATGCGTTGTAGAAAAAGTTAACCGAATAGGCAAAAACCGCCAAAACAGCTATAACGCCTAAAAATGCGAGTTTGGCGTTTTTGCTCTTTTTTCGTAGATAGTCGGCTACCAGATTATATTCGGACTCTTCGCAAAATAGGAGCGAAAATATATTCAGATCCGAAACGGCTTTGGAAGGCGGCACCTCAATCGTTTCGCAAAGGGCTATACTGGCGCACGCGCCTGCGAAATTTTCCTCAAATTCATCGCAAACCGCGGTAGATCCGCTTAGATAAAACCGTTGAGAATCGAAATCGAAAGCTCTTAGGACGTACTCTCTGCTTTTGGCTATTTCATCTTTGATTCTTCTGGCGTCGCTCTTTCTGTTGCGCAGATACAAAACCCTTTCGTGATACGCGAAAAACAGAAACCCCCCCTCGTATATATGCGCTCCCGTAAAAGAGGAAACCTCCGGATGTTTCAAAGAGTAATAACAGATCAGGGCGTGATGCCACGCGCATGCGATTTTCGATTTTGACAAAACATCTTCGCACTCATCAGAGGAAAGATACTCGATCAAGGCGACCGAACCGTTTTTATCGTAATCGTATACGAAAAAGCGGCTCTTTTCCCCCTCCAGTTCCAGCCTGAGCCGCAAGCTCTTCGCAAGATCCTTCTTGTCGATCTTATCGCTTATATTTTCGATTCTAAGCCGCTTCATCTTTGCGGGATCGACCGCCACGTATATATCAAAGCCGGCCTCGGAGCAGTCGGCAAAACCGGTGGTTTCTTCGGAGACAATCGTATATTTTCCGTTTCGACGGCTCAAGGTAACGCAACGAGTCCTATCCGACTCGCAAGAGAATAGAATCTTCTTCATACCGGCGACTCTCACAGTAATATTTTGGCCGCGGCGGCTACGGCGGCCGTTTCGCTCTTTAAAACATTGTCGGTTCGTAAGGAAAAAATTTTACGATCTTTAAACAGCTCCCTCTCTTTTTGGGAAAATCCCCCCTCGCAACCGACCAAGAGCGTACGCGGTTTCTCGTTTTCGAGAACCTCGCCGCCAAAGTCCAAAACGGCGCAGTCCGGATAGTCCGATAAAAATCTCTCCAGCGAATCGTATACCTCAAGCTCCATCAGGCGGCTTCTGCCGCACTGTTGAGAAGAGGATATCAATATTTTTTTTAGCTTTTCCATTCTAAGACGAAAATTTCTCTGGCTCCTTTCGCAATACACAAAACATATCGAGGATACGCCTATTTCGTTCAGCATCGGCAGACTCTTCTCCACCGTTTTGGGATCTATCACGCACCAACCCAGTCGTAAAAAACCTAGAGGCAGACTCTCTTTTTGCTCCATATCCTCCAGTTGCAAAAGAGCGAATTTTCTGTCAACTTCTAAAATCTTGTACCTGTATAGATTGCCGTCTTTCATATTTCTAAGCAGTAGTAGCTCTCCGCGTTTATGCCTGCGGCTTTTAAAAAGATGTCGATACTCCTCGCCTTCGAGCAGAACCCTCTCTTTTGCCGCATCGCGATGATATAGAAATTTCATCTTCCCATCAGTCCCGAAAGAATGTACAAGCCGGCGCCGGCCGCGGCTTCGCTCAGATAGATTTTAGAAGCGTAGGATTTAAATTCGTTTTGCAGATCGAACTCTTTAGATTTTATAGGTCGTATCCGACGATACAGAAGTATCTGGTGTACTACGACCCCCACATACAAAAAAATCATCAAAACCACAGAAACGCTCCAGTGCGCGAAACCCGTCAAAGCCATGGCCAGAAGTCCGGTGAAACCGACCATTCCCAAAATAACATTCTGAACGAGCAGCATCGTTCGAAACTTCTCGGAAAAAAGAATAAAATTGGACTCTTTTTTGATCGCAAAATAAGCTAATTGTGATAAAATCATAAACAGCGCCAACAGCTTATGTATATCGACACTCATTTCAAACATCGCAACCCTTTGATTTTCGTATAAGATGATTATATCAAAAGGAAATTATATGAAAGTAACACCTAAAGAAGGCCTTGAGATAATCTACTCGATAAAAAAGGATCCGTTATCGTATGAGATTCCGATAGAATCGGCACTGGGCAGAGTATGCGCGAAAGAGTACCGGGCAAAAATATCGCTCCCTCGATTCGACAATTCCGCAATGGACGGCTACTGCGTAAAAACAAAGCAGAGAGGAAAGAGTTTGTCGGTTATCGACACCCTGCTGGCAGGAGACGACAGAGAGTTAAAAATAGAAGAAGACAAAACAGTCAAAATAATGACGGGAGCCAGAATTCCTTTAGGATGCGAAGCGGTGGTTCCACAAGAGGATATTACCCTCGAAGGCGACAAGGTAATATTTTACAACGAAATTTCCCCATTCGCTAATATAAGACGAAGCGGCGAAGATATAAAAGAGGGCGAAGTGCTCATAAATGAGGGAGAGACTCTAACTCCTTACAAAATAGCGCTTTTAGCCTCTCAGGGAATATCTCATATTGAAGTAAAACGAAAGCCGAAAGTGGCTATATTGGCCACCGGAAGCGAACTGAAAATGCCGTACCAGCAGCTAACCGAAGGAAGCATATACAACTCAAACGCCCCTATGCTATATCAAAGAGCGATCGAACTCGGATGCGAAACCCTCCTTCTGGGCGGTTGCAAAGATGACAAAGAGTCGATCAAGAATATTATATCTAAAGCCCTAAGCGATTTCGATCTGATAGTTACCAGCGGAGGCGTAAGCGTAGGAGAGGCGGACTTTACGAAAGCCGCTTTTGCAGAGAGCGGAGCTACGATCTATTTCGACAAAGTTGAGATCAAACCGGGAAAACCAACAACCTTCGCAAAAGCGCAAGAGTGCTATATTCTGAATCTGCCGGGCAACCCTCTGGCCGCCGCGATCAATTTCGAAATTTTCGGCAAAGCGATTATAGGCGTACTAAAAGGGGCGAATGAACGGTTTCACAAGACTATACGAACCGCGCTAAAAGGAGAGATAAAGCCAGTAAAAAGGGTAACGGCTCTCGTAGGAAGTTTTGACGGAAAATCTTTTGTCGTATCGAAAAAACAGGGGCCGGGAATGGTCTCGCCTATGGCTTTCGCCAACGGCTTCATCCTGGCAGCAAACAGAGACAAACCACTCAAAGAGGGGGCGGAGGTGATTTTCCTCCCCACCGGACCCGACTCTTTATCGGCCCGGCGAACGGAGATCTTTAGCGAAGCTATTTGAGGGAGGAGATATATTCGGCCAGCTTCTCCAGTTCCTTGTCCCCGAATGAGGAGACCTGGGATTTCATGAGGGCTCCCATTCCGTATCTGTTCAGATCTCCGGCCCTATACCCTTTTAAGCTCTCTAGTAGCGACTCTTTGGAGAGTCCTCCTATGGGGGCCGATTTGCCAAGAGCTTTCTTTTCGCCTTTTTGACCGTGACAGCCTGCGCATTTCGCGTACAGTTTCGCTCCGTCGATATCGACGCTCTCTTTTAGCTCCTCTTTTTTATCCTCGATCCGATCCGAAACCGCGGCGGAAGCTTCGGTTGCGGCATTGGATATATTCTCGCTAGCGGCGGACTCGGCTTGCTTTAGAGTATTCTCCATCTCTGCCGCCGCCGCTTCGCCAGAAGAGCTTTTAGTTTGAGTATCGGAGGATCCACTCTCTGTCTCTGTTTTTGTTTCCTGTTTTTCATCTTGGAGGTTCTGCTGCAGCGTTTGCGTTGCGCTCTCTTTAGCGGAAGCCTGCTTTTTTGCCTCCTCGGAACTCTCCTTGGCGCAGCCGGCCAACAGCAATAGCGCTATCACAGAGGACAAAGCCAACCTAATCATCGTTACTCCTTTATATTATAATGGGGTTTTCTATTTTTTTATCGTTTAAAATATTATCCCACATCTTAGGATCGCTCCACTCCTGAACGACCCCTTCTGAAAATATAACATCTTTTAGATCAATTTTTCCCAAAGCCTCGCTATAAGCGTCGTCTCTCTCGCAAAGAGCGTAACCGGTATCGGTTTCGTGGACTATAACCGAATCCACTTTGACGCTTCCTTCGCCGTTTTTCATTATCGAAAGGCGCAAAACTCTGTCTATCATTAGGAAAAAGAGCCTGCTAAACTGCTCGGCGCTGGGGTTTACCGGTATCTCTACCCACCTTTTGCTCCACTTTTTCATATCGGCCAGATAACCCGGATCGTCCCCCTTCCATAAAGTTATGGCGTGATCGAAAGAGTCTATCAGCTCTTTTATGTATAGCTTGGTCAATCCGAAATCGTAAACCATCTCCCCTCTATCAAGAGAATCCGAAATCAAAAAGAGCTCAACCCTGTAGGAGTGGCCGTGGATGCTTTGGGAGCATCTTGAAGAGGTACAGTTTCTAACGATATGGGCGTTTTCGAATTTAAACAGTTTTCTAATTTTCATCTATCTTCTCTTTTGTCTGTTCCATAATCTAACTTGAAGTCTGTCGCTGTATATAAATCCGTAAATCATACAGAATTCCGCAACGACTTTGTCGTTTTTTGAAAGAGTCTCCTTGTTGTCGCCAAGAGGCATACAAAAGACCTCTATATGGGGATAGTCCCCCACTATGTCGACGATCTCCTCATAAGCTCTCATCTCTATAACGGAGCGATCAAGAGTAAATTTGAAAAAACTGTAATCCGTATTCTCGGCAATCGCGGCGATCGCCTCTTTGACTACTCTCTTTTCGTAGGGTTCGCCGCTGTTGGAGAGTTTTACGGCCATGGCGAATATCACGCTTTTGTAGGCACCAAATCGCTCGAAATCTATAGTTTGAGTAGCATTGGTTTCGATCGTAACCGTAAAACCCTCGTTGATCAGATACTCCACGAAACCGTAAAAAACCCTATCGTTCCAATATATCAGAGGTTCGCCTCCGGTTATGACCACGTGAGGCCTAAAGTCTAGATTCTCCAGATAGTCCTTCAAAACATCTATCAAATAGACACTATCCTCCACCCGTTTCCATTCATCCTCGAAAAGAGTTCTGTTAACGGCTCTTAGACTGTCGCAGCCGTAGACTTTCTTACCCTTTATAAAATACTCTCCGAAGGATTTGCAACTCAGATTGCATCCTCCGAATCTGAAAAATATCGAAGGCGTACCTATAAATTTACCCTCACCCTGAAGGGAATAAAAATGTTCTACAAGATACGGCACAATCAACCTCCGGTTTCGTAAAAGGCTCTAGAAGAGGCCTCCGAATCGCCTTCGTTCCATCTGTTCTCTTTAGGCTTGTTCGAAAGAACCTCTTTTAAAATTACCACGGCACGATCTATATCCCCCTCTTTGACCGCATCTTTGATACTCATAGCCTCGTCGAAATAGAGACATGGAATGAGATAGCCTTCGGCCGTCAGCCTTATTCGGTTACAGCTTTCGCAAAAGTCGTGTTTATGAGGGTCTATAAGTCCAAATATATACTCCTCGCCCTTGATTCTATATAAAAAGGCCGGACTACTGCCCTGGCGGCCTATCTTTTCTATATCGTATCTCTGTTTTATTCTATTTAGGATCTCTTTGCCGTGCATTCCCTTTAACTCGCTGTGGGCGTGGACGTTTTCCATATACTCTATAAATCTCACCTGTATTTTGCGCTCTTTGCAAAAATCGAGAATATCGCAGATCTCATGCTCGTTTACGCCCTTTAGCGGCACCATATTTATCTTTACCTTCAATCCCGCATCCAGAGCCGCTTCGATACCAGCCAAAACGTTATCCAAAACATCCTTGCCTGCTATGATGGCCGCGGTTTTCGGGTTGAGACTGTCCAATGAAACGTTCAGTCTCTTTAGTCCGGCATCTTTGAGTCTGTGCGCGATATCCTTTAAAAGATAGCCGTTTGTGGTCATGGCCAGATCTATATCGGGTTTGTAATCGCAGATCATCTTTATAAAACTATCCAGATCCGCTCTGAGAGTCGGCTCGCCGCCTGTAAGTCTAATTTTCGTTATACCTTCGTCAATAGCCGCCTTGAC
Organism: Campylobacterales bacterium; assembly: GCA_027065825.1. Lineage (GTDB taxonomy): Bacteria > Campylobacterota > Campylobacteria > Campylobacterales > Nitratiruptoraceae > Nitrosophilus_A. The sequence continues at coordinate 32,278 of JAMONM010000058.1, read as the reverse complement.
GAATTTAAACAGATCCTCAAAATCTAGCAGATTCTCTTTCGGTACCCATGAAAAAGGCTTTTCCGGCATACAGTATTGACATCTGAAATTGCATCGCTCGGTCAACGAAATTCTCAGATAATCGACTTTTCTTCCGTACTGGTCTATTAACATATATTCCTCTTTACCGAATTTCTGGAACGATTTTAGCAGAAAATTGATTAAAGTAGAGCTATGAAAGATTAACGGAGCTGTTCAAGAGGCGAAAGCCTCTTGAAATTAGTGTACGTCTCTCCAGACCTTCTGCTTCCACGCGTAGGCAAGAAGAGCGAAAATGATGAAATAGAGTAGTACCAGAGGTCCCAAAGACTCTCTTTTCTCTTTCTTTCTGTCACCCACGTTCTCCATATAGGTAACCACTTTTTCCGTAGCCTCTTCGGTCAAACCGACTCTAGGCATTGCGGTTCCGTGGAGAATCTTTTGAGGATCTTCGATGAAATCCCTGATATACTCGTGGCCTCTGGATCTGATATACATAGATAGATCCGGAGGATTGGTTCCCAGATACTTTTTCAGGTTTTCCTGATACTCGGCGTGTTTAAGATTAAACTGTGCCTCTTCCAGTTCGGTATCCATTTTTGGCTTGGGCCCGATTACGTACCAGTTGTCATACTTCATATCGTGACATCTGCCGCAGGCGTTAACGAAAGCCTCTTTGGGCTCTACCTCTTTAGGCGCTATAGATTGCAAATAGGCCACTATGTCGGCTACCTCTTGATCCAGATCGCCGCCTACGCCGTAAAAGTTAGGCATAGGAAAAGGTCTGTTTTCGTTGAATTTATGATCCAGCTTCATCGCGTGAGCGGGATTTTTTATAACTGCGGCAAGATATTTCGGATCGTACAGAGCACCCGCGTCGCTCAAATCCGGAGGATTAACCCCGTAGCTGGCGCTGGCCGCTACCGGATCCATAGGAGCGGGCAGATTCTGAGACTTTACGGAGTGGCAGCCCGTACAGCCGGCGTTCGCGAAAATTTCGGCACCCCTTTGAGGATTGCCCTTTTTCCCCAAAGGCGTTATATCTTCGTATTTGAAAGTAGCAGGCTCATGGTGCGCATGCATCTGGGAGTGGGCGAACGGCTCGACTCCCCAATAGGTAATCAAGGTAAATAGTATCACTACACCCAGAATTTTAAGCTCTCTCATGCGGCACCTCCTGCTCTTTTAGCCTCTTGTTTGGTAATCATCGGCAGCGCTACCAGTAGCAGCCCCAAAAACGTAATTGACGCGAAAAAGCCTATCCAGGCGTTGATACCCGTAGGAGGTAGCTTACCCCATATGGTCAAAACGATCATATCTACAAGAAGAACCCAAAACCAGATAAAGAAGGGGCCTCTCTTGTGAGCAGGAGCGACTACGGGCGATCTGTCCAGCCAAGGCATAAGGAAGAAAATGACGTTGGCGATACCGAAAGCCATCAGACCAATATCCATTGCCGAAAGCGGACCTACGTCAAAGAAGAATCCTCTTAGAACTTCGTAAGACCACAGGAAGTACCACTCAGGATATATGTGCGGCGGAGTTTTCATAGGATTGGCCGGATCGAAGTTGATCGGATCCATCGCGAAATTGTAATGGTAAAAGACCAGATAGAAATAGAAAATCATGAATACGCCCAGAACAAAGAGGTCCTTGCTGATAAAGACCGGCCAAAAAGGAATAACTTTTGCCTCGGCTTTTCTACCGGCTTTAAATTTTTCCGCTTCGGCGTCGAAATCTATCTCTTCGCCCTCTTGATTGTTTACGTGCGGAATTCTGAGGCTATAAAAATGGAGTCCTATAATTCCCATGATAACCAAAGGCAAAAGCAGGACGTGCAACATAAAGAATCTGGTCAAAGTGGCGTCTGCCACATAGAAGTTACCTCTGATCCAGATAACCAGCTCGTCACCTATAAAAGGAATTCCGCCGAAAAGATTTGTAATAACCTGAGCGGCCCAATAGCTCATCTGTCCCCAAGGAAGCATATATCCGCTGAAGGCCTCGGCGCTAAAGGTAACAAACAGCAGCATACCGCTGAGCCAAATCATCTCTCTGCCTCTTTTGTAAGAGCCGTAATATATACCCGTAAACATATGGATATAGATCACCAAAAACACCACCGAGGCGGCGACACCGTGCATATGTCTCCAAAGCCATCCGAACCAGACCTCTTGCATGATGGTGTAGTTAACGCTATCAAAAGCCAGTTTCGTATCCGGCTTGTAATACATCAAAAGAAAGATTCCCGAAATGAGCAGTATTTTGAACATGGTCATCAAAACCACGCCCATCGCCCAGAGGAAGTTGATGTTTTTCGGAATCCAATACTCCGTCATCAATACCTTGGTGAGCTTCGTCAGAGCAAGTCTCTGATCGAGCCACTCGTAAACGCTGTTAGCTTTCTCGAACTGTGCCATATCCCGCTCCTTACGCTTTACCGACTAACTTTTTGTATTCAGGTCCCTCTTCGCCGAGTACCAGTTTGGTTCCTTCGATTTTAAACGGAGGTATATCCAGAGGTCTTGGTGGTGGACCGAAGGTGTTTGCTCCGCAGGCGTCGAACTCTCCACCGTGACATGCGCATTTAAAAATCTGTTTGCCGGGCTCCCATGCGGGAATACATCCCAGGTGGGTACAGAGTCCGATTCTAACCAGATAGTCTCCTTCGCCTACCTTTACATCGGCATCGTCACACTTTTTAAGATCGGTGTGATCCTTTTTGAGTATAAAAATCGGTTTTCCCCTCCACGTAACCGTTCTGAACTCTCCTGGCTTCATCGGAGATAGATCGACGGTCGTGAAACCTGCCGCCATAACGCTCGGCAACGGATCCCATGTTCTCTTCATGGCATATAGCGCCGCCGCTCCTCCGGCTGCAGCGAAACCGCCAAAGACCATACCGATAAAGTCGCGTCTTTTCTGATCCGCCATAATGACTTCCTTTCAAAAAGTGATTAATGTCGAGTTAATTTTATATGAACGGAAATTAAATTATCATAAATTAAGCATCGATTTTATGGTTTGTGCGGCTTTTGTCACATTTTTTTCATCAAAAATCTCTTTTTTAACGCCATTTCCGCCATCAACCATATTAAAAAGATAATCGTTATCAATATTATCGACCCTCTCTATCCCCAGAAAATCCAGAACGTCGCATTCAAAGCACAATCTTCCCTCCCTTTCAAGATAGATGGTCCTGGCGCCGGCCGCGGCGGACTCTATCGCGCTCTGCCAGGAGGAGGTGACAAATACTGATGCGCTTTTTATCGTCCTATCGTAGTTCTCTATCTCCTCTATCCTCTCAAAACACTCATTTAGCTCCTTCGCGTAATCCAAAAAGAAATAAAAGCCCTCCAGCAGAGAAAATTCTCTTCCTTTGAATGCCCCGGCTATTTTTTTCAGTTCCTTTTCATAATCTTCGTCTCCGTAAAAAAAGTAGCTCCCTTTTTTTACGGTATTAGCGTTTAGATAATCCTTCTCCACCAAAAGAGCCTCTATCCTGTTGTCGCCTCCTTTATAGGGATTGATCAAAATCTCTCCGTTTTTAGGCTCCTCCAAAGCTGAATAGGATATCCTTACGAAATCCGAAAAGAAATCGCACATTTGAGCGTGCATACTTTCGTTGAATTCGTCGCTATCGAAAATTACCGCATCTCCTCGTTCGCAAACGTTGGCCATGTTTCTAACGTCGTCTATACCGAGGGTTCTTTTGATTCCCAGTTCTCTCTTGGCGTAATCGGCCGCCCTAAAGTCCTGAACCATCAACAGCGGTTCGTACTCCTCAAACTCCTTTATCAAACTCTTTATTCTCCTTAGTCTATCAAGACCCACCCTATGTCCCGTTTTGGCGTAAAAATAGAGTCTCATTTTCTCTTTCCCCTCTCCTTCATTTTTATATATATATGCAAAATCTCGATGGCGGCCGGCGTAACGCCGCTGATTCTCGAAGCCGCGAACAGCGTTTCGGGCCTGAATTTTTTCAACTTCTCCTTGACCTCGTTGGAAAGACCCGAAATGGAGTCGATATCGAGGTCTCGAGGTATTTTAAGATCCAACAGTTCCTTCATTTTTTCGATCTGTTCTCTTTGCTTCGATATATATTGATCATACTTTGCCTCAATTAGTATCTGCTCTTTGGCTTCGCGGCTGAATTTCGAAATTTCCGGCGCCGCTTTTTCCAGTTTCTCCATATCGAAGCTCTTTCTGGAGACCAGCTTTTTCAAAGATATCTTATCCGTAATTTTGGGCTCGTGTATCGATTCCAGAAACTCCAGAGTCTCTTTGGTGGGAGTTAAATAGCTGTTTTGTAAAATCCGCAGGCCATCTTGGATCTCCTCTTTTTTCTTGAGCATTTTATAGTAGGTATCCTCGTCTATAAGTCCCAGTTTTCTGCCGTAGGGCATCAATCTCAAATCGGCGTTGTCCTCTCTAAGGAGCAGCCTAAACTCCGCACGACTAGTAAACATCCTATACGGTTCGTTCGTTCCTTTCGTAACCAGATCGTCTATTAAAACGCCTATATAGGCCTCATCTCTTCTTAGAATGAAAGGCTCTTCCTCTTTAATCGACAAAACGGCGTTGATCCCCGCCATCAGTCCCTGAGCCGCGGCCTCCTCGTAACCGGTGGTTCCGTTGATCTGTCCGGCGAGATAGAGTCCCTTTATAGCCTTTGTCTGCAGAGTGTGATCAAGCTCGGTAGGCTGGACGTAATCATACTCGATAGCGTATCCGTACCTGACGATACGGGCCTTCTCCAATCCTTTGACGCTTCTTATCATCTCCTCCTGAACATCCGGCGGCAAAGAGGTGCTCATTCCGTTTATATAGTATTCCGTAGCCTCAAAGGTCTGAGGTTCGACGAATATATGGTGTCTCTCTTTATCCCTAAACCTGTATATCTTATCCTCTATACTCGGGCAGTAACGGGGGCCTACGCCCTCGATCTGACCGGTAAAAAGAGGGGCTCTCGAAAAGTTTGACTCGATGATTTCGTGCGTCTTTTCATTGGTGTAGGTAATATAGCACGGCAGCTGTCTTGGGGCGAAGCCCTCCTTTGCCGTTCTGAAACTAAAAGGAGTCGGGTTCTCGTCGCCAGGCTGAATCTCCATTTTTGAAAAATCTATGCTCTTTGCGTCGATCCTAGCGCACGTACCGGTCTTTAGACGTCCCATCTCCAAACCCAGCTCCTTTAGAGAGTCGCTCAATCTAACCGATGGAAATTCGCCCGCTCTGCCGGCTTCTTGCTTGATCTCTCCGATATGGATTACACCTTTTAAAAAGGTACCGGTAGTCACTATAACCTTTTTGGCGTGATATAGATTTTGCAAAGACCCCTTTACCGCCGCAACCTCTCCGTTTTTTACGACGATCTCCTCCGCACTCTCTTGAATAACGTGTAGATTGGGGGTGTTTAGAATCAGATTTCTCATATAGTTTTTGTACCTATCCATATCGATTTGGGCCCTACTGCCACGCACAGCCGGGCCCTTTGAGGCGTTGAGTATTCTAAACTGAATTCCGGCCGCGTCGGTACATAGACCCATCTGTCCCCCCAACGCGTCGATCTCCTTTACCAGGTGTCCTTTAGCCAATCCGCCTATGGCCGGATTGCAGCTGATTGCTCCGATCTGCTCCACCAGCATGGTCATCAGCATAGTTTTCATACCCATTCTCGCAGAGGCCAACGCGGCCTCTATTCCTGCGTGTCCTCCGCCTATAACGATAATGTCGAACTTCATATCTCTCCTTGAGAGTTTTGGCTATAATTATTTAACGTTTTATACAATAATCGTCTATCAAAATCAAGGAAACGATGTGTTTACCGGCCTTATCAGAGAAATAGCCAAAGTTGACCGTTTCGACGGCACCGAGCTATCTATCGTGGCGAAACATAGACCGAAACTGGGCGATTCCATCGCCGTAAACGGCGTCTGTCTCAGCGTAACGGAACTCTTTTCAAAAGGTTTCACCGTAGAGATAGGAGACGAAACGAAAAATATGGTGGCACTGGAAAATTTCAGCGGTAAAGTCCATATCGAACCTGCCATGAGACTGGGGGAGAGAATCGAGGGGCATCTGGTACAGGGCCACATAGACGCGATAGGAACCATAGAGAAGATCGTCCCTAAAACCAACGCCAAAGAGTTCTATCTAAAGGTCCCAAAAGATATCATAAAATTTGCCGTACCGAAAGGAAGCGTGGCCGTAGACGGGGTCAGTCTCACAATCAACGGCGTCTATGAGAGCGGTTTTTGGGTAACTTTGGTACCCATAACGCTTGAAAACACACTCTTTGGAGAGTTTTTTGCCGGGCGTAGGGTTAATATCGAAACCGATATGTTCGCAAGATATCTATATCATATATTTAAGGAAAAATCGGACCTTACATGGTCCGAAATCGACAAAATAATGGCGCTGTACTGATGAGACTCTTTATAGCCGCGCCCGCAAAAATAAAGAGGTATGAAGAGCTCCGCGAAACCTTTTGCGAAACATTAAAAGCAAAATGGGTGGTTCCGGAAAACCTTCATCTGACGTATCTATTTTTGGGAGAATACGATCCAAAAGAGGCGATAAATAGATTAAAAGGGATCAAATACGAAAAATTCGAAGCTCCCGGTATAGGCCTAGCTCTTTTTGGAAAACCGCCCAGAATTCTTTATACCCCGATAAAAGAAAAAAGAGTTTATCTCATACAACGACAGATAGCATCCCGATTCCAAAAGTTCGACAAAAAGTTCGTAGCGCACGTAACTCTGGCCAGAATAAAGGGTATATCGGATCTCGAAGGTCTTTACAAAACCGTCTCGGGATTCAACAAAAAGCCGATACTGAGCGTAGTAAACGAAATAGGTCTTTACAAAAGCGAACTAAAACCTGAAGGAGCCGTCTATACGTTATTGGAGAGTTTTTAAATCTCCTCTTCGCTGAAACTCACCACTTCGTATACCGATATATCCGGATGAAGTCTCAGACACTCGGGCATTAGTCCGGCCTTCATGCACAGATGCGCGAAAAAAGCGTCGAAATCGGGTAGCTCTTCCCATACTTGAGGTAAAAAAGTGGCCTTTTTCCCATTATATTCCAAAACGACTCCGTCTCTAAACGGTACGATCTTGTTTTTTAGATCCTCTCGGTCCTTGTATTCAACAGGTCTAGGAGGAGTTAGCAAAGAGATCTCAATAGTTATCCTCTCAAACTCCTCTGCGGACAAAGGCGGAAATCTCGGATCCGAGAATGCGGCCGCCTTGGCGTTTTGTATCACATCTTCGTAAAGTGGACGATAAGCTACCAAAGAGCCTATACATCCTCTCAAAGATCCCCTTTCCTTTATCGTAACGAAAGCAGCTCCAGGCTCTTTTAGAGTCGGAAACATCTCCAAAAGACGCCCTAATACATCTTCGTTCAGCTCCTTGTGCGATGCCAGTTCCTCTTTGATAGCTATTCTGGCCAGCGATAAAATCGCTCTTTTGGTTCTTTCGTCGATCATCAAAAATCCTTTATCACCACCGTATCGCGTCCGCCTCTTTTAGCTTCGTACAGAGCGGCGTCGGCTCTATCGAACAGATCTTCGGCCCCCTTGTGTCGAAATCTAGCGGCCCCTATACTTACGGTTACGGCAAAACCCACTCTTTTTAAGGTTTCGCTCTTTATTTTCATATTAACTCTTTGTAAAAGCGATCTTAACTCATGTTTGTTTATGCCTTCGACAATTATAGCAAACTCCTCGCCGCCGATTCTAAAGACCGGTTCTTCCCTTACGGCTCCTTTTAAAATAGAACCGACTTCCCTTAGAACTTCGTCCCCCTTTTTATGCCCGTATCTGTCGTTAATAGATTTAAAATGATCAATATCGGCGATAGCGAGCCAGAGCGGCTCTTTGTGGTTTTTCACGATTTCGGCAAAAGAGAGATCAAAGGAGCGTCTGTTAAGCAAAGAGGTAAGTCTGTCTTTTCGCGCCTCCTCCTCTAATCTGCGGCGATTTCTATACTCGTCCGTAATATCGGTAAAAATTATCGCGATATCCTCCTTTTCTATCTTTGAGGCCTTTGCCTGAAACACGTAAAACTCTCTCTCGAAATCTATAAATATCTTCGCGGATGGCTCTTGCAGAAGTTTTTCAAGCCAGTCGCCCTCTTCCACCGAATATAAAAAACCCTCCTTGGGCCTAAAAAAACGTTCGAGCGAACCGTATCTTGATATGAACTCCTCTACGCTGTTGAAGTTTCCGAAATGCTCCAAGAAACGTCGATTGGCGTATTTCAGTTTTCTCCCGGAATAGATTACTAAAATCTCTTGCAGCGAATCGAATATCTTAAAGTAGTAATCCGCCTGCTTTTTTAGCGCCTTTTCTTTATCCTTGGTATATAGATATATTATCAGCGCCACAAAAAGCGAAACCACGAAAAATAGAACGAAAAGTCGCTTGATAATCTCGTTCTTGTACAGAAATTGATTCAGATTCTCTCCGCTTTTAACCACCAAAGCCCATCCCAGAATCTCCCCGTTAAAATCCCTCAGGGCAAATTTGTAAATATACCTGTCCTCGGTATAAATATAGTTTTCATTTTGAATTATCGAATCTATTCCTATTTTGGAAATCACGGAAAGCGTCTCTATCGATGGCTCGAAATTGACCACATAGTAACCCTCAAGAAAGCGATCGGATCTGGCATATTCGAGGCTGTTGGCGAACTTTCTGTCCGCCACGACCACTATATCGTATCCGTAGCGCTCCAGATTCTTTATTATAGAGTTGAAATGCGTAATAACGTTCACGTAACCGCCGTTTTTCCCCTCCTTTTGAAACGGAGCTATGGCGTACAGGGCCAAAGTGTATTTGTTCAAAGAGATCGTGGATACAAAGCCGGGATATCTTTGCATACTCAACGCTTTGTCACCCCTCTTTTCGTCCCAGCTTCTAAAAATTACGTTTTGATCGGAATCTACCAGCTCTATCCAGACGTTTTTGTACTTGGTATATCGTTTATAGATTTCAGGAAGATCGGAGACGCTCTCTACGATGGAGTCCATATCCTTGGTCCCGGAGATACTCTCGGCGATCGTCAAAGCTATGGCCATTGTACTTTTTAGCTTGTTCTCTATCTCGTTTTCTATCTCTATTTTGGCTCTTTCAAAAGACTCTCTAGCCAAAAGCGATCTAAAAGAGTTGTAGTTATATATGCCGAAAATCAAAAATGTAGCGACCAAAAGCAGCAAGACGCTATATCGTTTGAGCCAGATCCTCATCTTTGAGAGCCTTTTTGTCGCTTCGCTCCATTTTGGCTTTGATATCGAGTTCTTTAAAAGGCAGAGCTCTTTTGGAAGCAACGGTATGTTTTTTTACGCCTTCGATCTCTCGCTCGTAGACTCTAAAACCGGCCTCGTACATCGCGAATCTTACTGCCGAAGCTACCGAGTAGGTCGTAACAATAGCCTCTTCGGAAGTGGCTGCGTACAAAGAGGCGAAATACTCAACGGTCCACAATTCCGGATTTTTGCGGGGACTGAAAGGATCTTGATAGACGATATCTATATCCCCTATCTCCATCAGAGTCTCTCTGGCGTTTTCAAAACGGACCTCTACCTCGAAATTCTCGCTTTTATAACATCCTGTTTCTGATATAGACTCTATCACCTCCCGAAACTCCTCGAACTCTTTTGGATATTTAAATTCTCTCAAGGATCGCACCAGCTCTCTATCAAGCTCGGGAGAGACGATTTTGACCCTTTTGTCAAAACCGCGTTTTCGTAAAAAATAGAGGGTTGCTAAGGTATTGTAGCCGAGCCCGAAGCAGATATCGAGAATCTTTAGACTGCTCTTCTTCCAAAGAGACTCATCAAGAGCCGGCTCTACATGTTTTGATAAAGACTCGCGCAAAGCTCCGTCTTTAACGTTATGATAACACTCTTCATATTTGTCGCTATAAAGCGTAAAGCTCTCGTCATCGGTTTTAACTATTCTCATCTATCAGTTCCAAAAATCTTTCGGGAGGCCTGCCAAGAACGGCTTTTTCACCTTTGATGAGAATAGGGCGCTCTATCAATTTGGGATGTGTGCACATCGCTTTTAAAATCTCCTCCTCCGAAGCATCTTTCAAACCGAGTTCTCTAAAGAGCTTCTCCTTTTTTCTAACCAGCTCCGTCGGTTTCATACCCAGTTTTTTTAGAATTTCCCTAAGCTCTCGGCAGTCAGGCGGATTCTCCAGATATCGTCTGATCTCCACATCGAGCCCCTCGAGAATTTTGAATCCCTCTCTGCTTTTTGCGCATCTTGGATTATGCCACAGAGTATATTTCGCCATAGTTTTTCCTTTAGTGAATCTCGTCCAGTTCGGCAAACATCAGCGCCTCGATTATCTCTTCCATATACATCCCTTTTCTGCCCAATAGAGCCCTGGCTCCCAAATCGAATATCTCCTCGAGCTCCTCATTCTTGGATGCGACCACGATATAATCAAAAAACTCCTCTCCCAAAGTAGAGAAAAAACCGCTTTTTAACAGTTTTCCCCCCTCCACTTCCATCAATAAAAAGCCTTTTGCGTCGCTTATGGGAACGACCCTCGCCTCCTCGAAACTCTCATTATCCACCGGTACCGCGACCACCATCTCACTCTCCTATTACTTTTACGCTCTTTGGATCCACCTCGCAGTCAGCTTCTATTGACTCCGTATCGAGCGCCAAATCCTCGTTGTAAAGAATCTTGATATCGTTTTTTAAAATATGCTGAGCGATCTTTTGCGCCTCTGACAGCGAGTGCAGATAGCAGCTGCCGCACTGATATATGTTCAGTTCCGGAATTTTCGATATATCGTTTATGGCGGCAATATCTCTCATACTCTTCTCAAGAGCCTGCGCAACCTCCAGCTCGGAGGGGCTACCTATTACGCTCATATAAAAACCGGTCCTGCATCCCATGGGCGAAATATCTACTATCTCGACATCCTCGCCGTTTAGATGCTCTCTCATATATTGAGCGATCAGATGTTCCATGGTATGAAGGCCCTTTTGGGGCAGAATCTCCCTATTGGGACGACAAAATCTCAGATCGAATACGGTTATAATATCCCCCGAGGGAGTGGAGACGCTCTTTGCCTTTCTGACGGCCGGGGCCTCCATTTTGGTATGATCTACCGTAAAACTCTCCAGTAAAGGCATGAAAACCCCTTTATTAGTTTCAAAATTGTCAGAATTTTATCATAAAAGTGTAAATCGGAAGAAAAAGAGGAAAAGAGAAGAGGGGATCAGACCCCGGCTTCCTCTCTTTTTTGCAGATATTCCCATCTGGCGTCTACGGCTTTTTGCCATAGATCGATAATATGTCTGTTTTCCGGTTTGAAAAGATGTCTAAATCTCGGCTGCGCCGCAAGATACTCCTCAACCGGAATCTTGTTTTTAGGTCTGTAAGTAATATTTAGTTTCGTGCTGTAAATTATTCCGTGCTCGTCTCTTTCGTTGATAATCTCATACAGAGGCCAAACACAGCTATCAACACCTAGATCGCTCACTTCGATGGTGTCTTCGGGCGCATGTTTCCACTCGGTGGTACATGCACTTTGAGCGTTGATATAGACCGGTCCTTTTACTTCGAACCCTTTTTGCACCTTTTTAACCAGATCTTTCCATTTTGAAGGACTCACTTGAGCAACGTACGGGGCTCCGTGATCGGCCATGATCTCTATCATGCTCTTTTTCATCATCTTCTCGCCGTAGCTTACCTTTCCGGCCGGACTGGTAGTTGTAGCGGCCCCTATCGGAGTTGAAGAGCTCCTCTGACCTCCGGTGTTGGCGTATACTTCGTTGTCCAGACACACGTACATAAAGTTGTGGCCCCTTTCAAAAGCGCCGCTTAGAGACTGAAATCCTATGTCAAAGGTTCCGCCGTCACCAGCAAATGCGACAAATTTAGGCTCTCTTCCCTCATCTACCATTTTCTGCGTAGCCTCAGGGAGTCTTCCTTTTCTTTTTAGGACCTCGTACGCGGCACTGGCCGTGGCGATTGCCACCGCGGCGTTCTCAAAGCCGATATGTATCCAGCTCACGTCCCAAGAGGTTCTCGGATAAACCGCGGTACAAACCTCCAGACAGCCGGTCGCCGTAGCTACGATAACCGGATCGTTCGTGGCGTTGAGCACCTCTCTGACTATTATGTTGTGAGAGCAACCCGGACACATCAGGTTGCCGCCCTCGTATCTATCGTTGGAGAGCGAAAACTCTTTTAGATTCTTTATTTTTTTGGTCATCTCTTTTCTCCTTCATTTACGCATCAATAAAAGCTCAGTTTCGGACCTCTAAGTCCGATGAACTGCTGCAGCGGATATTTTCTCTCTCCGGCCTTCGCACACTCGTCCAGTTGGGCAAAAATCTCCGTCAGATGATCTATCGTGGTATCCCTGCCCCCTAGACCGTAAATGTAGTTTAACATTATGGGGCTCTCGCCTTTGGCCAACATGGCCGCGCTCAGCTCGTTAAACATCGCGCCCAGAGTACCGCCCGGAGCGCTCCTGTCCATAACGGCTAGAGCCTTTATGCCGCTAAGAGCCTCTTGAATCTGTTCAAATGGAAAGGGTCTGAGCACTCTAAGACTGACGACGCCGGCTTTTATCCCCTTTTCCCTCATTCTATCGGCCGCGACTTCGGCACTCTCTACTGTAGTCCCCAGAGCAAAAATCGCAACCTCGGCATCATCCATCTTGTATTTGTAGACAAAATCGTACTCTCTACCGGTGAGAGCCTTGAACTCTTCAAAAACCCTTTTGATAACTTTAGGCGAATTCATCAGATCGTTATGCTGTCTGGCTTTGTGTTCGAAATGCCAATCCTCTTCGGTCTGAACGCCGTGCGTTACCGGATTGGAAACGTCAAGCATAGTATTTACCGGTTTATATTCTCCAACAAACTCTATGGCGACCTCATCTTGAAGCGGCTTTACGTTCTGAGCCGTATGAGAGCACAAAAATCCGTCCTGGTGTACCATTACTGGCAGTCTTACATCCAGATCCTCGCCTATTTTAAAAGCCATCAGCGTCAGATCGTAGGCCTCTTGAGGATTGTAGGAGCATAGATTTATCCATCCCGCGTCCCGTCCAAGATACATATCCGAATGATCGCCGTTTACGTTCAACGGAGCGGCCAATGCCCTGTTTACCACGGTCAATACAATCGGCAGCCTCATTCCGCTGGCCTGATACAGAACCTCCACCATCAGAGCAAAACCCTGGGAACTTGTGGCGGTGGCCGCTCTGGCGCCGGAAGCAGAGGCCGCGACGCAGCCGCTCATCGCAGAGTGTTCGCTCTCTACCATAATGAAATCGCCGTCCACGTATCCGTCAGCGAGAAATTGCGAATAGTTCTGCACTATCGGAGTAGAAGGCGTAATAGGATAGGCGGCCACCACGTCCACCTGAGCCTGTCTCAGCGCCTGGGCGGCCGCCATATTACCGTCCCAGACCTCAACTTCGTTCAGTTCATACTTTTTTGCCATTTTCTATTCCTTTTACTTTTTCTTTTCATCTTTTTGAGGCCACTTAGATAGAGCCTCCTCGTTATCTACCTGCTCTGGGAACATCAAAAGAGATTTCGGATTGGTAGGGCAGACCTCGACGCATATTCCGCACCCTTTACAAGGATCGTAAAGAACTCCTATCATTTTCTTGTCTCTGCTCAAAATAGCCAGATCCGGACAAAAAACCCAGCAAAATTGACAGTCGATACACAGGTCCCTGTTGAATACCGGCTTTTCGACTCTCCAGTCTCCGACGCTGTATTGATGCGAATTAGTGGGAGCGTACGGCCTTTCATCCATTGGCACCTCAGCCACGTCTTCTACCGGTTCGGTAAAGGAAAAGAGCGCCGCTCCGGGAATCAATTCATTCCATCCCAAATCTTTAATATCTTTTGCCATTTTCTATCCTTTATTTAACTTCGTTGTAGGCTCTTTCGATGGCGGCCATATTGGCATCGATGATTTTTTGAGGAAATTTCGAAAGCACCTTTTTCATAGCGTTTTGGAAATATTCAAGATCAAACATTCCCGAAACCTTCATCAAAGCTCCCAGCATAGGGGTATTGGGAATAGCTCTGCCGATGGTGTCGAGCGAAATCTGCATACAGTCTACCACATAGACCTCTTTTCCTTTTAGTTTGGGAATCGCTTCTACCAGCTCTTCTTTGGAGAGGTGGGTGGTTATGATATATTTAGTATCCTCTTTTTCGTTGGCTGTAATATCGGCCGTATACGCCAAACCGGGATCTATCACGAGAACATAATCGGGTCTCATAAACTTTTCGTGATTTAGTATCGGAGTGTCGTCGACCCTGTTGTAGGCGGTCATTGCCGCACCTCTTTTGGCCGAACCGTAAAAAGCGAAAGCCTGGACAAATTTACCGGTATTGGCCACCACGTCGGCCAGACCTTTTGCTCCCGTCACGGCTCCCTGTCCCGCGCGGCTGTGCCATCTGATCTCTAACATCTTCTCTCCCTCTTAAACAGTTGTAGTTTGTTGCTTAATTGTAATCATTTTGTTCTTAAACAAGGCTTTATTAATATATTGAAAAAAAGAGGGAGAAAAAGTTTAAAAAGATGGCGTTTTACGGTAGCTGGGACTCTATTTTCCCAATCAGTCTCACAGCCTCCAGCGCATCCTCGCACAGGTGATGGGAACACTCTTTGAGCGCCTCTTTTTTGCCGTAACCGCACAACACTCCAACGGCTTTTACTCCCGCGCTTTTGGCGGCAACGGCGTCAAGACAGGTATCCCCTATCATCCAGGACCGTTTTCTATCTCCTTTTACGCGCGAAAGAGCCTTCAAAACAGGCTCGGAATCAGGCTTCGGCCTTATAACGTCCTCTCTTCCTACAACGGTCTCCACGTACGGACTCAAACCGAAATGTTCAAGAATCAGTCGGGAATAAAAAGAGGTTTTTGTGGTTACCACGGCCACTTTGGCAAATTTAGCGGCCTCGTAAACGGCCTCGTCGGCCCCTTTTAAAAGAGTGGTCTTTTCCAGGTAGATCTTTTTGTAGTGCTCTTTGTATGCCTTTACGGCCCTCTCTACATCCAGAGTGCCCAGATGTTCAAACATAAAATCGAGCGGATGGCCGATCAGTTCCAAAATTTCATCTCTTTTGCTAATCTTCTCTCCCAGCGCTCTTTGAGCGTATTCGAAACTCTCCAGAATCGCTTCGGTAGAGTCTATTATAGTACCGTCAAGATCGAACATAACAGTCGCTCTTTTCAAAATTGCACCTCATTGTTTCAAAAACGTTTCGATAATAAAGAAAAACTGAACACTTTAATCAAAAAAAGTTATTTACGGCTTGATCCACTCTATTTCGTTGTGGAAAATCCCTATTATAGACGGCTCGACCGGTTTGATCGAGGAGTTGACGGCGACGATGGAGTTTGGAATGTACAAAAAAAGATAGGGTAGATCGTCGACGATGAGTCTGAATATCTTTTTGTAAATTTCGGAAAGCCTTTTTCTATCCACCGTGGCCTCCGCCTCTACTATCAATCTATCCACCTCTTTGTTGGAGTAGCCCACCAGATTGAAACCGCCCGGTTTTGCGGAGTCGCTGTGCCATAGAGGATATGCGTCGGGAGTCAGCCCCAAACTCCATCCCAAAAGTACCGCGTCAAACCTCCTGGGATGTACCACGGTATTCAAAAAGGCCTGCCACTCCATCGCTTTTATCTTGACTTTTACGCCTATTTTTGCCAGCTGGTATTGAATTATCTGCGCCGCATAGAGCCTTATGGAGTTGTTGGAGTTTGTAGCGAGCTCGAAAACCAACGGATTATTCTCGTCGTATCCGGCCTCTTTGAGCAGTCGCCTCGCTTTTTCCAGATCCACTTTCGGGGGTTTGACGCTCTCATCAAAAGCGAAGCTCCCCGGCATAAAAGGCCCGGTACATACTCTTCCGTGAGAAAAAAATAGAATATCCACCAGCTCTTTTCTATCAACAGCCAGACTTAAAGCCTCTCTAACCCGTCTGTCCTTGAATTTCTCCCTTTTGAGGTTGAATCCCAAATAGGTATACCCGTGAGAAATCTGTTCGTATATGTTAAATCTCTTTTTGAATTTATCATCTATCTGCCTCTCATACTGCAGACTCGACAAAGATCCTACGTCCAGTTTGCCGGATTTTAGCATCAAAAAGTTTGTGGAGGGATCGGGTATAAAATGGTATACGATTTTATCTATTTTGGGCGGATGCTCGTAGTATCTGTCGTTGGCGTACAAAACGATATCTTTAGAGACTTCGAACTCCTTTATCATGTAAGGACCCGTCCCCACGGGTTTTTGATTAAATGAGCTGGTCATCAGGTTATCTTCGTTTTTTAGGATATGTTGCGGTAAAATACCGGTCATCCAAATTTCGAGAGCCTTGAAATAGGGCTTTTTGTACTTTACCAAAACGGTATGGGAATCTATCGCCTCTACGCTCTGGACGAATCTAAACTGGCTGGCATAAGGGGTAAAAACCTTGGGGGAAACGATGGTCTCGTAGGTAAACACCACATCTTCGGCCTCAAAAGGCTCGCCGTCATGCCAGTAAACATTCTTTCGCAATCTAAAAAGGAGCTCTCTTTCGTTCAAGAACTCGAAACTCTCCGCCAAGTCCCCGACTATATCGCCGTTTTTGTCATATTTAACCAAAGAGCTGAACACCCAGCCCGCTATTTCCGCACTGGCACTGTCAGTTGCCAGAATAGGATTTATTCTACTGGGACTGGCGCCTATAGAGAGGTGAAGAGTGGAAGCGAAAACGGATATCGCCAAAGATAGTAGTATCAAAAATCGCATTACTGTTTTTGCAACGGCTTGTGTTCCCTGATCCAGGCATATATTCCGCCGCGCAGATGCATGGCGTTTTTATATCCGAGCTTTTCGGAGAGAAACTCTCCTACAGCCTTGGTTCTGCTGCCGGTTCTGCATACCAGGATAAATCTGCTCTCCTTGTTCGGCACATATTTTTGAAATTCGCTCATAAACCTATTGAGATCGTATCTGCCGAATTGATCGAAAAACATTATCTTTTTACTGCCGGGAATTATACCGGTTTGGCTCCATTCGGCGGGAGTTCTGATATCTATTACCACCACACCCTCTTTTTTGAGGGCTTCAAGATCTTTGGGAGAGAGATCCCTAAGCTGCGCCATAAGCAATCCCGCAAACAGAAGTAATAAGGCTGCAATTCTTGCCATGTTCGTTCCTTGGAGAAAAGAGCCCCGCAAGAGGGGGCAAAAGAGTTACCTTTTAGAGAACTGCGGCGATCTTCTCGCTTTGTGTTTTCCGTATTTCTTTCTTTCCACGACTCTGGAGTCTCTAGTGAGCAGACCCTGGGGCTTCAAAATCGCTCTTAGACTCTCGTCCATAGCCACCAGCGCCTTGGATATTCCGTGCTTGAGCGCGTCGGCCTGAGCGGAATATCCGCCGCCGAGAGTCTGAGCGACAACGTCCACGCTGCCCTCCATTTTCGTCAGAGCCAAAGGGAGTTTTACCCTCTTTTTTATAGCCTCGTGTCCGCCCAGCCACTCATCCAGACTCATCCCGTTGACAGTGATCTTTCCGCTGCCGCTGCTTATCCATACTTTGGCTACGGAGGTCTTTCTCTTTCCTGTAGCGTATACTTTTGCCATCTATTATCCCTTTACTTGAGCTGTATGCGGATGCTCGCTTCCCGCATACACTTTTAGTTTTTTAAGCATCTTTCTGCCTAGTTTGGTCTTAGGCAGCATACCTCTGGTCGCCAGTTTAAAAAGCTTTTCAGGGTTTTTTTTCAAAAGATCCTCGAGTTTTTCGCTTTTGACCCCTCCAAAATAGCCGGTATGTCTGTGATACTCTTTATTTTGGAGTTTGTTTCCGCTCACGTTCACTTTGGAGGCGTTGATCACTACCACGTAGTCGCCGCAGTCCACGTGCGGAGTATAATAGGGTTTGTGTTTGCCTCTAAGCTTGGAGGCGATCTCCGTAATGATTCTACCGAAAGTCTTTCCTTCGGCGTCAATGACTATCCAGTCCCTTTGGACCTCTTGGGGTTTGATCATCTTTGTAAACTTCATTTTCCCAAACCTTTAATTGCTTTTTGGTGAGTGAGATGATACAGATTTTTTTATTAAAAGCAGCTTAATTTTAGGTTTCTTTAAACTTCGAGCCACTCCGGCCCCGTAGCGTGCAGATAGCATAGATACCCCCTCGTTCCCCTCTCCAAGATATCCTCCAGCGCCCGGGAATACTCTCTGATCTGGCGAATATGGTCGCTTCTGGACTCTTTTGAGGTTTTGTAATCCACTATCAGGCACTCTTTGTCTTTAACTATAAAAAGATCCGGCTGAAGAATCTTGTCGCCGTAGGCTAACTGCTGTTCAACGAAAAGATCGCCGAAAGAGACCAGCTCATTGAAAAAAGGATCGTCCATTAGACGCTCTATTCTACATTTTATATCCTCTATCTCGAAATCCTCCAGGTAAAAGCCGAATCTGTTCTTAACGGAATGGATAGAGCTTTCGATATTCGGCGATCTCAAATCAGCAACTTCGAGAGCGTAGTGCAACGCCGTACCGAAAATTATCTCTTTGGTTTTGATATCGGTTTTCTCATTTTGCGTCTCTATTTTCTGTCTGGCTACGTTTATCTCTTTTGGATACAGTCTGACCAACGCCGTCCTATCCTCGGTGCGCGAAGATTTCAGTTCTCCCCTTTTTCCCTCTTTTAGACCTATAGAACCGAACTCTCCGTTTTTAGAAGCCACTATGTTCAAAGAGTTTTTGGCTCTTGTCATCGCCACGTATAGGAGATTGATACGCTCTAGCTCGCTCTCCTCTTTCTCCTTTTCCAGGGCGGCGGCATACTCGCGATCCACATACTCTCTATTTTGAATCTTTTTGAAAACTCCTCTAATTCGAGGACCTTCCCTATCCAGAATAAGCGAGGAGGTATCCGGAGCGCGCCTGCTTAAACGGTCACAAAGAACGAGATGTTCGAATTCTAAACCTTTGGATTTGTGAATAGTCATAATTTTTATACCCTCTTCCGCCCCCGAAACCGCAACGGCGTCTATTCTCTCCATGTTTGATACGAATTCGGCTATATCGCCGTAACCAGACAAAATTTCCATAAACGCCAACATATTGTCATCTTTGCAGTCAATGCCGAAATCGGCGCATACTCTCTTTAGCAGTTGCAACGGAGAAGAGAGCAGATGCTCGTACTTTTTCGAATCGATCTTTTCCGTTGGATCTATCCCTATTAGAGACAAAAAGGCGGCTTTGAATATATCCTCGCCGTAGTGTAGATACTCAAAAAATTTACATACGGCTTTTACGTTATCTTTCGCCAGAAGTCTGGCAGTGGTAACGGTCGATATTCTAACGTCGGGCAGGCTCTTTTGCAGATGATCTTTTATAATCTCCACATCCTCGTTCTTAAAACATAAAATCGCCATATCGCCGTATCGAACGCCCTTGTTTTTCAACGAGACCACCGTTTCAACCACGCTCTTTGGAATATCCTCGCCGTATATAACCTCAACGTATCCCTCATCTTTCGAGGCGGCCTTTTGCATTACGTAGCCATCCTCTTTGTAAAGGGGCGAGAAGGTTTCGTTTACAAACTCGACTATATTCCTCGCGCTTCGGTAGTTCACCTCCATAGGGATCACTTCTATATCGAAACGCTCCGCCACGTAACCGAAAAGATCCTTGTATCCGCCCCTAAAGCGGTATATGGACTGTTTGGTATCCCCTACGTAGAAAAAGCTCCTGAACTCTTTAGAACCTGCGCCGGAGCAGATCTCCTCTATAAGCGGTTCCAAAATTCTATACTGCAAAATAGACGTATCTTGAAACTCGTCTATCAAAATATGATCGATTCTGGAATCGAGTCTGAAATATAAAAAGTCGTTTTTGATTTTTCCTCTCAACAGATCCGCCAAAAATAGAGGCAAATCCTCAAAAGAGAGAGTATTGGAGTCCCTTTTTAATTTTTTTCTGGTCTCTTTGTACAGTAAAGCCAGATCCAAAAAATCATTCAAAAGCTCTTTTTCCGAGGATTTGAGATATTCTCCCATCAAGGCTTTCAGTCTGAAAAATATATCATCCGCTTCGTTTCGGTAGCACTTTTTAAAGTATCTATAATCTTGGAGCGACTCTTTTTTTATCCACGTCTTTTCCAATATCTCTTGGGGAGTGTTAACCATGAGCGCTTTTTTCGCCATCGATGAAGCCTCCTCGCAGCTTTCGATCCACTCCCGCAAAAACCTCAGCTCCTTTTCGATCTCTTTTGCAAGCTCCTCTTTTTTCGCCTCCGATTTCGAAACTCTCAGATCCGCCGCATTGAACGAGTATATGGACTCTATCGTACCGAGCGCTCTATCGACCCCTCCTCTCGCCGAAAGAGCCACCCTGATCATATTCTCGCTTTTGCCAAGAGCCCTCACCGCGCCCAAAAAGCGATACAGCAGCTCCTCTTTTTCGTCCGGTTCGATAGAGAAATCGAACCTCAAACCGGCATACATAAAAAAGCTTCTCAGCACTGAAAGAAAAAAACTGTCTATTGTGGAGATTTTCACCTCTGCGTTTAAAAATTTTTCGGAAACTCTGGGAGCCAATTTCAAAATCTCTTCGCGCCCCATTTGGGTAATGCTCTCTATCTGAGCCAATTCGGGGCTCTCTTCCAGATTCTCTAGCCTGCTCACTATTCTCTCCCTCATCTCGTTGGCCGCCTTGTTCGTAAACGTCAGCGCCAAAATGGAGGATGGGCTGGCTCCCATAAACAGAAGAGAAAGATATCTGGTTACGAGCGCAAAAGTCTTTCCGGTGCCGGCGCTCGCTTCATAAGCCAAAATCCTCTTCATCGCTACTCTCTGTTGCATAAGATACTGTATGGGCAGAATCTGCACTTTTGCGGATCGTCGCACATATCGAAACTGTAGATCTTTCTACCTTTTAGAGAATTCAAAAGCTCTATCAACTCCTCGGTCTTCTTTTCCAGATTCTCCACCGGAACAGTCTCGCCCTTTTCAAGATCCTTGACATAGACCCCCTCGAGCTCCTCTTTAAAAAACGATTCGCACAATACGGCGTAAAAAGGCAGCTGGTAATCCCCGCTTTTTTGCGAGTCGAGCGTCTCTTTTTTAAAGGAGCTTTTGTAATCAAAAACCCTAATTAGACTATCTTTTTTATCTATTCTATCCACAATCCCGTACAAACGCATTCCGTTTACCGCGACTTCGATCTTTTTTTCACGATACGCGACTCTCCACCCTTTTTCGAAATCGGCGCACTCTCTTTCAAAAAAAGGGGTCAGTTTTCGCGCCCACAACTCCAAAGATAGAGCCAGATAGTGATCCTCCCTGTTGACCATACTTCTGCCTACGCTCAAAAAGCTTTTTTTCAGTTCCTCCGAATCGAAAAAACTATCGTTCGTTGCGTATACTCTTTTCAACACTTCGTGCAAAAACGAGCCGATGTCCCTTCTGTCGGACATCTCTTTGCTCTTTTTGAACTCTTTAAGCTCCAGGATGTAATAGTAATAGTATCTTCTTTTGCACTGCAGAAAGGTTTTAAGCCTGCTGGCGGAGATCCCGGTTGCGGCAAAATCGTATTCCATGACTATGCCGGTATCGTATCTATCTTTTTTAACCGTTTCAAATTCGAATCCGGCTCTTTTGGGTTTTACTCCCAGCCGCCTCAAAAAGCGCGAAGGAGACGAACTTTCGTTTTCAACCGAAGATATATATACTGTTTTGGCGCAGCTTATGGCGCGTTCGTAAAAATATCTCTGCAAGGCGTATCTGTCCTCTTTCGTAGGCATATCGGCCCTCGCCCTCACTCTCGAATCGAAAAAAAGATCCTTTTGCAAAGGCTTTGGTACTACATCTTCGTTAAAATCCACTATAACCAGTCCCTCAAACTCCATTCCCCTGGTTTCGAGTATGCCGATTACAGTAACCTGGCCGCCGCCAATATCTTCGATTTTTCTCCTAGCTAAACGATCCAAAAACAGATGTAGCAGTTTCGCGGTAGATCGCTCTTTGATATGCTCAAACAGATATCTAAACTCTGCAAGCTCCTCTTTTAAAATATCCGTATCTTCTTTGGGGTCGTCGATAATCATCGCCTCTATGAGTTCGTTAAACTTTTCGAAACTATCCAGCTTTTTCGGAAGATTTTTTTCCGAAAAAATATCCGGAAGCCGCTCTTTGTATCTTCTTTTGCGATAAGGCTCGGCCACGAGATAAAGATAAAGATTTCTTAGACGCAGATAGAGCGATCTTTTGGAAAAATCGAATCCCATAGCGAAATTGAATCCGTTACTCTCGTCAAAAAAGTTCAGAAACTCCTTGAAGTCCTCTTTTGGCAAAACAACGGCTATTTTTTGCGGATCGATACCCGCTTTCAACATCTCAAAAACGGCGTTTTTAACGAAAAAAACCTGCTGGAGCCTCGCTTGAAAAGTGTAGGACTTAATATTTGCGGATTTATCTATACTTTTTACGATTTTAGCCTCTTTTTTCCTCAGATCGATCTCGTATATTCCCTCTTTGGGCAACTCGATTCCCAGCCGCCCAAATCGTTGTGACATTTTTTTTAGCGTATCAAGATGGGTATATTCAATCTTTAAAGATACAATTTTTGAAATCTGTTCGTATATCTCTATCTCGAACAGACTCAACATACCTTCTAAAACAATCTCTATCGAATCGAATCTTTTTAAAAAAGAATCGTTCAATCTATATTGAGTCGGCAACGTAATTTCATCATAAAAACCTCTCTTTTTGAGAAGCTCGCGGTAAGAGTCGTAGAGCTCTTTTAATATTTCGGTATGCTCGCTATATTCTGCATAATAGTCGCCGGCCGCTATCTTTTCGAACCGAACCCTCTCTCTCGATATCTCCTTGAAAAAGGAGATTAAAAGCTCGGACGAATAGAAAAATTTAAAAAAATCATCCTCGAATCCAAGCTTTTTCAGTCTCGAAAAATCGGCGGCCTCATTCAAAATCAGTTTTTGGATATCCTCGGTGGCGTATCTCTTTTGAGGAACATAGAGAGCTCGTTTTTGAAACTCTTCGGCGGTCATCATCAAAGGAATCAGAGCCCTTTTGGATCTATAGGACTCCTTTGCGGCTCTAATCGCTCTTGAGGTAGGATATACGCGAAGTCTCATTCCAATGTGGAGAGTTTGAAGGTTTTAAATCCCTGCGCCTCTTCTATCTCGGTTTTTACCACGAAATTCCATCTGCCCTCTTTTTCAAGATCCACCTTTATTTGATAGCCTTGCGAAGTTTTTCGGGCTTTTAGTTTCTTATCCAGCTTAGTAGTTTCCGGTCTCGTAACCAACACAGTAACGTCGGCGTTTTTTACCATACTGCCGTTTATATCGGTAACCAGTATGGTCAAAATATTTTCGCCTGCGGAAATCTTGCGTTCTTTCAGATCTACGCGATACTTTTTGTCGAATACTCTTTGCTTTTTCAGTATCTCGTTGATCTCCTCATCCGCGTTGTGGTAATCCAGCATGTAACTGTTATCCAGCTCCACGGGATTATCCATGGCCGCTTTTATGGTCCATACTCCCAATACAGCCGCAAAGAGGACAAGCCCAACTATGAAATGGGGCCAGTAGTTACGTTCG
Source organism: Campylobacterales bacterium (assembly GCA_027065825.1). Classification (GTDB taxonomy): domain Bacteria; phylum Campylobacterota; class Campylobacteria; order Campylobacterales; family Nitratiruptoraceae; genus Nitrosophilus_A. The sequence goes on along the minus strand of JAMONM010000058.1, from coordinate 8,616 downwards.
GTTCTTTTTGAGTCTGCCATAGATCATCCTAACGAGCACTATTGCTATTATTCCGTAAAAAAAGAGCTTCAATATATCGAAGACCACTCTGTTTTGGTTGCCGATCGCCGAATCAAGCTCCACTCCGCATGAGGCGGCGACCTGTTCAACTATTTCCGCATAGCCGTTTAGAAGCCCGGCTTCGATATTGGCGTGAGGATCTTTCGATTTTGCCGTTATCAGAGGAAGTATGGAACCCCTCCACGGCAGGGGACTTAAAATCTGCTCTTTGTCGAATTTCCCCTTTACCTCGTCACTGGCTATGATATCTATTTTTTTATCATTTACAGATATGGAGAGTAAAATAAAGGGAGTGTTTAAGTTTTTGCTCAATCTCTCTTCGAAAGCTAAAATATCGCCATTGTCCAGACTCTTTTTGGCGGCGAGATATACCCACACGCCGCATTTGTCCTTTAACTCTGCACCCATCTGCTCAATTTTGTCCACCGTTTTTTTGGGCAGAACATCCTCGTTTATCACTACGAACGAAGCCAACGCGTCGATAGCGGAAAGAAAAAGGAGCATCGGGGCGAAAAACCCCGAAAGCAAAAGACCTCTCATCAACCTACGTATGCGTGAAACGGCGTAGCCACCGCCCATAGAGTGATGATCGCGGTACCAAGAAGCAGAAAGCTTATTATCATCTCCAGTTTATCTACCATTGGGGCCTCCTTATTTGTTCACGAACTGATATTTATGCATTTTATCGCCGCCTACCGGAGTCCCGTAAACGACCACGTGAGTCTCATTAGATCGGTCAGGACCGAATTTTTTGATCTCTTGCGGATTCTTTATCTCGTATGCCTGCTGGGCGGTAGCCTGCTGAGTTTTAATTGCGGCAGTAACCAAAAGCGCCAAAATGGACAACAGCAGCGCAACCGCAATGAAAAAGCCCGTCAATCCGTGTAGGCTAAATAGTGATCTGTTTTCGTTCATCGCACTCTCCTTACTCGCTCAAAGAGCGGATATAAGCCGCAACGGCTCTTTCTTGAACCTTGGTCAGCATCCCTTTGAAGCTGGGCATAGTACCTATTACGGACTGCTTACCGTGCTCGAGAACGGCTTCTATAATTTTATCGTCATACTCTCTCAGGTTTGGAGACATACCGTCCATACCTCTTCCGTCGGGACCGTGACAGCTGGCGCACGCGTTGGCGTAAACTTCGGCGCCTCTTTCGTTGCCTTTAAAGCCGTTGGCTACATATTCCGCAACAGCCTCCGCGTCAGCTCCGCTTACAAGGCCCGGAGGCATTTCGCCCATAGAGTAGCCAAATTTACCCTGACCGTCCATCTCTTTATCGCCCAGCGCGGCCGAACCCTCTTCTATAACGGCAAGAACGCTCTTTTTGAGCAATCTTTTGGTCAAATCCTGAGCCTTGCCTTCGATACCGGTGGCGTCAATACCGTGACAAGGAGAACACTGAACCAGATATACGCCTTCACCCATACCGAGAAGATCCTCTTTGGTAGGATTTGCCCACTTGCTCTCAAATCTAGCGTTATGCGCCGCAACCTCCTCGTTGTACTCTCCTATCTGGGAGTAGGCGTTGAGAGGATAGCCGGCCAGCCAGTACCAGATTCCCCAGATGATAGTTCCGATAAAAGCCAAAGACCAGCCGATAGGCGAATTGTTTTTATATTCGCCTATTCCGTCCCAGTTTTCATCCTTTAGTTCACCCTCGCTCTTGCCCTCTTTAATATCCTTGAAATATTTGGCGGATATCGCGATAGTCAGAATAAGTATCGCAGCAGCACCGAGCAGGGCCAACTGGTTTACATTGTCGTTCAACCAATTCATTTACCGCTCCTTTTTTCGTTTACGTCGTTTTCGTCCAAAGGCTCTACCGGCTTGGAGTCCAGCTCGTCGTCCAGAGCCATCTTGCCGTATTTTTCGTAATCTCTCTCCCCCTTTTTTTCACTTCTGTACAGATGGACGATGTATCCGTACAGAATAGCCGTCAAAAAGAGTATGAAGAAGAAGTACAGATAGCCCTGTATCTCTTTCAACTCCATACTATTTCAACCTGTTAAGATATGCTATCAGCGCTACGATCTCCGGTATTTTCCCCTCTTTTACCATGTTGACCAGATCCTCTCTCTTGGTCTCTTTGGCTATTACGAGAGCCTCTTGAAGCGCTCTTTGTTTTGCCGCCTCGAAATCCGCAGGAGAATCTCCGAGAACCACGTCGATTTTACCGTCGCCGTCGATATCTTTGTCATAAGGTACGTTAAACACTTTTTTTACCGTCAAAGCTTCCGCGAAAGCGGTCTCAAGGTCGGTAACATTCGTAAACATATGTTTATAAGCGGGCATGATCGAACCGGGAACTACGCTGGTAGGATCCCACATATGGTTAGCGTGCCAGTCGCTGGTTCTGTAGTTACCGACTCTGTGAAGATCTGGCCCAGTTCTTTTCGATCCCCACAAGAAAGGTCTATCATAAGCATACTCTCCGGTTAGAGAGTACATGCCGTATCTGTCAGTTTCAGATTTGAAAGGTCTAATCAACTGGGAGTGGCAAGCATTGCAGCTATCTTTTATATATACCTGTCTACCGGCCAGCTCCAACACCGAATACGGTTTCGTACCAACCAGCGGCCTGGAGGCCTGCGCGAAATCTGGAATGATTTCGATCAGCCCCGCAAACGCGATCACTACGAAAACTCCAACCGCAAAGAAAAATGGATTTTTTTCCAACCATCCGAACATCTACGCCTCCTTATGCTGCCATCGGTGAAGCAAATTTCGGTTCTTCCTCAATTTGTCTTGCCGCTGTCATAGTTTTATAGAAGTTGTAGGCCCACATGAACAGACCTATGAAATACATCAACCCGCCTATAGCCCTTAGAGTATAGTACGGATGAAGAACCGTAACCGTATCGATGAAAGAGTAGGCCAGGTTACCGTACTGGTCTACCGCTCTCCACATCATACCCTGAGTAATCCCTGCAATCCACATGCTGGAGAAGTACAGAACTATACCCGTAGTCTGTAGCCAGAACTGAGCCTCCAACAGCTTCTTGCTGTATATTTCCCTTTTGAAGAATCTAGGCGCCATATGCATGATCGCCGCTATTATCATAAATCCGACCCATCCGAGAGTTCCGTCGTGTACGTGTCCCGGAATCCAGTCCGTAAAGTGCGCCAAGGCGTTTACAGATTTGATTGACTGAATAGGCCCTTCGAGAGTGGACAACATATAGAAAGTGGAAGCCAAAACCATAAATTTGATTAGCGGACTGTCTTTTAGCTGACTCCACTCTCCCTTCATGGTCAGTAGCATGTTCAGCGCACTACCCCAAGAAGGCAGAATCAAAATAACCGAGAATATTGAACCCATAGTCTGCATCCAGTCAGGAACGGTAGAGTAGATCAAATGGTGCCCGCCGGCCCACAGATACACAAACATCAATCCCCAGAAAGACAGAAGAGATAGTTTATACGAATAAACCGGCTGACCGGACTCTTTCGGAAGGAAGTAATAGATCATCGCAATAATAGGCACTGTAAAAACAAACGCAACGGCATTGTGTCCGAACCACCACTGTACCAAAGCGTCATTGCTGCCCGCGTACATAGAGACAGAGTGCAACGGATCGCCCATACCTGTTACCAAGTATGTAGGAACGGCCATATTGTTAAACAGATAGAGCATGGCGACGCCCAGGAAAGTGGCTATATAATACCACATGGATATATAGAGGGTCTTTTCTCTTCTGAGTCCTATCAGACCGAATATGCTGATTCCCCACATTACCCATATCACAACGACCAGAATATCCAAAGGCCACTCGAACTGGGCATACTCTTTAGAAGTGGTAACCCTAAACAGAAGAGAGACAACCGCCAGCAGAGCGGTTACGAAATAGAGCCAAAAGTGTACTTTGGCCAATCCGCTCAAAAAGGGTGACTCTTTTAGAGATACTTTCAGGACTCTTTGGCCCACATAGTACCACGTGGCCCAGATCCCGCTGAGTGTAAATCCATACGCGACTACGTTTGTATGGATAGGTCTTAGTCTACTAAAGAGGCTGTACTGACCGAAGATGTAGTTCAACTCGGGAAACGCGAGCTGAAACGCGATCAATACGCCTACGCCCATCCCCAATATACCGAACAAAATGGCCAGATAACTGAACCATTTCGCAACGGTATAATCATACTCGACTGCAGGGTTTTGCATGAATACCTCCTATTGATTTGTCACAACTTTGACATTTTCTCACAAGATTGAATTATAATAGATGTAAGTTGTTATAAACCTTAAATTTAAAAAAAATATTTTTATAAAACATATTTAAGATAATTGTAAGTTTAAAGTGTGAAGATTTGATACATCGGCAGCGGCAAAGGGTTTTGAAATCAACCTTTGCCGAAGCAATAGAAGGAGAGTATATGACATAAATAAACCAAAACTTAATCGTTTTCCTCTTGAGGCAGAGAGAGTTTATAACCTATTCCGGGAAAGTTTTTTATCAGATCTTTAGCGGTCTTTTGTCTAACTCTTTTTACCAGCGCCCGCAGTGCCGCTTCGGTAAAGATTTCGTCACGCCAGATGACGCTCTCAATCTCCTCCACGGTAACGACCCTATCTCTGTTTTTTACCAGCAGTTCGAAAAAGTTCAGCTCCTTTCTGGTCAAAGGAACGACATCGCCCTCTTTCGTCAAGACCTCCCTCTTTCGCGTATCGAAAATAAATCTATCTCCCAAATTTACCATTCTGTGTCTTTCGAGATGCTCTTTCGCAATCTCGCAAACCACCTCAAGAAGCTTATCGGGAGTAAACGGTTTTACGAGATATTTACTCACGCCCACGTCGATAGCCTTGAACAGTCTCTCTTTTTCGCTATAGGCGGTCAAAAGTATAACGGGAGTCTCTTTGGATATGGCTCTTATCTCCTTCGCCAGTTCCAGTCCGTCCATCTTGGGCATCTCTATATCCGTTATAACTATATCGAAACGGGACTCTTTAAATTTCGAAAGTCCTTCTCTTCCGTCGCGAGCAGTTACGAATCTCTTGAAATCCTCCTGCAGTACGTCTTTTAGCATCTCCCTTATCTCATCCTCGTCCTCCACATAAAGTATAGAGAGCTCCTTTAATATTTCTCCGCAGTTGCTCATCGTGGTTCTCCTTCCCGCAAAGGGAGCAGTATCGTAAACTTGGCCCCTTTTGCGTAATTTTGGGCATCCAAAGAGCCGTGCATACTCTGCTCTATAATCATTTTGGACATATAGAGTCCCAGCCCGGTTCCTTGAGTGCTGTGCTTCGTTGTAAAATAGGGTTCGAATATTTTATCCAAAATTGACTCTTTTATGCCACCCCCGTTGTCAATTACCTCTATTTTCGCAAATTTTTCTCCATCTTTTGACTCGATACCCAGAAGAATCTCTATCCTTTTTTCTATCAAACTGTTTTGGTTAAGAGCGTCCTTCGCGTTATTTATCAGATTTAGAATCACCTGCGAAAACTCATTTTTATAGCCGTATACTTTCAGATCGGCCTCTCTTTTGACCTCTATTTTGATACCGCTCTTTTTCAGACTACCCTCAACTATGGCGATACTGTGTTTGACCGTCTCGTAAACGTCGAAAAACTCCCTTTTTTTGTCCGGTCTGAAAAAGTTTTGAAAGTCCACAATCGTCTGGGACATCCTCTCCAAAATCGAAACCCCTTTCGAATAGAGCTCCTCTATATTTTTATTCGTTTTCTCTTTTGTCAGCTCTCTTTTTATCTTATAAAACAGAATACCCAGCTCCATTAGGGGCTGCCTCCACTGATGAGCGATATTTCCGAGCATTTCGCCCAGCGAAGCCAATCTGGCCTGCTGGAACATCATTCTATCTTTTTGCCTATTTTTCTCCACCTCCTTTTCGATCCTCTTTTCGAGCGTTAAATTCAGTTCTCTTAATTTTTTAGTCTGCTCTTCTACTCTGCGTTCGAGATCTTTGTTCAGCGCTTCGAGCTCTCTCTCTTTTTTTTGCAGTTTCTCCTGCAAAAGCACGTTTTTCGTCACATCGTACCTGATAGCCACGAACTCCACTATCTTGCCGTTCCAGTCAACTATCGGAATAACCGTCGTGTTTACAAAAAAGGTACTGCCGTCCTTGGCCCTGTTTTTTACCGTACCTTTCCATATCTTTTTCGCCAGAATCGTCTTCCAGAACCGCTCAAAGACCTCTTTTGGTATGTCCGGATGCCTGACGATATTGTGGTTTTTCCCCAGCAGTTCCTCTTTTTTATATCCGGATATGTTGCAAAACTCCTCGTTGACATAAGTTATAATCCCGTTGATATCCGTTTTGGAGACTATGTTGGAGTTGTCAATGGCGTGTTTGTACTGATGCAACATATACAGGTTATACTCTCTGGCTCTCTCCATAAATAGTTTTGTCTCTACGCTCTCTAACGTCAGTTTCAACGCCTTTTCGCACACCGGTTTTAGGAGATATTTATCCACTCCCAGATTTATAGCCTCATATAGACATTCGGCGCTCTTTTCGCCGGTAACAATTACGGCGATGTCGCTTTTGATCTCTTTCATCGCCCTCAACATAGCGATTCCGTCAAGTCCGGGCATCTTGGTATCCGAAACCACTATATCGATATTTTCGTTTTTGAAAATCTTCAGCCCTTCGGCTCCGTCCGATGCGACAAAAAGCTTTTTGGCATAGGATCTAAGCAGAGGAAGCGCCCTCTTTTGATCGAGAGGCGAATTCTCCACGTAGAGTATATTGAATCTCTTTAGAGGAAGATTTTTAAACTTTATCTCTCCGATGTTTTTGATATCGTACCTTCTAAACAGGGGAGTCATCTCGATCCTTAGTGACAGGTATGGATAGAGGCGGCGGGATCGAATATGAACCAGTAGCCTTTGTATACTATATAGATCCCGTACAGTACGATCACAACGGAAGCGAGTTTTATCATTACCGTTCTAAAACGGGAACTTTTCAAAAATCCGGCGACAGTTCCCAAACCCAACATAACGGGAACGGTAGAGAGACCAAATATGATCATAACAACGGCTCCCCAAAAAGGGCTGGCCGTGGCGGCGGCGCTGGCCGCAAAAAAATATACCAGACCGCAGGGCAAAAATCCGTTTAGCATACCCAAAAAGAAAAAACTCGGCATCGATTTGGAGTGTATCAGTTTGGAAAAGAGCCTCTTAAAAAAAGAGTATCTGGTCAAAGAGACCTCTATCGAGTTTAAAAACTTCAAATTCCCCAGCAGCGAAAATCCCATCAGGACCATAAATATACCGACCGCGAGATACAATATGCCTTGAGTCAAAGGCGATATGAGCAAAATACCGCCCAAAAACCCAAAAAGAGCTCCTATTAAAGCATAGGACGATATCCTGCCCAGATTATAAGCCAAATGATATACGAACTGTCTGCCTCTTGGGGTTGCCGGTTCTATTTTGGCGGCAGTGTAGGCTATGACGAATCCACCGCACATCCCTATGCAGTGTCCCAAACTCCCCAAGAAGGCAACGGTTATTATACTGACAATATCTATGGCTTCTATGGGAATCCTTTTGACGGGAGGTGCATCCTCCCAGTTGTTTGATGTTTAGTAAAAAATTATATCAAAATCTCAGATTCAAATTCGCGTAAAGATATCTGCCTGGTTCGTTAATCAACAGCGGTTGAGAACCTCCAATAAGAGCGCGTCCGACGTACGTGTTGTTAACAGCGTACGTTGCGTCAAAAAGATTATCCACGCCCAGATTTAGCACCATATTTTTCGTAATCTCTTTCGAAGCTTTCAGATTCATCGTAACCCAACCCGAAATCTCCTGCTCTCCGTTATCGGAGTCGTAGTTTCTATACTTGTCCACCGCTATCAATTCCGCTCGCGCGAAGTAATCCCCTCCATCGTAGCTCAGCGCTACTCTCGTTTTCAAAGGAGGAATCTGGGCCAAATCGGTATCGCTCATACCGGCCGTAGGCTGAGAGTCTTTTTTGCCTCTTTGATATGCGACGCCGGCCTCTAGAATATACTCCTCCCCCAAAGGAGCCGCCAAGGATAGATCGGCGCCGTAAATATGCGCGTCAATGTTGGCCCAAGTCAAATAGTACGCCGTAGGAGAGAGATTTCCCGCGTTGGTTTTATACGCGTAGATATAGTCTTTTAGATCGCTGTAAAAAACCGTAACCCTGTATCCCACATCTTTTACGCTACCTTCGATTCCCAGATCTATCTCCCTGTTTTTTGTCTCTTTTAGATCCGGATTTCCCTTTCTGCTCCAGTTTCCGTTCATATAGCCTATAAAATAGAGCTCCTGAGCGTCCGGAACCCTGATGCTTTGGCCTATACCTACAAACAAGGATGTCTTTTCGTTCAAAGTATAGTTTACCGTAACGTTCGCGCTAAAATCGTTGAAGCTTCTACTATCCTTATTTTGATAGTAGTTTTGAATATCGGCTATATTTACTATCGTGGGATCGTCCAGATTGTTTGCCCTTACGTCGGTTTTGTCATACCTGGCTCCGAATTTTACGGTAAGTTTTTGATAACTTTTGATCCCTTCAAGGAACAGAGCCCGGTTTTTGGTATCAACGTCCGGTATTCT
>JAMONM010000057.1 GCA_027065825.1 Campylobacterales bacterium | reverse complement strand
GTTATTAGGGACGTAACGGTTTTAAAGCTCCCTTTCGCCTTTGAAAATACCTATCCTACCGCTATTGTAATCGCCGTTATATTTTTTGCCTTTTTAGCGAGACTACATGAGAGGAGTTATCTCGAAGACGGAAAAATTTTTTTAATCAGCGATACGGTGGGACTGGCCTCTTTTTCGATAACAGGAGCTCTGGTGGGAATAGAGGCCGGGCTGGGTATCGTGGGTACTGCTCTGCTGGCACTCGTAACCGCCGTAGGCGGAGGGGTGCTAAGAGATATTCTTTTAAACAGAGTACCGTTTATGTTAAAGGAGGATTTTTACGGAACCGTTTCGATTTTGGCAGGAATATCCGTCTTTTTAATTTACGATAGCGAAAGGGAGTGGGTTTTGATACCGATATTCGTTTTTGCCGTATTTTTGAGGCTTTGGGCGGCACACAAGGGGTGGAGACTGCCCCGTATTTAATTCGTGGCCGCTGCGAAGACCTTCTTTAACAGATCGCTGGTACGCTCAAGAGGGTTTTTTCTGATCTTTCTCTCTTCTTGGGCTATCATTTTAAATATTCCTTCGAGCGTTTTTGAGGTGGTATAATCGTAAATATCTTTTTGCGTAAAGTTGCTTAGTTCCGATTTGCTTTTTTGATCTTTCCCTATCAATGAAGAGAGCATGGAAATAGTTTCGTTTTGTGTGTAGGGCTTTGCGTATTTTTCATAACTCTTCTTTAGCATGTTGTAATATTTCACCGAGCCGCTTTTGTCAACGTTCTCTTTGACTATGGGATATACAAGATCGTAAATTTTTTGGTATGTTTTTGATTTTAGGTAGTCCGTAGCGGCAGTTTCAGGGCCGTTCAAAATTTTTTTTGCATCCTCGATTTTGATCTGAGAGATCGCCTCTGTAAAGATCGAGAGAGTTTGAGGAGCCGCCTTCTCGGCGGCGCGATTTAAGGATTTTTCGAAATCGATTACATATTGCTCCATTCCCGCTTTTTTTAAATAGTCGGCAATTTTTTGTATGTCGGGAGGCAGAGGGATTTTAACAGCCGGGTTTTTCCAAAAGCCGTCTCTTTTTCCCAGCGTTTTTGAGGCGTATTTTACCCCTTTTGCAAGGGCTTCTTTTAATCCGGCGACTATCGTTGTCGAATCCAGGCGGTTTTGGTTGTTGTTCGGAGTGTTTATATACTCTTTGGCCGAATCGGTTATAGTTTTGTTCAGCGAGTCGAAAAAACCGGCGTTTAGCGAGATAGTTGCAAATAGCAGTATTAAAACTCTGTTCATCGGGCAGTCCTTTTCGCCCGGAGAGATCCGGACGAAATATGGGGTTTTGAATTAGTAATAAAGATGGGCTTCAACTCTTCTGTTTTTGGCTCTTCCCTCTTTTGTGGAGTTGTCTGCTATAGGTTTCTCTTCACCGTATCCGATATAGGAAAGTCTGTCTTTGGAGACGCCCAGTTTAATTAGAGCCTCATAGACCGCTTTTGCTCTGGCTTCGGAGAGCTTTTTGTTGTATGCGGCCGAACCGATGCTGTCCGTATGGCCTTGGATTTCGGCTTTGTATTTAGGATTCTTTTTCATAAATTCCGCAAATGCTTCGAGTTTAGGCATATACTCGGGCTTAATTTTGGCGCTGTTGAAATCGAAATTTATATTCAGATTGATAATGATAGGACATCCGTTTTTATCTACGGCTACGCCTTGCGGAGTATCCGGACATCTATCTAACGTGTCTACGACTCCGTCGCCGTCGCTGTCAAGCGGACATCCTACAGAGTCTACCTTTGTTCCAAGAGGCGTATTGGGGCACTGGTCTTTATAGTCGTATACTCCGTCACCGTCGCTGTCAGGAGGACAACCGTCCGGGTTTACGGCTATACCCATAGGAGTGTTCGGGCACTGATCCTCGTTGTCGTATACTCCGTCGTTATCGCTATCTTTTGGCTGCGGAGCCGGCTCGGGCACAGGCTGAGGAGCTGGGGCCGGTTTCGCCTCTTTTCCGATAGGGAGCGAAAGACCAGCGGTCAGAGCTATGTCGTTGGCTTCGTTTTTAAAATCTCTGATCCATCTACCTTCGAGCAGGAAATCTAGATAATCCGTAATGCTGGTTTTCCAACCCACTCCCAACTGACCTAACGTACCGTTGTCGAATCCGTTGTTTGAAACCTCAACGTCTTGGTATCCGACTCCT
>JAMONM010000056.1 GCA_027065825.1 Campylobacterales bacterium | reverse complement strand
TGGTTCTTCAGGCTGCCGCCATAGCAAAAGGAGGGGAAATTTTCATTCTCGATATGGGAGAACCGGTAAAAATCGTGGATCTTGCAAAAAAGATGCTTAAATTATACGGCAAAGAGAACGAAATAGAGATTGAGTTTACGGGACTTCGACCCGGCGAGAAGCTTTTTGAAGAGCTGTTGCTGGACGAGACTGAGCAAAAAACCAAATATGACTCCATCTATGTTACAAAACCTACCGTATACGATATTGAGCGGCTTAATAAAGATATAGAAGCGCTTTTGAATGTGCCAGAAGAAGAGATTGTAAATAAATTGAAAAATATAGTAAAAGAGTTTAATCATAACGTTAACTAATATGTAAAAAAGGTAAAGCGTGGAACGGTCTATCGTATTTCGGGAAAGAGTCTTGGTTCTACTCATAGCAATCGCCTATGTTTTCGCTGTTGTAGTGCGGCTTTATTGGGTCTATTGGGCGAGCGGTTTCGAGGATTTTTACTGGAACGGCAGTTTGATGATTAATAACAACGACGGCTATTTTTTCGCAAGCGGAGTCCAGAAGTTTTTATACGACATGCATCAGTTCAATCCAAGAGTTCCGGAATTTACGGATAGAGGCCTAGTGTTCGTTACCTCTTTGCTGGCGACGGTTTTGCCCTTTTCCTTAGATCAGATAACGTTATATATGCCGGCCGTTTTTTCATCGTTGATAGTGGTGCCAATAATTTTGTTGGGCAGACTATACGGTAGTTTACAGGTCGGTTTTTTCGCCTCTTTGATAGCCTCGGTAGCGTGGAGCTATTACAACAGGAGCATGATAGGTTATTACGATACCGATATGTTTAGCGTATCCGTATTGATGTTTATATTCTATTTTCTAGCGGCTTCAATAGAGACCAAAGAACGAAAATATGTTTTTTGGGCGGCCCTTTTGTTTGTGATATACCCTTTTTTGTATCTGCCGGGTAGAAATTTGTTGTATGTTTTGGCTATCTTTTATCTATGCTTTATGGCACTATTTTTTAGGAGGGAGAGTCTCTTTCTGCCGGCCCTCAACATGATATTTCTCGCTCTATTGCCGGTGTGGGGAATTTTAAAATTTGTGTTCGTAATCGGGTACTATATTTTGGAAAAAAGAGGTTTGACGAAGGATTACGATCGATATCTGTTTTATATATTGATCGCTATTTTTGTTCTCTTTAGCGGCTTCGCTTTTGCCGTATGGCAAAAGATCGACTCGTATCTCTTCAAAGAGGGTACAATAGAGGAGGGCTTGAAATTTTACAAGGTTATGCAGACCATTCGTGAAGCTTCCGGTATAGATTTTGTAACTCTGGCCAACAGAATATCTGGCCATTCGGCGGTTTTTTTGGTTTCTCTGATCGGTTATATACTGCTTTTGTTCAAAAGACGATCCTTTTGGTTGAGCCTCGTTTTCGTCGGGTTGGGACTTTTCGCCGTAAAGGGAGGGCTGAGATTTACCATCTACGCCGTTCCGTTTTTGGCCTTTTCGTTTGTGTATCTGTTTTGGTATCTCTCGGCCAGGTTCGCACCTCGCGCCACTTTTGCAGTAACCGCAGCAACCGCCGCGTTGGCTCTGGTTCCCAATATCGTTCACGTGATAAATTACAAAGTACCAACCGTGATGCTGAAACCTGAAGTGGCGGATCTGGTTCAAATAAAAAAAGAGGGAGAACCGAAAGACTATATTATAGCCTGGTGGGATTACGGCTATCCGATCTGGTACTACGCCGACAAAAATACGCTCATAGACGGTGGAAAGCATAATCACGACAACTTTATAGTTTCTAAGATTTTTACCACCGATTCGCCCGCGCTTGCGGCCTCTTTGGCCAGAGTTTCGGTGGAGACCTATATCCAGCAGTGTCTGTGGTACAAAAGGTTCTCGAATGATGAGGTAGAAATAGAGGCCGTGCCGAAAAAGTTTCTGATCGAAACCGCAAAGGGTTACGCTGTGGCCTCGCCGGGATATCCCGTAATCGATCTGATTTTGAACAACAAAAAGAACAATCAGATAGATCCGGATATCTTTTTGGAGGAGCTGCGGCTGGGAGTGGCTCAAATTCCGAGAAAAAGCGTGGAGATATATCTATATATGCCCCTTAGAATGCTGGAGATATTTCCTACTATCGCACGGTTTTCGAATATAGACCTAAAAAGCGGAAAGCTGTTGAAATCCGGTTTTTTATATTATGCCGATATGTTTAAGGACACGAAAGAGTTTATATTTTTCCCGAACAAAATAGCGATCGACAAGAAAAAAGGAGAGATCGTTATAGAAAATCAGAGAGTTCCGATCAAAGAGTTTATGACACTGGGTTACGATTCTGAGGGCAAAGTTGTCAAAGAGATCCAGCGACTCAGGGACAAGGCGCCTCTATCGGTGATATTTTTAAAAGAGTATCAGGCGTTTTTGATTTTGGACGAGAAGATGAGGCGATCGATGTATGTGCGAATGTTCGTTTTCGACGATTACGATCCGGAATTTTTCGAACCCGTTGTAATTTCTCCGTGGAGCAAAATATACAGGGTCAAAATCTAAAACTTAGAGCCATATAGAATATAAAAAGATTTATTATCATATTCATATAGACTAGTGTCGGCGAAATTCTCAAATCCTGCGGTATGCCCAGAATCTCTTCGATTTTTTTTCCTTTGTTGTGAGCCTCTATTATCCATAATTTAAATACCATGTCGAGGCTCTTTAATATCAAAAGCGTAATCATCCAGATATTGTATAAAGAGAACTTCATAGCCACAAATATCGTAAACCAATAAGCCGGATGAGAGAGAAAAAAGCCTACGGCTCCTATTCGGTACCGTCTAATCGAGTTGTTTACCATTTTCAGCAGCGAATCGCTCTTTTGCCATGAAGTTTCGTAGAGTTCAAAAAGCGCAAGCAAAAGCAGTAACAGATACTTCTCTTCCATAAAACCTCTCGTTATTTTTTTGTAAGTTTAATAAAATTTGATTAAAATACGGTTGAATATTTAAAGGATGTATCGTGAAAGTCACTGTCGTAAATACAGGAGGAACCGTAAACAAGCGGTACGATCCTATACTCGGAAAACTGGTCGTTCCCAAAGACAACTATGCGGTCGAGAGAATATTGGAGAGATTCTACTCGAACGTGGAGTTTGAGATTTCGGGTCTGATATACAAAGATAGTCTAAATATGGATGATCTCGACAGACGAAAGATCTATAACGCTGTAGAATCGGCTAAAAGTGATAGAGTGATAATCGTTCACGGAACAGATACGATGATTGAGACCGCACGGTTTATACAAGAGCTGGGAACCGAAAAATGCGTCGTTTTGACAGGCTCGATGAAGCCATATATTATCGATCCGGGAGAGGCATGCGCCAACTTTGCCACCGCCCTCGCAAAGGTCATGTACGGATTTGAAGCCGGATGCTTTATAGCGATGCACTCTTTTGCTCTGTCTTGGAATAGGCTCTTAAAGGATAAAAAAGAGGGACGTTTTAGATTGAAAGAGGATATATGAGTAAAATCAAATGCGATCACTGCCGGTTGGAGTTCGACGAGAAGGTGATGATCGAAGATGAAATAGACAATCAAAAAAAATACTTCTGCTGCAAAGGGTGTCAGGGCGTTTATCGCCTTTTAAAAGAGGAGGGGTTGGATAGTTTTTACGACAAGCTCGGAAACAACGCCTTAGAACCGGCAAAACCCGATAGTGGCGGAGATTTGGAGCGGTTCGATCTGGAAGGTTTTATGAACAGGTATGTAAAAAAACGTGATGACGGTTTTTTGCAGATAAGCCTCATTATGGAGGGTATCCATTGCGCCGCCTGCGTATGGCTGAACGAAAAGGTTTTACACAAACTCCCCGGAGTCATAGAGGCGTCGATCAACTACACCAACAACAAAGCCAGAGTGGTATGGGATCCCGAAGAGGTAAAGCTCTCTAAAATAATCGAAACCATCAGATCGATAGGATACAACGCCTACCCATACGATCCGGAACTTCAGGAGGAGCGTGCCGTAAAGCAGCGTAGAGACTATTACTCCAGAATATTGGTGGCGGTTTTCGCCACCATGAATATAATGTGGATCGCCATAGCCAAATATGTGGGTTTTTTTACGGGTATGAGGCAGGATATAAAGGATATATTGAATTTCGCCGAATTCGTATTGGCCACGCCTACGCTCTTTTATAGCGGTTGGGTATATTATCGCAGCGCTTATTATGCCCTCAAAAACAGATATGTCAATATGGATCTTTTGGTGGCCACCGGGGCAACGATGGCGTATCTATATTCTATTTACGCGATGATAACCCGTAGCGGCGAGGTATATTTCGATTCCGTAACTATGATAGTTACGTTTATTCTGGTTGGAAAATATCTGGAGGTTTTAAGTAAAAAACAGGCGGTAGATACCCTAGATTCCATAATGGGTACGATTCCCACCGAGGTAACCGTTGTCAAAGACGGAACCAAATCGTTAATCAGCGTGGAAAACGTCAAAGTAGGAGACGTTATAGAGTTAAAGCCTGGCGAAAAAGTTGTCATAGACGGGATAGTCGTCTCCGGCTCGGCCTCTTTTGACGAGAGTTCTCTTACCGGCGAGAGCGATCCCGTGTTTAAAAAGGAGGGTGATGAGATTCTCAGCGGATCGATCGATCTAGACGGCGTTGTCAGATATCGAGCAACGCACGATTTTGGCGGTTCTCTGCTTTGCAACATAGTTTCGCTTCTTGAAGAGGCGGTTACCAAAAAGCCGAAAATTGAAAAACTTGTAAATCAGATTTCGGGACAGTTTAGCATAACTATTCTGTCTATTGCCGCGATGACTTTTTTGGGATGGTTTTTCTATACGCAGGAGTTTGAAAAGGCGTTGATAGTCGCGATATCGGTCATAGTTATAGCCTGTCCGTGCGCTTTGGGGTTGGCCACCCCTATGGCTACTCTGGTGGGACTCGGGGTTGCCGCCAAAAGGAGAATTCTGTTCAAGGAGGCCGCTTTTTTGGAAACTATGGCAAAATGCGATACGCTGGTTCTGGACAAAACCGGAACGATAACGAAAGGCAGACCCTCAGTAGTGACCTACCATAGGCTAGGCGATGCGGAGGATACCGAAATAGCGCTTCTCGTTTCCATGTCCAACCATCCTGTAAGCAGGGGCGTCGCCGAGTTTCTGCGCGCAAAGGGGGCGGTACCGGCATCCAAAGAGCTCTCGGATTTTAAGGAGATACAGGCCAAAGGCATAAAGGCCACTATCGCCGGACGCTCGTATATAGCCGGAAGTTTAGGGTTTTTGCAAGAGTTTGGTATATCGGTGGATATAGAGAGCGAAAACACCGTCTTTGCCGTGGCGGTTGACGGTAAAGCGGTAGCCGTTTTCGAGTTGGCGGATGAGATCAAGGAGGGTGCGGTAGAGGCTGTTAGAGCCATTAAGGAGATGGGAATCGAAGTTGTTATGCTTACCGGCGACAACGAAAAGGTGGCAAAAAGGGTGGCGGCCGCACTGGGAATTTCGGATTATCGCAGCAAAATGTTGCCCCACCAAAAAAGCGCCTTTATCGAAAATCTTCACTCAAGAGGTAAAAAGGTAGTGATGGCGGGCGACGGAATCAACGACGCCGTAGCGCTTTCAAAGAGCGATATAGCGGTGGCTATGGGAAGCGGCGCCGATGTGGCCATTAACGTGAGCGACGTGGTTTTGCTGGACGACTCTCCAGAGGCGCTTTATGAAGCTTTTAAAATCAGTAAAAGAACCTTCAAAGCCGTCAAAGAGAATCTGGCGTTGTCGCTGATTTACAACTCTTTGGCCGTACCCGTTGCGGTAATGGGGTACGTAAACCCTCTGGTAGCCGCGATTTCCATGTCGCTAAGTTCGCTGTTGGTGGTAGGAAACTCTATTAGAATAAAATTAAGTCTCTCTTCTAAATAGTCGCCATATTTTAGTTGGGCGGGTAATGTTGTAGAATCGTTTTAAAAAGGATAGATAATGAGCGCATCCGTTATAGCCATGATGCTCGGCGTTTCTACGCTTTTGGGCGCGCTGGGGCTGGTGGCTCTGTTATGGGGGCTTAGAACCGGGCAGTTTGACGATACCTCCAAGTTTCTAGACGGAGCCAGATTTGACGGCGAAGATGAGCTAAAAGATGCCGTTATGATGGAGGAGAAACGAAAAAAAGCTCTACAAAAGAGAAGAAAGGATAAACGGGTGATGCCTGATTAGGCTATTTTTGTCTGTCCAGCAAAAACCACAAAAGAGCAATCACTAAAGGCAGAGCGAACCATACCGCTATCTGCCCGATCGGCAGTTGTTGCGCGTTTTCCACGGGGAGTTATGACGTAGAATTCGGGCCGTAGGCCCGAAAAATTTAGAACTTGGAGATGTACTCGGATACAGCTTCGATATCTGCGTCGCTGTAAGAAGCCATTTGGCCTTTCATCAAGCCGCCCATACCGTGAACGTTTCTGGTTCCGGCTTTGTAGCCTTTGAGAGCTTCTACGAGTTTATCTTTGCTCCAGCCTTTGATCGGCTGAGATTTTCCTAGAGCTTTTTTCTCACCGTGAGCGCCGTGGCATCCGGCACACTTTTTATAAAGAGCTGCGCCGTCAGCGGCCATCAAGCTTATAGCACCGGCAGCTACCAATCCAACAATAGCTAGTTTTTTCATTTAGACTCCTTTTGGAATATTGCACTTTTTGTGCTTTGGTCTTGCGACTCCCGATAATTATAAAAGATGAAATCTTTAATAAAGATAAAGAGTTGTAAAATAAAGTTATAGACTCTTTTATGAATAAAAATGTAACACAAAATCACTTTTTTTTATCGAAATTTTGGAGTTTGAAAATGGGCAAAAAGGCTATTTTTCTAGATAGAGACGGCGTTATAAACGAAGATCGCTCATATGTGCATTCAATAGAGGATTTTTCGTTCATTCCGGGTGTGTTCGAGGCTCTGAGAGAGTTTGCGAAAATGGGATATGTTTTGATCATAGTGACGAACCAGTCCGGAATAGGCAGGGGATATTATACGTTAGAGGATTTTATGAAGCTGAACGAATGGATGTTGAAAAGATTTGAAGAGGAAGGGATAGAGATAGCTGAAGTTCTCTTTTGCCCTCACGCGCCAGATGAGGGTTGCGAATGTAGAAAACCGGCTCCGGGCATGATTTTGGAGGGGATAAAAAAGCACAATATCGATCCCGACAGTTCCTGGATGATCGGAGACAAGCCGACGGATATGGAAGCGGCCATCAGAGCCGGGGTAAAGGGAAGGATTTTGATAGGAAAAAACAATTCGCGGGGTTTTGCCGCAGATAGCCTATATGATACAATTTCAATAATAAAAGGTTTGGAGAGAGAATGATTTATAGCGATATAGATTTTAACGGTAAAACCGTCTTGATAACCGGAGGGGCCGGGTTTATAGGCAGTAACCTGGCCTTTTATCTGCAGGAGAATTTCCCCGAATGCGAAATTGTGGTTTTTGACCGTTTCAGAGACGAAGAGAGATTCCCAAACGGCAATCTCAAGAGTCTCGGCCATTACAAGAATCTCATAGGTTTCAATGGTGAGATAATAGCCGGCGACATAACATCGAAAGAGGACTTAGACAGACTTAGGGATTTTGGTTTCGACTATATTTTCCACCAGGCCGCCATCAGCGATACCACGGCTTTGGACCAGAATTTGACGGTGCGTACCAACGTAAACGCTTTTAAGGATCTTTTGGATCTGGCCGTAGATAACGGAGCCGCTATGATATACGCCTCCAGCGGGGCGGTTTACGGGAAACTGCCGGCCCCCCACAGAGTTGGAGCGGAAGCGCCGGCCAACGTTTACGGCTTTAGCAAGCTGATGATGGACAATCTGGCTAAAGAGTACATGAAAAAATATGATATTTTGATAGTGGGACTGAGATATTTTAACGTATACGGTCCCAGAGAGTTCTTCAAAGGTAAAACAGCCTCTATGATACTGCAGTTTGGACTGCAGATATTAAAGGGCGAATCTCCGAGGCTTTTTGAGGGCAGCGAGAAAATTAGAAGGGATTTTGTATACGTAGAAGATATAGTTCAGGCCAATATCAAAGCCTGTTCGGCCAAAGAGAGCGGAATTTACAACGCCGCCACGGGAGTGGCGAGAAGTTTTAAGGATGTGGTGGACATATTGTGCGAGGAGCTGGAGATTCATCCTGAATATGAATACATTCCAAATCCCTACGTAAAACAGTATCAATTTTTTACGAGGGCGGATATTGAGCCCACAAAAGAGAAGCTGGGCTATTCTCCCAACTACTCCCTGGAAGAGGGAATAAAAGCGGATATCCCCTATATCAAAAAGATTTTCGAAGAAGAGCTCTAAAGCATGAAGAGTCTAAAGAAAAGCTCCCCCTCCATACTGGTTGTGGGAGATTTGATGATTGATCACTATCTTTTCGGCAGATGCGAGCGCATCTCGCCGGAAGCTCCCGTACAGGTGGTGGATATCACCCAAGAAAAAAGTCTGCTGGGTGGCGCCGGAAACGTATTGAACAATCTAAAGGCTCTCGGAGCGCGTGTCAGCGTGGCTTCGGTCGTCGGAGAGGACACAAACGGCAGATGGCTGGAAGAGAGATTAAAAAAAAGAGAAATAGACATTTTGGCTCTTGTAAAAGAGAGCGGCAGAAAAACCAGCAAAAAAAGCAGGGTTATAGCTTCGCATCAGCAGATAGTCAGATTTGACGAGGAGAGCAAGGAGGATATATCAAAAACTAGCCAAGAGAGGTTATACGAGGCGATTAGCCGATCTATAGACCGCTTTGATCTGGTTTTGATCTCCGATTACGGCAAAGGGGTATTGAGCGAGGCTCTCTGCAAAGCGGTAGTGGCTATATGCAGAGAAAAGGGTAAAAAGGTTTTTGTCGATCCCAAAGGTAAAGACTACTCTAAATATGCCGGAGCAACTTTGATTACTCCAAACAAAAAGGAGGCCTCTTTGGCCTCTTCCATAGAGATCACGGATCAAGAGAGTCTGAAAAAAGCCGGTTTTTATTTAAAGAATCGTTTCGATTTCGAAAACGTCATTATAACGCTATCCGAAGAGGGTATGGCGATATTCGGCGAGGAGATGGTAAAGATTCCTACCGCCGCACGAGAAGTATACGACGTAACCGGAGCCGGAGATACGGTTTTGGCGGCTTTGGGGTTTGCCGTGGCGGCCGGCAAGGATCTCAAAGAGGCCGCTGATTTTGCCAATCTGGCCGCAGGCGTTGTGGTATCGAAAGTGGGGGCCGCTACGGCTACTATCGAAGAGATCGAAGAGTACGAGAGCTCTTTGCATAAAATCAGCGCCGACAGCAGGATTAAGAGTTTTGAGGAGATAGAAAAAATCGCTCGAAACTTTCGCCAAAGAGGCAAAAAGGTGGTTTTTACCAACGGCTGTTTCGATATATTGCATCTTGGACACGTAAAATATCTCGAAGAGGCGCGCAGACTCGGCGATATGTTGATAGTGGGTCTAAATTCGGACGAGAGCGTCAAGAGATTAAAGGGTCCCGAACGTCCAATCAATTCACAGTTTGAGCGGGCGTACATTTTGGCGGCACTCGAATTTGTGGACTATGTAGTGGTTTTTGAGGAGGATACCCCCTACGAATTGATAAAGAGGGTAAAACCCGACGTTTTGGTAAAAGGCGCCGACTATGCAGGCAAAGAGATTGTGGGATCCGATATCGCCGGCGAAGTTAGATTGATAGAGTTTGTAGATGGCAAAAGCACGACCTCTTTGATAGAGAGAATAAAAAACGGGGAAAAGAGATGTTAGAGATTATCGAAAAAGAGATGAGAGAGCACCAAAAGACTTTCGAGAGAGTTTTTGAGGAGTTGAGGTTTCATATATATACCGCTTCGATGATATGCGTCGAGGCTCTAAAAAACCAAAAGAAGATCATACTTTTCGGTAACGGCGGAAGTGCGGCAGATGCCCAGCATATAGCTGCCGAGCTGGTGGGTAGATTCAAAAAAGAAAGAAGAGCCTTGCCGGCAATAGCTCTGACTACCGATACTTCGGCCTTGACCGCTATCGGTAACGACTACGGCTTTGAAGATATTTTCTCCAGACAGATCGAGGCGCTGGCCGAGCAGGGGGACGTTGCCGTCGGAATAAGCACCAGCGGCAACAGCGCCAACGTGATAAAGGCTCTAGAAGTAGCGAAAGAGTCCGGATGCAAAAGCGTCGGCCTAATAGGCAGAGACGGCGGAAAAATGGCCGGAGTATGCGACGCTTCCGTAATAGTGCCCTCAAACGATACCGCTCGCATCCAGGAGATGCACATTATGATCGGCCACATTATATGCGCCGCGATAGACGAAGCTTTTTAGGACCAGTTTACAGTAGATAGTATGAGCTCTTGCGCCGCTTCTATAACCGTTTCGGCAGAGAGCTTCTTCATGCAGTCGTGATGCTTTAGGGGGCATACCCTCTTCATGCACGGAGCGC
Source organism: Campylobacterales bacterium (assembly GCA_027065825.1). Taxonomy (GTDB): domain Bacteria; phylum Campylobacterota; class Campylobacteria; order Campylobacterales; family Nitratiruptoraceae; genus Nitrosophilus_A. The sequence continues at coordinate 23 of JAMONM010000056.1, read as the reverse complement.
ACTCCAGATCCAAAGAGACTATT
>JAMONM010000055.1 GCA_027065825.1 Campylobacterales bacterium | reverse complement strand
ATCCGCCACCAAAGAGGATATATAGTAATCCTTAGGATACTCGTTACCTTTTACGCCGGTACTGGCGAACAGGGCTTTTAGATTGTCTATTTCGGCCTCTTGAATCATCGAATATATTTTGGCGGCGTTGTAGATTCCGGTTTTTCCAGGCTCTATGCCCTCTTTTTTTAGGGTTTCGTCCAGTTTTCTGTCAAACCTGCTGACAAATATGCTCATTACCCCTTTAGAGCGCGGGTTTTTAGATATTCCCCTCCTAAATGCCTCTATCCCCCTTTTTGCCATCTCCGGATCGAATATCAGCGTAGCGTTAACGTTAATGCCGCGGCCGATCAACTCCTCAACGGCCTCGCATCCGGCTTCGGTCAAGGGAACCTTGATCATTAGGTTTTTTCTGCCCACTCTCTCGTAAAGAGAGAGTGCCTCCTTTACCGTTCCCTCCGCATCCGAAGCCAAAGAGGGATCCACCTCCAGACTAACGAAACCCTCCTCTCCCCTTTCATAAAGCTCCTGCAGTACGTCGGCGGCCCTTTTTATATCGTATACGGCAAGCTCTTCGTAGATCTCTTTTGGCTTTTTCCCTCTCAATGAGGCGATCTGGTCTTTATAAGCCTCTGAACTTAAAATAGCGTTTTTAAAGATTGCCGGATTGCTGGTAGCCCCGTTAACAGTTCTTTCAGCCACGAGCCTTTTTAGAGAGTCTTCTATAAACTCTCTTTCCAGAAAATCTATCCACAGCGAAAAATCCAATCCCTTTTTCAACATCATACTCCTTTTAGATCTATTACCTCTTCAAAACCTTTCCAACAACCTATATACGAAGGCTTTTGAAGCGCCACGGAGAGTCTGGATAAAAATTCGGCCCTATCGATCTCTATCGCTCCCATTCTCTTTAGGTGATCGCTCGGGATCTGACAGTCTATAAAATCGAAATCGAGTCTTTTGGCAAGCGAACACAGGGCCACAAGAGCGATCTTGCTGGCGTCGCTGACCCTGCTGAACATCGATTCGCCGAAAAAGGCTGATCCCATACTCAAACCGTACAGTCCGCCCGCCAGTTCCCCCTTTTGGTAGACTTCGATAGAGTGAGCGAATCCCATTTCGTGCAGTTTCTCGTAAGCTTCGACGATTTCGGGCAGAATCCACGTCCCCTCCTGCCCCGGACGCTCGATATCCTTGCATGCCCTAATTACCGATGCGAAATCTCTGTCGATTCCGATTTCAAATTCGCCCCTTTTTATAACTTTTTTAAGAGATCTCGAAATCTTTAGTTCCTCCGGATATAGAATCAGTCTAGGATCTGGAGACCACCACAATATCGGATCTCCCTTTGAATACCAGGGGAAAATCCCCCTTTTGTAAGCACTTAGTATCCTGTTTGGATCCAGATCCCCTCCATAAGCCACAAGACCCTCTTTCGAAGCCTCCAGCGGATCCGGAAAGATATAGCTAAAAGGGGAGATTCTCGGAATGAGCACTTCTTTCATTTTATGTCGAAAATCAATCTCTTTTTATACTCTATTTTCACCTCTCCGCCTTTTTTCAGCCTACCAAAGAGTATCTCGTTCGTCAGCGGAGTCTTTATCTCTTCACTAATAACCCTCGATAGAGGTCTTGCCCCAAGCTCTTCGCTATAGCCCTTTTGGGCCAGATACTTTCTGGCCCCCTTGGTGATTTTTAGTCTGATATTTTTGGCTCTTAGCTGATCGTTCAGCTCGGCTATGAACTTATCAACGATCCCCTCCACTATTTCGAGACTCAGCGGAGCGAATCTGACAATAGCGTCGAGTCTGTTTCTAAACTCGGGCGTAAAATAGTGTTTGAGCGCCTCGTCGAACTTGCTGACGGACTCTTTTTTGAATCCCATAATATTTGCTTCGGTAGCCCCCACGTTGGAGGTCATTATCAAAACAACGTGCTTAAAATCAGCAACGTTACCGTAATTATCGGTCAAGGTGGCGTTATCCATCACCTGCAAAAGAATGTTTATCAGATCCGGATGCGCCTTTTCTATTTCGTCCAGTAGCAGTACGGTATGGGGGTGCTTTCTGATGGTCTCGGTCAACAAGCCTCCCTCCTCGTATCCAACGTAGCCCGGAGGAGCTCCAATAAGTCTGGAAACGGCGTGTTTTTCCATATATTCGCTCATATCGAATCTCTCAAAGTGCACTCCCAGAGTTCTGGCCAGCTCCTTGGCCAGCTCCGTTTTTCCGACTCCGGTAGGCCCGACGAACAAAAAGCTGCCGATAGGTTTGTTAGGCGGATTCAGTCCGGCTCTGGATCTTTTGATGGCCATAGAGAGCTGTTCGATCGCCTCCTCTTGTCCCAAAACCCGCTCTTTTAAACGATCCTCGAGATTTTCGAGAATGGAAATGTCATCCTGAGTCACTCTGGCGGGCGGCAGATTTAGCATTTTCGAGAGGACGTCTTCCACGTCGTGGGCGGTCACCACGCTTCTTTTTTTCTTTCTCAGATGGAAAGAGGCGCCTACCTCGTCTATCAAATCGATCGCCTTGTCGGGCAGTTGCCTGTCGTTGATATAACGATCCGAAAGTTCCACGGCGCTTTTTAGAGCGTTGATGGTATATCTGACTCTATGGTGTTTCTCATATTTCTCTTTGAGACCCTTTAATATTTTCAAAGAGGTTTCCAGATCCGGCTCTTTTACGTCCACTTTCGCAAAACGTCTGCTGAGGGCTCTATCTTTTTCCAAAAAGTTTCTAAATTCCGAGTAGGTAGTGGCGCCTATACATTTAATAGCTCCGCTGGCCAGGGCCGGCTTTAGGAGATTGGAGGCGTCCATGCTGCCTCCCTGGGTAGCTCCGGCTCCCACGAGAGTGTGGATCTCGTCTATAAACACTATCGCGTTTTTTTTCTGCTTTAACTCCTCTATTACGCCTTTTAGCCTCTTTTCGAAATCCCCTCTATATTTGGTCCCGGCCAACAAAGAGCCCATATCCAGCGAATAAAGAACGGCGCCCTCCAACACCTGAGGGATCTCCTTGTTGGCGATTTTTATAGCTATTCCCTCGGCTATGGCGGTTTTGCCGACTCCCGGCTCGCCTACCAGTAACGGATTGTTCTTTTTCCTTCGGCACAGGATCTGAATCACCCTCTCGATCTCTTTGTCTCTGCCTATAACGGGATCGATTTTGCCTTTTTTCGCCTCTTTGACCAAATTCTGTGTAAATTTTCCGAGATACGTCTCTTTCTCCTCCTCGTCGTTTTCCGCCGAGACGGAATCCTGAGGATGAGAGATGGCCTCTAAGATATCCACCTTTTTTATACCCTGCTCTTTCAACAGATAGACGCTATAAGAGTGCTCCTCGTCAAATAGAGCCGCCAGCAGATCTCCTACCGTGGCCTCCTTTTTATCGGCGTTTTGAATATGTCTGATCATATTTTCTATAACTCTCGATAGAGCCACGGTCTCAAAAGGCTCTCTAACCACATCGGGAGGAAGCGGCTTCAGCGTATTTTTTAGATGCTGTTCCAGCTTCTCTTTGAGTACTTCGATGTCTGCTCCGACAGATTCCAGTATCTTTTTACCCTCCTTGTTGGACAGAAGGGCTAAAAAAATATGTTCCACCGTTAGATATTCGTGCCGACTCCTTTTGGCCAGTCTGACGGCCTCCTTGAAAATAGTGTTGAGTTCGTTGCTTATCATTTCACATTTCCTCCATAACTGCTTTGAGAGGGAAATCGTTGGCTCTGGCTCTGCGGTGCACCTCGTCGATTTTGGTCTCAGCTATTTCGTATGTATAGATTCCGCACAGCCCTTTGCCGTTTCTATGAACCAACAGCATAATCTGAACGGCCTCTTCATAGCTTTTATGAAAAACCTCGCATAAAATATCCACTACGAAATCCATCGTCGTATAGTCGTCGTTTAATAAAAAAACCTTATAGAGCCTGGGCTCCTCCAGATCGGTAACGTCTTTGGTTTCCGTATCCCTTTTTACTGCCAACGCCCCTATGCCTCCAAATTACGTATTTATACAATCTATACAAAATATAATAGCACACTTTTGTCAGTTTTGCCATATTCGCAGATTTGAGATAAAATTTTTAAGAAAAGGAAGCTGATGGCAAAGAGAGTTTTTGTAACGGCGACCAATACCGGTATAGGCAAAACCTACGCAACCTTGCGACTAATAAATGAGAGCGCCCGCAAAAAGCTGCTGCCCGGCGTACTAAAGCCTATAGAAACGGGAGTCGTAAACATACCCCAAGACGGAAAAGCGCTTTTTCAAGAGTGCAAAAAGTATAATAAAAATTTCGAAAAATTTCGCCTCGAAGATATCGTACCCTATAGATACAGTCTCCCGGCAGCACCGTACGTGGCGAAAAAAGAGGAGAGCATAAATATAGATAAAATTTTTCAGGCCCTCTCCAAAATCGAAAAAGAGTGCGACTTGCTTTTTATAGAGGGCGCGGGGGGAGTTATGGTCCCTATAGAAAAGGATTATTACATGATCGATCTGATACGTGATCTCAAAGCCGCCGTTTTGCTCGTCACACCCAGTAGACTGGGTTCCATAAACGATACACTTTTATCCATGGAGGCCCTCCGAAGAAGAGGGATCGAGTTCGAGTGGTGCGTAAATCTCTACGAAGACAAAGAGAGCTTTTTCGAGATCACCTACCCCTTTTATCGAGACAACTTCGAACGCGTCCCGATTCTTCAGTACGATTCCTCCTCCATCATCGAGACTCTTGTCAATATTCGACCGTAACTCTCACTCTGATCTTTTTTAGGGGCGTATCGCTATATTTGACTATCTGCTGTCCGTTAAAATTGGCAAAGTTTTTATACTCTATAATACGCTCGTTGGTCTCTTGATATCTGGTTCTGCACTTTTTGACGATCTTATATCCCGGTTCGGGCTCCTTTTCGGCAAGATTTTTGCCCACTAAAGTCCCGACTATGGCTCCTCCTATAGTCGCCGCCGTTTTACCGGAACCTTCGCCTACCTGATGTCCCAAAATTCCTCCGGCCACTCCCCCTATCAACGCTCCTACGGTAGAGGAATCTCCGTTTTGATCTACCGGAACCTGCTCTTCCCAGCACTCCTGATAGGGAACTCTTTTAGTGACCACTCTAAATATCTTTTCGGACTTGTATACCGGCAGATATTCCGTATAGGTAAAACTTTCGGCAAACAGGCTCGAAATCAGCGCGGCCGAAAGCGTCAGTGCCACTTTTTTCATATCGCTCTCCTTTTAAATCTTTCTTTACATATTTTAGTATAAAATAGACCAAATTACAATTTCGGAGAACCGTGTGAAAGCCCCTAAACACCTCATTGAAACAGGCGACCTGACAATAGAGGAGATTAACGAAATTTTCGAGGAAGCGGAAAGATTTCTAACCGGTCGGCCCCCAAAACTGTTAAAAAACAGACTGATAATAACCATTTTTTTCGAAAACTCCACCAGAACCAGAAGCTCTTTCGAAGTGGCGGCAAAAAATCTCGGCGCACAAGTGGTGAGTTTGGACGTCTCAAAAAGCAGCACTAAAAAGGGCGAAACTCTCTACGACACCGCCGCAAATCTAGACGCTATGGGGCCAAACGCCATAATAGTTAGGCACAAACACGCTGGGGTTCCCAAAATTCTCTCAAAATACGTAAACTGCTCTTTGATTAACGGAGGAGACGGGGCTCACGCCCATCCTACACAGGCTCTTTTGGATCTTTTCACCATCAAAAGATACCTAAAAGAGGTCAAGGGTAAAACAATCGCCATAGTAGGAGATATAAAAAACTCCCGGGTGGCCAATTCGAATATCGAACTGCTTGGCAGGTTCGGCATGAGAATCGTACTAGTGGCTCCGCCCCATTTTCTGCCCAAAACGGATCTGGAAACCACACACTCTCTAAAAGAGGCGATAGACCAAGCTGACGTAATAATGAGTCTCAGAACCCAGACAGAAAGGCACGATTTGCCCATCTACGCCAGTCTGCGCGACTATGCCGGAGATTTTTGCATCACAAAAGAGCTGATCAAAGACAAAGATCTAATAATACTGCACCCGGGACCGGTGCACAGAAACATCGATATCAGCGACGAAGTTCTCTCAGATCCCAGATGCAAGGTGCTCGAACAGGTTAAAAACGGAGTAGCCGTCAGAAGCGCGGTACTGAAAAAACTGATCCTCGAAAATGGATAGAGTCTCCTTTTTGGCTTCTAAAAAGATCCCGTTTGTCGTCATCTACGATTTCGAAGGCAGATGCAGATACGTAAAAGAGCTCTCTTCAAATCGCGATGTATTGGTAAAAACTCCGATTTTTTCAGATCCGATGCCAAAAAGCGATACCGTCCCCGCAATCCTCAAAATCGATCCGATACCGTACGAGAGATACAAAAAGGCTTTCGATAAAGTCATTGAGCGTATAAAAAAAGGGGAAACCTATCTGCTCAATCTAACCTTTCCCACAGCAATAGAACTAAACGGCGATCTAGTTTCCATCTTTTCCAGAGCAAAAGCGCCTTTTAAGATTTTATATAAAAACCGGTTCGTATGTTTCTCGCCAGAGCGTTTCGTAAAAATAGAGGGGGGCAAAATCTTTACCTATCCGATGAAAGGCACGATAGAGGCGACCGAAAAAAACGCAAAAGAGAAGATTTTAGCAGACTCGAAGGAGATGGCCGAACACGTTATGGTGGTAGACCTGCTCAGAAACGACCTCTCCAGGGTTGCAAAAAGCGTGAGGGTAAACCGTTTTAGATATATAGACGAAATAGAAGCCGGAGATAAAAGACTGCTGCAGGTCAGTTCGGAAATTTCCGGCTCTTTGCCGAAAAATTGGCAAAACCGTCTGGGCGAGATTTTAGCTTCGCTTCTACCGGCAGGCAGTATCAGCGGAACTCCCAAAATAAGCACTATAAAAATAATCAAAGATACAGAAAAGTACCGCCGCGGATTTTTTACGGGAATATTCGGCGTCTTCGACGGAGAGAGATTCGACAGCGCGGTTATGATCAGGTATATAGAAAAGAGCCAAGAAGGATTTTTGTATAAAAGCGGAGGAGGAATCACCATAGACAGCGACCCCCGCCTCGAATATAGCGAGATGCTAAAAAAGGTCTATATTCCTCTTTAAAATCTTATCGGATATCTCACTTCAAATACGAAATCCGGCGAATCGGCCGTTAATCCGACCCCCAATCCGAAGTTTAAGGAAGAGTTTTCCGACAAGGCCCATCCGGCGGTAAACTTGAACTGAGCGGAATTTATGGTCGAATTAGGAGCTTCGGAGCTGGTTTGAACTCCTCCTTCCAAAGTTGTAACGTCCGTAGCGAAAGTATAATCGTCTATAAACTGAAAGCCTATCGAAAAATTGTATGAAATGGCGTAACCCAACCCCACGTTGATACTGATGGTATCTCCGGGATCAACCTCAACCAATCCGTACTGGGTGGTTGTATTGGTATCGGGGTTTGTTATATAGTAGGTGTTGTTGACGCTGATCTTTTTGTTATAAGAGTAGGACACCCCTCCGTAAACAACCACAGGATCGATAGACTTGACCAGATTCATCCCTATCTTGATAGAGTTGTAGCCGCTTCCCAGAGGCAGCTCCGTAGGTTCACCGTATTGATCGGTTTCTATATCGAAAGGACTTTTGCCGTTTTTGAATTTATATCCCAAATTTACCAAAAGCGCCGGTCTGGAATCGGTCTCTTTGATAGGTTGATAGGTCAACGAAACGCTCACGTCCCCTATGCCCGCCTGATCTTGGGTTTTATCCGGTTCGGCCTGTCCCTCTCCGGCAATAACGGAGTAACGGTCGTATCTGTAGATCAGCGGAACGGCTATTTCGATCTGAAAATTGTCTTTGATACCGTATCTCAAAGAGATGTTGTCGGTAAAAATATGTCTTCTGTTGTTTTCTATACCGAATCTACCCAGCGTCAAAAAGACCGGATCGAGTATCGCGAAACTCTCCAGATATATCTGCTTTGCCGATGTGTAGGTGTAAGAAAAGGCGTTCTCTATCTCAAACTGCCCTTTTTTCAATAAAACGTAGTCTCTCTCGAAGTTTGTCAGTACCTCTTTTGGCTGAGACTCTCTCTGAATCGCTTGTTTGAGCTTTTCGTTGTCGCCGTCGGCAAAAAGGGTCGAAAAGATCAAAGAAGCGGTCAACAAAAGGCCGAATAGTTTTCGTGGCGGCATATAGACTCCTCTCCTCGCTTTTTTTATTCTTAAACAGATTATACAGATTAAATCTTAAACCATTTATTAATATGGTGTGCTTAAAACTCGTTGTTTGTCCTGAAGGTCTGGGCTTGATGAATAAAGAGCAGACTTCTTAGGTTTTCCGATCTGACCCACATCTCGTCCTCGGCATCTATTTTTAGATCGTCCACTTTTCTGGAGCCTTTTGGTTCGATAATCAGCGCTATATTTTTATACCACATCTTTTCAAACTCTTTCACCGGCACTATCGTATTTCCCAACGCCGGATCGGCCAAAAAGACCCTGCCTTTGTGAACGCCTCTGAAAACGACGAAATGTTTATACTTTCCCAACACTATGGTGACTATTGCCGGTTTGCCCAAAGTCACCAAACCCTCCACGTCGGTCCTGTAACCGCCTACCTTGTACCCTAAAGCGTTTGCCAGCTTTTTTATATCCAATAGCGAAAATCCTCTGTTTTTGATTATGCTCTTTTTGTCACCGAAATGAAAAAGACCCTTTATAACCTGCTGTTCGGTAACCGGATCGTTAAGATAATGTTTGAAAATAGTAGCTACCGCCGCGGATCCGCAGCTAAAGTCAAACTTTTGCCTAACTATATTTTTGCTCTTTATGTCCATTGCGGATTTAACTTTGGGTCGAATCACCACGGTGCCGAATTTACCGCTAATATAGATTGGGACTCCATTTTTTCTCTCTTTTACGGCACCGTTTTGGCCAGCCACCGCAAGAGAAAACAAAACCGTCAAAAGAGCTGAAATTATCGCGGCTTTCATTTTCGACCCTCCGTATCGGGTTTAACTAAATTATAGGCAATATGATTGCAACCAGATTGCAAAGAGGGCGTACGCCCTCTTTGTCAGTAGTTGATCGCACTCTGGACCGCCGCCTGATTTACTACCCAGCCGCTACTGTTGTAAAGGTTGGTAATGTTGTTGCCGTAGTTGTGCGCCGAACCGGCGGTATTGCTCAGATCCACTGCATTAGAGGCTATCTGTGAATCGTTCAACTGGACCGAGGAGTTGTTATTGTTTTGATTCTCGCTCTCCAAAGCGTTTTCCACGCTTTGAAAGAAAGAGGAATCGTTGACGGTATCATCCATAGTCATCTGATCCAGATCGGTGCCGTCAGGCCTGCTGCCGTTTATGGAAGCTATATTGGTCTCGCTATCTACGGCACTGCCGATCGAGTTTAAAACCACATAACTGGAGATATCGTTTTGAGAACCGTTTAACTGTACCACCCCGTTATTGTTGTTTTGACCGTCGCCCCCGCCGTTTATGATCTCCTGGTTAAAAGATGCCACGGCGAAAGAGTCTTGATAGTTGTTCTGAACTATTTGACTCATTCCGTTGGGGTTCTCTATAAAAGCGACGTTCTGGCCCGCGTTGACGGCCGAAGATACGCTATTGACTATGGCAAAACCCCTAAAGTCGTTCTGAGCTCCGTTTAACTGAACGGAAGCGTTGTTGTTGTTTTGTTTTCCTATTGCCAAATCGACACCTTCAAAAAGCACTCTTTGAACGGAATCTACAGCACTGTAGGCGCTTTGCGTGCTCTGTTGTTCCACGGTGTCGGTACCGGATACGTCCTCTATCGTAGCGACGTTTTGCGAGATATTTACCGCGCTGGCGGCACTGTTTGAGAGCACCATGGTCTCGTAACCGTTTTGAGTGGCTATCAACTGTATAGAACCGTTATTGTTCTGTTGATAGTCCAGATAGAGATTCTCCGAACTATTAACTACGCTCTGATCGACCATCGCATCTATTTCAGTCGATTGAGCCGCGTACTGACCTAGCGTACTGCTGTTTGTAACGCTGCTGTAAAAAGCTACGTTTTGAGAGAGATTCATAGAAGAGAACGCCGCGTTAGATACGGCCAAAGCCGCAATATCGTTGCCCCCGCCTACAATCTGAACCGCTGCGGAGTTGTTGTTTTGATTTTTGAGCATCAAACTCCCGTCAGCTTCGTTGCGTACGGTTTGAACCGTCTCGCCCTCCAAAGAGGAGTTTTGTCTGTTGAACTGAAATCCCTCGTTGATACCGTCTATATTATCGGCAAAAGCCACATTTTGAGCGATATTGACGGCCGAAGCCGAACCGTTAAAGAGCAGTGCGCCGTTAAAACCGTTTTGACCGGATTTTATCTGAACCGAACCGTTTAGGTTGTCGCTGTACTCAACATTAACTATCTCGCCCAGACTATTTACGCTTTGGCTCGTCAAAATCTCCGAATCGGCAATCTGATAGGTTCTTTGGATAAAACTGTTGCCGTTTTCATCGTTTGAGGCGGCCGCTATGTT
>JAMONM010000054.1 GCA_027065825.1 Campylobacterales bacterium | reverse complement strand
ATATGAACAACAACGAGAAGTTTATAGAGTACATATCCTCATTGACCGGCTGGAGGGGTCAGATACCCTATATGCTGTTTTTCGATTCTGAGGGGAACTACAAAGGTTATCATCTCGGTATGATGGAAGAGAGTATGATTGAGAAGTTTGTGGAACAAAACTACAAGAAGAGATAGGCTCTATCTCTTCTTTAGGAACTCTTTTATATACTCTTCGTCCAGTTTTTCCTTGTCGAATTTGACCACGATGATCTTTTCCGTTTCGTTTACGTAAAAGTCGGTAACTCCCTCTACCACTTTCAATCCCGAGAGTCGCTCTTTGTCGTAGTCCTCAAAATTCAAAAAGAGATTCGCCCTCACTCCAGGATTTCGCATATTGGCAATCCACGCTATCCAGATCAGACATATTGCAACTACGAAATATGCCACTCCCTGTTCGTGCGCGTACTGATAAAGCAGACCCCCTACGGCGCCACCTAAAAATATCCCTATATAGGCAAAGGTGTTGGCCACGCCCAAGGCCGCGCCTTTTTGATGTACTTTAGCGAATTTCGATACGAAGCTCTGTAAAAGAGGTTCGAACATATTAAAACCGATAAAAAAGAGTATGGCGCCGATCGCGAATATCCAGATGTTGGATCCGAATCCCATCAGCAAAAAGGCCGCGGCAATGAAAATGATCGATGCTATAAACACCTCTTTTCCTTTATGGTACTTCTCTCCCAAGACTGCCGCGGGTCCCATCGCCGCTATTCCGAAAATAACCGCCGGGAGATAGACTTTCCAATAGTCTTGAGGTTCCATAGCGAATTTCTGCTTCATCAGAATCGGAATCAAAAAGAAGGCTATCGCCATCGTGGAAGAGTGAAAAAGAAAAGTTATATACATTCTAACCAGATCCTTGTCTTTGAAGACGTGTTTGATTTTGGCCTCCTCTTCGGAGTAGTGATGGACGATTTTCGGAGGTTCGGGAACAGCCGTGAACAAAATGGCCAGAGCCAGCAAAGCCAGGATCGCCGTCAGCCAAAACAGCGCCTTGACGCTGTATATACCGCCCACTATCGGTCCTATTATCATGGCGGCGGCGAAACTCATGGCTATTACCATTCCCATAACGGCCATCGCGTGCGCTCTCTCGTCCTCTTTTACGTAGTCCGCTATCATAGCCGTTACAACCGAGCCTATAGCGCCGGCCCCCTGTAAAAATCTACCGGCCAAAAGCAGATAGATATTGTCCGCTATCGCGCATATTACGGAACCGGCCGCGAACAGCAATAGGCCTATCAAAATACTCTTTTTTCGTCCTATTTTGTCGCTCAGTACCCCAAAGGGAACCTGTAACAGAGCCTGGGTAAAGGCGTATCCTCCTACCGCCACTCCGGCCAAAAACGCGGTGCCGCCTTCAAGCTGCAAAGCGTACTGGGAGAGTACCGAAAGCACAATGAATAGTCCGAAAAATCTCAATGCGACGATCAGACTTAACGGCAATACCCGTTTTGCAATCTCTTTCACGGCTATCCTTTATGATAGAATTTCTAATCTAATTTTAAATCCTCTCCACAAATAAAAGGCAAAAAAATGAGAGTTATTTTAGCTTCTTCAAATAAAGGAAAGATTAAAGAGATAAAAAAGCTCCTCGAAAGTAGCGAGGTGATTCCGTACCGAGAGATTTTGGGCGACATAGAGATAGCCGAAACCGGAAGTACTTTCAAGGAGAACGCCCTTATCAAAGCTAGAGAGATTTACGAAAGAGTAAAAAACGATCCCCGGTTTAAAGAGGCGGTAATAATTTCGGACGACAGCGGTATTACCGTTCCGGCGCTGGGCAACGTTCCGGGAATATACAGCGCCAGATTCGCCAAAGAGGGCGCTACCGACAAGGAGAATCTGAATAAACTGATCAAAATGTTGAAATCGGCAGGTCTAAAACGGAGCAGAGCCTACTATACGGCCGCGGTCGCCATCGTGGGAGAGTTTGGCGAATATACAGTTCACGGCTGGATGTGGGGAGATGTGATCGACGAGCCGAGGGGAGAGAGGGGTTTTGGTTACGATCCTATGTTTATTCCGCTAGGATACAGCAAGACTCTGGGTGAACTGGACGATAGCGTCAAAGAAAAGATCAGCCACCGATCAAAGGCGTTCAAAAACGCGATGAGAGTTTTAAAAACGGTAGGAGCGAGCTTTGAGAGATAGATTTTTGCGTGATCTAAAAATAGTATACGGCTATATCGAAGATGAGCAGCGCTTTTTGCAGAAATTTTACGAAGTTTTAAAAACTTCCGAATCAGACGAAGGCGGCGAATCGGAACACTCGATTTGGCTTTTACGGTTTTTAAAAGCTCTCGATCTTCCCGTGGAGGCCCAGTCGAAGATGGCCGCCGCCACGAGAATAGTCTCTCTAAGAGAGGATATGCTCGTACAGTATCTCAAGGAGAAGGGTTTTTTAGAAGAGGAGATCGTTAAAATCAAGGAAAAGGCCTACTTGTGGGTGGCAGATTTTTATATAGAGAGATTCGAGAAACTTTTAGGCAAAATAGAGTCCAACAGGCTACTCAGCCCTTTTTACAGGGAGCTTTTAAAAGGGGCCCATAGAGTAGGTAAAGCCTTTAGCAAATGGCAGACCTCGTGGCACGCTCAGATAATAGAGGGGACCAATAGGGAGCTCTATAGGCTGTTTAACGGAGACGAAGAGAGAATTTTCGAGATGATAAACCAAAAAGAACTCTTCGATCCTAACGAAGAGGGCGCCGCGGCGGAGAGATCCTATTCCGTTTTGGTTTACGAGGATGGAGAGTTTGTGTCTAAACCTTACGCCGTGGCCTTTGAGGAGGAGGTTGATAGCGTCTGTTCGGAGATCGAATCCCTATTGGAGTCTATCGAAAACCTCAAAGACGAAGTATTTAGGCAGCATAAAGAGTGGATAGATTATTTTAGGGCCGTTTTGGAAGCTTTGAGGGAGAAAAAAAGAGAGAATCTTATAAAAAAGTGGTCCTTGGTCGATACTGCCTGGATGAGAATAACCGTACCGATTCAGATAGGGCATCCTCTGGAGTACTACGAGGATCGATACAAAAGAGCGGTGGCTCTTGAGTGGGACGTAAGAATCAGCGATCCTTCCTTTGAGGCCGAAATAATAAAGAGAGAGACGATCAAAGGCTACGAAGAGCTCTACGGTATGTTGGGATGTAAGAACAAAGAGCTGTTTGAGATCAGCAGATCCAACATAAAAAAGACACAGCTATATATCGGCCGCCCGTTTAGTTGGTACGGGGCGGAGTTCAACGGACTTTTTAGCGCCCAGGTGGTTCCTAACGACGAAAAGGTCAGCTTTTTGATGGGTAAAAAGATATTCGCTTATGCCGATATGGTTTTCGAGAGCCAAAAGAACAGACCGCGTATGAGGATAAAAACGGAGATTTTCGGTAAGGAAAAGGTAAAAAGATTCGGAGAGATTTTCAAATCCAAAGATAGATGGATGAAGATATACGAAATCAGCACCATCGGACACGAATTTGGACATATTATGTGGATAGACCAAAAGAGCGAAATTTCCATGAACAATTCGGGAGAGTTCAAAAACGTAGAGGAGTTCAAAGCTACCGCGGGAGGATTGGCTCTGTTCTTCGTAAACGAGCAGGAGCAGTTTATAGCCGATCTTATAGACGATCTCGTTCAAAGGGCGGTGGGGTTGATATCCTGGATGGAGACTCAGGAGGTTATGCCCTATTATATAGAGGCTCTGATACATCTTACGGCGCTGTTTGAGAGCGGAGTCGTGGATTTTGAAGATATTGTGGAAATAGATTATTCGAACTATCCGGCTCTAAAAGAGTGGTATCTGAAAAACTACGGAGATCTTGTGTTGAACTTTTACGAGCCAAAAAGAGATCCTTCAGCCTTTTTGCGTAAATTCGTATCAAAAGAGGGATCGATTTATATGCCTATAAATAAAAAGGTTAGAGATTTTGTTAGATATTATTGGGATCTATACAAGAAAATTGGTAGAGATATAGAAGAATAGTTAAATTTAATGATTAAATCAACTTGACATAACAAGACTAAACTTGCTATAATTTTGTTGAAATTTATAGTAAGGAGGTGCAAGATGCTACCCATGATAGATCCCTTCAAAGAGTTAAGAGATATCGAAAAGAGAATCTCCAGTATGCTCGATCTCGAAAGAGCGGCGGTTCCGGCGGTTTCCAAAGAGAGCGTATGGGCTCCAGCCGTTAACGAAAAGGAGGATGAGAAGGCATATTATGTAGAGGTGGATCTGCCAGGCGTGAAAAAAGAGGATATAAACGTGGAAGTAAAAGATAATATCCTCGTAATCAGCGGTGAGAGAAAGTTCAAAAAAGAGGAAAAGGACAAAGGATACGTTAGAACCGAAAGCTTTTTTGGAAGATTCGAACGCAGATTTACTCTGCCTGCGGACGCTGACGCGGAGAAAATAGAAGCCAAGGTTGAAGACGGGGTTCTTCACCTGATGATTCCTAAAGTGGAAGAGAAAGAGAACACCAAAAAGATCGAAATCAAATAAGAGGGCCGCTGAGCCCTCTTGGCTCCTTTTCCTACATAATCTCATTTTAATTCTGCATTTGATATACTATCACGCCTTCAAGATAATAATATTTTTTTTCGGCAAAGGATCGATATGCTTCTTTTCACTCCAGGACCCACTCCGGTACCGGAGAGCGTTAGAGCCGCCATGGCGAAAGAGACGATTCATCACAGAACTCCAGAGTTTACAGAGATTTTTTTGGATACCAGAAACAGACTAAAAAGATTGTTGAAGATGCAAGAGGCTTTGATGATAGCCTCTACCGGAACCGGCGCAATGGAGGCGTGCGTAACCAACCTATGTAAAAAAAAAGCTCTCGTGATCAACGCCGGCAAATTCGGCGAACGGTTCAAAAAGATCTGTGAAGCCTTCGGGATCGATTATTTGGAACTAAGATACGATTGGGACACCCCCGCGGAAGCGGCGGATGTCGTTGAGGCTCTAAAGAAAGATCCCGATATCGACGCGGTTTTCGTTCAGATATGCGAAAGTTCGGGCGGGCTTAGACATCCGGTAGAAGAGATAGCAAAAGCCGCAAAAGGCGTCAAAGAGGAGATTACGGTGGTAGCCGACGGGATTACCGCCGTAGGAGTGGAACCGATCGACACTTCGAACATTGACGCCCTGATAACCGGCAGTCAAAAGGCGCTGATGCTTCCTCCCGGTCTTTCGATGATAGGATTGAGCGACTTGGCGGTGGATAAGATCGGAAAAGGGAGAGGCTTTTATCTGAACATGGCCGCCGAGTTGAAAAAACAGCGTGAAGGAACTACCGCATATACTGCCGCCACCACATTGATTATCGGTCTGAACGAGGTTTTGTCCCAAATAGAGAGTATGGGAATAGAGCAACTTTACGAGGATACCAAAAAAAGATCCGAGGCTACGAGAGAGGCTCTCAAAGCCATAGGTCTAAATATATATCCCAAATCTCCGGCCGCGGCTATGAGCGCGGTAATAGACGAGGATGCCGAAAAAATAAGAAAACTTCTAAAAACGAGATACGATGTCAATCTAGCTGGCGGACAGGAGAGTCTAAAAGGGAGACTATTTAGAATAAACCATATGGGTTTTATTAAACCGTACGAGGCCTGCTGGGTCGTTAACGCTATAGAATTGGCTCTAGCCGATATAGGTAGAATTACGTATAGGGGAAAGGCCGCGGAGGTTTTCAGCGGCAGATATTTTCAGGATTAAAGATGATCTACGAACACGAGATACCAAAAGATGCGAGACTATATTTCGGCAGCGGCGCAAAATTAAAAAGGGATATAGAAAAGAGCGCAAGCGAGGTGTTTTACCGATACGGGTACGAGGAGATCGTGACTCCGCTTTTTTCTTACCATCAACACGGTGCCGTGGAGGATACGAGGGAGTTGGTTAGAGTCTCCGACGAGGAGAACAAAGAGATAGCTCTCAGAGCCGATTCCACAATAGACGTGATAAAAATAATCACAAAGAGGCTGGGAAATACCACGGATCACAAAAGGTGGTTCTATATTCAGCCCGTTTTTAGATATCCTACCAAGGAGTTCTATCAGATCGGCGCCGAGCTTTTGGGCAGCTCAAAAACGGATGAGGTTTTGGGTTTGGCCCTGGAGATTTTCGAGATTCTCTCTTTAAAGCCCGTTTTGCAGATTTCGAACATCAAAATACCCAAGCTTCTGCAGGAGAGATATCAGGTTCCTCTGAGCGTCTTAAAGAGCGTCAACGTTGAGTATCTCTCCAAAGAGGTTGGAGGCTGGGTGGAGTCTCTTTTGTATCTCAAAAGTCCCGAACAGATAACCGATTTATGCGAGGAGGTTCCTTCGGATATCTCCGATGAGCTTTTAAAGATCAAGGAGCTTTGCGATAGCGTCAGCTACGAAAAAATAGTTGTGGCTCCTCTTTTCTACGCAAAAATGAGATATTACGAGGATCTGTTTTTTAGATTTTTCGAGTCCAATCTAGAGCTTTGTCTGGGAGGAGAGTATATGGCCGATTCGATGGAGGCCGCCGGTTTCGCTCTATATACCGACAATATAATAGAAATTTTGCAAAAGGGTTAAAAATGAGAGCCGATCTGATAGTCGGAATTCAATGGGGAGATGAGGGAAAAGGAAAGATCGTCGATCTTTTGGCCCAACGTTACGACGTGGTATGCAGATATCAGGGAGGACACAACGCGGGCCACACCATCGTCGTCGACGGCAAAAAGATAGCGCTTCATCTGATTCCATCAGGTATACTAAACCCAAAGGCGTTAAATATTATAGGAAACGGCGTAGTGGTAAGCCCAGAAGCCCTTCTAAAGGAGATGGAACAGTTTGGCTCCCTAAAAGGGAGACTGCTAATCAGCGACAAGGCGCATTTGATCTTTAAATATCACGAGATGATAGACAAGGCCAAAGAGGCTCTTAGAGGAAAAAACGCCATAGGAACCACAGGCAGGGGAATAGGACCCGCATACAGCGACAAGATATCTAGACAGGGACACAGAATAGGGGAGCTAAAAGATACACGAAAGCTTTTTGAAAAGATCAAAGAGTATTTTAGAACGAACGAGGCCATATTTAAGGCGATGTCGATTGAGCTTCCGGGTGACGATGAGCTGATGGGGGAGCTGGAGCTGTATAGAGAGAGACTGTTGCCTTACGTTACCGACGTTACGGCCTATTTGTGGGAACTTATGGAAAAAAACAAAAGTAAAATCTTACTGGAGGGCGCCCAGGGAAGTATGCTCGATATCGATCACGGCACGTATCCATACGTCACCAGCTCCAATACCATCGCGGCCGGAGCCTGTACCGGTTTGGGTCTGGCCCCCAGAGATATAGGAAGAATTACCGGAATAGCCAAAGCCTACTGTACGAGAGTCGGCAACGGTCCATTTCCTACCGAGGAGTTCGGCGAAGAGGCCGAGAGGCTCAGAAAGCAGGGGGCCGAATTCGGGACCACTACCGGAAGACCAAGACGTTGCGGCTGGTTTGACGCTGTGGCCGCGAAATACGCCTGTCGCCTTAACGGTTGCGACGATATGGCTATTATGAAGCTGGACGTTCTGGACGGTTTCGAGAGAGTCAAAATATGCACGGCTTACGAATACGAAGGCAGAAAGATCGAGTACGTTCCTGCCGATCTGGAAAACGTAAAACCCGTATATCTCGAGATGGAGGGGTGGGAGAGCGTCGAAGGAATAAAGAGTTTCGACGAACTGCCCAGATCGGCTAGAAACTATATCAGAACCATAGAGGAGCTTACCGGTACCAGGGTTGCGATGGTATCCACCAGCCCTGACAGAGCCGATACCATCATACTGTAGATTCAAGGAGACCGGATGAGACTGAGACTGCCCCATGCGCCATACGTGGCCAACAAGATAGCTATAGATCTGGCAAAAAGCGGATTTGTTACCTTGACCCAGGGAGTTGAACCTGTGGCCAAAGCCGCCCAGGAGCTGATCGAGGAGGATTTAAAAAAGGAGCACTCTCTCGAAGAGCATGTAAGAGAGATTATAGAAGAGAACGAAGACGAGATAGAGTTTATGCTCGCCGATCCGAAACAGCTGTTTTGGATGATAAAAAAGAGACTGGCTCCCGATTACGACGTTATTTTAAATTTCGAAGACAGATTTAACCATCTTTCGCACAAGATACTCGATAGACTCTACGAAGAGGACCTGATAAACTACAGCGTTCCCGAAAACAAGGTGAAAAATCTGATATATGACGCTATAATAGGTTATATCAAGTTGTATGACGAGATAGAGGATATGGTCCTGGAAAAGATCTCCAACTATAAAAGAAAGCTTATTCCCGGTAGCGAAGAGTATGATCTGGTATTTCAAAAGCTCTATGAGGATGAATTAAGAAAAAGAGGGATGTTGTAGAAAGGATCGACGTGAAAAGAGTTTGGCTCTATCTGGAAAACGGGATATTCTTGGAAGGCAAAAGTTTCGGCGCGGGCGGAACTTCCGTAGGCGAGATAGTCTTTAACACATCTATGACCGGCTATCAGGAGATAGTGAGCGATCCCAGTTACGCCGGACAGTTTGTTACCTTTACGATGCCAGAGATCGGCAATGTTGGGGTAAATGCTGAAGATATGGAGAGCAAGGGGGCTTTCGCAAAAGGAATCATCGTCAGAAACTATCAACACAGATACTCGAACTTTAGGGCGGAGGCGAACCTGGACTCTTTTTTGAAAGAGTACGGAGTTATGGGAATCAAGGATATCGATACCAGATTTTTGACGAAGATATTGCGCGAAGAGGGCGCCATGATGATGATCGCCTCCACGGAGATAAGCGATCCCAAGGAGCTTGAAAGAGTTTTGAAAACCTCTCCGCGTATCGAGGAGATAAACTATATAAAAGAGGTTAGCACCAAAGAGCCCTATATGCACGAAAGCGGACTGTATGACGCGAAGAGATTCTGTTATAAAACCCCTCCTGAACCTAAAGCCAAAATTGCAGTCATAGATTTCGGGGTGAAAAGAAACATATTGAACCATCTCGCCGAAGCCGGACTTGAGGTTGAGGTACTGCCGTACGACTTTGATCCCGAGGATCTGGTAAAAAGATTCGACTCGGGAGAAATCGACGGCGTTTTTCTCTCAAACGGTCCCGGAGATCCGCTTATCCTCACCGAGGTGCATGAAAAGATCGGGAGGCTTTTGGAGGCTTCTATACCCATGTTCGGTATCTGCTTGGGGCATCAGCTTCTGAGCATATCTCACGGATACCCTACCTTCAAACTTAAATTCGGCCACCACGGAGGGAACCATCCCGTGAAAAACCTCTCCACATCTCGAGTCGAGATCACCGCTCAAAACCATAACTACAACGTTCCCGAAAACATAACGGAGGTGGCGGAAGTTACCCACAAAAATCTCTTTGACGGAACGATCGAGGGTCTTAAATACAAAAACAGGCCCGTTTTTTCGGTTCAGCACCATCCAGAAGCGAGTCCCGGCCCTCATGAGAGCTCTTATATTTTTACAGAGTTCGCCCGCATGGTAACCGATCTAAAAAGAGAGAGATCCAAAAGTTAACGAAATCTCTATTTGCTTTTTTTGCGGTGGGGCGTCTCGCCCTTCCTCTTTTTCTTCCGTTTAAAAATTCTTAGCTTTTTCTTGATAATTCAAGTTAGATTCAAGAGTTATGTGCGATAATCACGGAAAACTTAGTAACAGGAGTTATTATGAGAAAAACTCTATTGATTTCGTGTGCGCTTAGTTTAGCCTTGATGGCCGAAAGTATAGAGATTCAAAAGGTGGTTGTGGAGTCCGGGGTCTCTAGCGAGACGCAAATCGACGTGGATTCGGAAGAGATAAGGTTTACGCGTCAGCAGGATCTTGCGGAAATTCTTTTTGAGACGTTGCCGGAAATCAACATGGTCAGGGCCAGCTCCATAGGAAACGACATCGTCTTGAGAGGATTTAAAAGAGACGACATCAACGTCTTGATAGACGGAGCGAAAATCTACGGAGGATGTCCCAACAGAATGGATCCTCCCTCGATGCACATTAGCGCGGCGCAGATAGAGAGCGTCGTAATAAAAGAGGGTCCTTTCGATGTGGAGAATTTCGGAAGCATGGGGGCGTTGATAAACGTAAAAACAAAAGATCCCCAAAAGGGAGTCTCCGCCGATCTATCTTATACGTACGGTAGTTTCGATTTTAACAAAGTCTCTCTCAGCGCGAACGCCGGCGACGAGAAGATCAAAGCTCTCATAGGGTTTTCCAAAGAGTCCAGCAACCAGTATAGAGACGGCGACGGAAAATCTCTGGTGGATCAGCAGTGGAGTCAACTAGCGCCTACAGACGCCAATCGCTACCAGACCTCCTACAAGGACGCCCAAGCCTACTCCCGAAGCGTTATGTGGAGCAAGTTTTTGGTAAATCCGGCCGAAGATCACGAAATAAGAGTCTCTCTTTACAGAGACAAGGCTACGGACGTTTTATATCCCTCCTTTCAGATGGACGCGCAATTGGACGAAACGGCCATGATCAATCTGGACTACTCCGTGAAAAATATCGCCAGATACTCCAAAAGGCTGGATATAAAAACCTACTATTCACATGTTAGACACGATATGGGTACCGAATTTCGCCTTAGCGGTCTAAATCCGATGACCTATAGGACCCACAGAGTAAGAAGCACCGTAAAAGGGGCAAGAGTGGCCAACAGCTTCGATGCGGCGGATATGGGATGGAAAATAGGAGTTGACGGCAGCCTGAGAAACTGGAACGGAATGTGCATCAGCGAGCCTCTCGAAACGCCCAGACAGGTCAGAATACCGGACGTGGATACCAAAAACCGGGCTCTGTTCCTTGAAGGGATCAAAAGTTATCAAAAACTTACCGTAAAATTCGGAGCCAGGTATGACAAAACCGACGTAAGGGCAAACAATCTGGACGATCCCACGATAGTA
>JAMONM010000053.1 GCA_027065825.1 Campylobacterales bacterium | reverse complement strand
AGAGTATTTTGTCCTCTTTTATGATATAGATCGCCTTAATCGTTCCGGAGGAGTTTTTCAGTCTGTCTAGATAGTTGGATATCATCGATTTGGGGAAATTGTTGTCCTCTATTAGCAATTTCACGGTGTTTAGGGTTTCGTAGGCATGCTCAATAAAATGCTCTTTGATAATATCTTCGGTATAGCTTTTTACAAAGAGCATGGTCGCCGTAAACAGAAAAAAAATGGCCACGAAAGTGGCTATAAAAAAGCTCTGCAGTCTGAACTCTCTCATTTGACATCGTTTTTTAGGATTTTGATTTTTTGGCTGTGAAGATATTTTAGCATTTTTTCGTCAATTCTGTTAACCCACAAGATCTCTTTTGAGCTTCGTATGAAATCTTCGAAGCTCTGGCCTTGAAGATACGGCTTGACCGTTTCGTAAAACTCCCTGGGGTTTTGTTTGAATCTGTCGTAAGCCCGCCAGAAGGCGCTCTGCAATTTTTTAATGGCTTTGGTGTCTATGGAGTTTGACTCGATAAATAGAGCGTCTATGATATAGAGGTATTCGATTAGCTCTTTAGAGGAGGAGATCTGGTGAAATCCTCTCTTTTTTAGGAGCGAGGCGTAGGGTTCGTAAGTGACTATTATTGCGGGATAGGGAAGGCGGTCAATTTTTAAAAACTCTTTTTGGGTACCGTTGATTTTAGTAATTTCGGCTTTGATTTTATATTTTTTCAAAAACGCTTCCAGTAGATCTTCGTTCACTCCGGAGATCTCCAGATAAGCTTTGATTTTCGGTGCTTTTTTCAAAGTTTCAAGGGAGACGTTGGAGACTATTTTGTCGGCGCCGTAGGAGATATCGGTAACAAAAGCCAAAAGACATTCCGCCATATCCGGATCGGATCTAATTTCGTACTGTGTACAGAAAATGCCCTGGACCAGATCCGTTTTGCATAGCAGTTTGCTCTCGCTAAGGGAGTTTGTCCATTTTAGTTCAATCTCTTTTTCCTCTATCCACCCCTTTTCCTGTGCGTACGCTATGGGGGTGTATCCTATCCAGCTGTTTACTGCTATTGAAAGAGGCTCTTTGGGAGGCGGCGAACATGAGGTGAACGTCAGTAGTACGATAGCCGAAACTATCCATTTATACAGAGCCATTTTTTACTCTTTTTTGAGAATCCTTTCCGCGATAAAACCGGCACCGCCTTTTTTGGCGATGGAGGCAAGCCTCTTGCTCATCTCCGTGGGAGAACGCTCCATTATATCCAAAAACGCTCCTTCATCGCAATTTTTCATGATTATCGCCGCTCCTCGTTCGGCAAAAAAGCGGGCGTTTAACTCCTGATGGTTTCGGGCGGCGTAGGGATAGGGTATAAAAATGGCCGGCAGAGCGTTGGCGGCCAGCTCCCACGCCGTTCCGGCTCCCGCCCTGGATACCGCGATGTCGGCCAAAGCCAGTTTTTTTTCGATTTGGGAGCAAAAAGGAAATATGTGGGCTTTAATATTTAGTTTTTCATATTCCAGTTTTACTCTTTCGTAATCTTTATATCCGGTTTGATGGAGTATCTCTATACCCATTTTTTGCAGTTTGGAGGCCAGTTTTAAAGCGCAGTCGTTTATCTGGCGGGCTCCTTGGCTGCCTCCTAAAAATATGACTCTTTTTATTTCGGTTCTTATTCTGGAGGTTTCGAAAAATATATCCCTGATCGGGTACGGATCGTAAGGTTCCATAAAGGAGTTGAAGACCCTTTTTGCGAAAGGTTTTAACAGGGCGTTCAATCTGCCGTAGACGGAGTTTTGTTCATGAACGTAGAGGTCTATGCCGGCGAGTATTGCGGCGAAGGAGGCCGGCGCGGCCGAATAGCCTCCCACGCTGAGGAGAGTCTCTATTTCGTTTTCTCTTAAAATTTTCAGCGCCTTTTTAGTCAGCTTTGCCGTCGAGATCAACGAAGCCAGTTTCGCCGTGCCCTTTTTGTCCACTACGGTTTGGCTGGGTAGAAAAATTTTTTTAGAAAAACCGCGTTCCTCTTTGAACCACTCTCTCTCCTGTCCCCTTTCGGAGCCTATATAGAGCGGTTTGATACCTCTTTTGTCGAACTCTTCCATCAGAGCTTTGGCTACGGCGAGATGTCCGCCCGTTCCGCCTCCGGTAATGGCTATTCTCATTCGGGACTCTTTTTGTAGGCTTTTTTACTGATCATCAAAACCAGTCCCAGAGCTATGCCGTTGGCTACCATGGCGCTTCCCCCGTAACTCAGAAAGGGCAGCGCCAAACCCTTTATCGGAATCAGTCCGCTTATTCCCAGAGTATTTATCAAAAAGGAAAATCCCAGCAGAAGTCCAATTCCAAGACAAAAAAGATAATCCAGTTTTTTAGGACTCCTGTTGGCGATTTTAAAAATTCTGTGGATCAAAAGGGCTATCAAAAGAGTTACGGCGAACACCCCAATAAAACCCAGCTCTTCGGCGATTCCGGCCATTACGAAGTCGGTATGCACCTCGCTGAGAAAACCGAGCTTTATTATCCCCTCTCCCAGTCCGGTTCCCGTAAGGCCTCCGTGATGGATGGCGTTGAGGGAGTTTGAGACCTGATACGGTTCAGGAGCGTTTTCCACTCTCAGTTTTTCCGCCAGAAATTCCGGCATTAGGGATAAAATTCCGTTTTGAACGTGAGCCCACCACGAAAGTATTCTGTTTATTCTGTGCTCCGATAGAAAAATGAATATTACAAACAGAACCATCGCAGAACCTATCAGAGTCAAAAAAAGGTTAAAGCTTCTTCCGGCGAAAAAGAGCATAAAACTCAGTGTCAGCCCAAGAACCATGACCTGTCCCAGATCGTTTTGAAAGACAGCTATCAAGACGACCACGAACAGAAAAACCACTAGATAGGGGATGACCATTTTGATCTCTTCTAGAAGTCTGCTTTTTGGTTCGTGTTCGGCGAATTTTCTCGAAAAACTCCATGCCAGAAAATAGACAAAACCTATCTTGAAAAACTCCACCGGAGCCAGAGAGAAGCCGGGCATTCTGATCCACCGTTTCGCCCCGCCGGCGCTGGTAACCATCGATGAGGGGAGAAAATACATGGCTATCATCAGGGCGAAAAATATCAAAAACAGAGATATACCGATAGGCTGAAGCCATCTATCGGGATCCAGCAAAGAAAGGCCCCACATCAGAACGATCGCCAACATTCCGGCTATAAGTTCTCGCAGGAGAAAGTGAAACTCTCCGTAATCGTACAGAAAGACCGTATAGGCCGAAAAGGTATAAGAGGATATGATCCCGATGGTTATTAAAACGGAAGCTATTACGAACAGTTTTCTGTCGGCCATTTTTGCTTATATAACCTTTAAGTAACTTTTGAGTATCATTTTAACTACTGTAAGCCAAATATTTCATTAAGAACTGAACTTATGAAAATTAACGACAAACACAAGAAAATCGCTATTTTATATCTTCTTTTGCTTTTTGGATTTCTTCTTTTCCTCGCGGCGGTTTTCAAAATAGTCGTGGACGAAAGAAAGATGCCCTCTCTTAAAATCAGCGAAAAAAATAGAGCCGTCAGAGGGGATATCGTCACGGCCGACGGTTTTAGAATTGCTTCGAGTAAAAAGCTTTACAAAGTTTCTGTAAATACCAGGTGCATAGATCCCGATAAAAGGGAGCTTTTTGTGAAACTTTTTTCCATATACAGCTCGATTCCAGCGAAAAAGGTGGAAGAGATTCTAAATAGCAAAAGAGGAAACGTGGTGCTCTCGTACGCCATGGACGCGAAAAGGGCCTATTTGCTGAAAGAGCTGGCGAAAAAACTCTATTTGATGGATGTTTTTATATCTTATGAGGTTAACGGCAGGGTCATAAAGCAGGGTCTTTCGGTAAAGGAGAGCGGCGAGAGCAGGAGTTATCCCTATAGAGATCTGTTAACTCCGGTAGTCGGCTACGTGAGAAAGTACGAAGATAGCGGATATACGAAGGTTGCCGGAGTCAAAGGGATAGAGAAGTTCTACGAGGAGAGGCTCAGGCCCATCCAGGACGGGCTAATAGAGGGATATAGGGATATCGGGAACAATATCATTTTAAACAAAGAGGCAAAAGTGAAAAAGAGAATAGACGGCTACAACGTTCATCTCAATATCGGCGTTACGCTACAAAAGAGTATCGAAAATATTCTAGATGAGTACAAAAAAGCTCTTCGCGCCGATGAGATAGTCGCGGCCGTGATGGAATCGGGCAGCGGCAAGATCGTGGCTTTGGCCTCTAGCAACAGATACTACCCAAAAAAGATCAGATACAAAGATTACGGCTCTTTGAACGCTTCGGCGATAGAGTATAGCTTTGAGCCGGGATCGGTAATGAAGCCGATTACCTTTTCTCTGCTTTTGGAGCATAAACTCGTATCCCCGTATGATATTGTCAGAACCTACAACGGGCGTTACAGACTCGGCAAAAAGATCATTACGGATGAACACAAAGAGGAGTGGATGAGCGCCGAAAACGTGATAGTCTTTTCCAGCAACATTGGTACGGCCCAGTTGGCTCAGAGACTTTCGCATATACAGTTTTTTAGAGGACTTCAGAAGTTCGGTTTCTCCAAAAAGAGCGGAATAGATCTGCCTTATGAAAAGAGCGGCTATATACCTCCTCTTTCTAAATTTCGCAGCGAAATCTACAAAGCTACGGTAGGATACGGATACGGAATGAGGGCTACATTTATGCAGCTGCTAAAAGCCTACAACGTCTTTAACAACAACGGCAAGATGGTCACCCCTAAAATCGCTTCGTATTTGAGTCTGCCAAACGGCAAACAGCTTTTTATATCAAACGACTCCCCCAAAAAGGTCCTCTCGGTTGCCACGGCCGCCAGAATGAACAAAATTTTGATCAAAGTCGTCCAAAAAGGTACCGCTACGGCCGCGAAAGTGGATGGAATAACGGTGGGAGGAAAAACCGGAACGGCTCATATAGTCGAGCGCGGCAAATACGTAAAGAGTTACAACAGCTCCTTTTTCGGTTTCGCCAACGACGAAAAGAGAAGATACACCATAGGCGTCACCGTGATAAAACCCAAAAAGCACTATTTCGCTTCTCAGACCGCGGTACCGGTTTTCAAAGAGATAGTCGAGGTTATGATCGACAACGGTTATCTTGTCCCATCCGGATGAGGCTTTTATGGTAAAATATCGAAAAATCTAAAAGAGGCTTTTATGGATATAAGAGAAGAGTTTTTGAAATTTTTCGAGTCTAAAGGACACACTCTCGTAGATAGCGCTCCGTTGGTACCTGAAGATCCTACTCTACTTTTTACTAACGCGGGCATGGTGCCATTTAAGAGATATTTTACAGGCGAGCTAAAGAGTCCCTTTGAGAGGGCCGCCAGCTGTCAAACCTGCATCAGAGCCGGCGGCAAACACAACGATCTTGAAAACGTGGGTTATACGGCCAGACATCACACTTTTTTCGAGATGCTGGGCAATTTCAGTTTCGGCGACTATTTTAAGGAAGAGGCGATAGCATACGCATGGGAGTTCGTTACCGAGATTTTGGAGCTGCCCGTCGAAAGACTCTGGATAACGGTTCACGAAAGCGACGACGAAGCCGAAAAGATATGGCGAAAATGGGTATCTCCAGACAGAATCAAGAGATTCGGAGACAAGGATAATTTTTGGCAGATGGGAGATACCGGCCCATGCGGGCCCTGTAGCGAGATCTTTTACGATCAGGGCTCAGAGAGATTTAACGGTCCGGAGGATTACCTGGGAGGAGACGGGGACAGGTTTTTGGAGATCTGGAATCTGGTTTTTATGCAGTATGAACGAAACGAGGCGGGAGAGCTTCTGCCTTTGCCTAAACCCAGTATAGATACAGGTATGGGTCTTGAGAGGATTACAGCAATCAAAGAGGGTGTGTACAGCAACTACGACTCTTCCCTGTTCATGCCGATAATAGAGAGAATTTCACAAATAGCCTCCAAAAGGTACCGCTATGAGGAGGGGGCCAGTTTTAGGGTTATTGCGGATCATATCAGAGCCGTTACGTTTTTGCTCTCGCAGGGTGTTCTTTTTTCCAACGAAGGAAGAGGTTATGTCCTAAGAAGAATTCTAAGGCGGGGCGTCAGACACGGATATTTGCTCGGCATCAAAGAACCGTTTATGTACACTCTGGTAGAGAGTGTGGCGAAACTGATGGGAGGACACTATCCTTATCTAAACGAGCGACTTGAGTCGGTAAAGGAGCAAACCAGAGCCGAAGAGGAGAGGTTTTACCAAACTATAGAGGCCGGAATGAGGCTCTTTGAGGAGGAGCTGTCAAAAACCGGTACGGTTTTTAGCGGCGAAGTAGCTTTTAAACTCTACGATACGTACGGATTTCCTCTGGATTTGACTCAGGATATGCTCAAAGAGCGAGGTCTGAGGCTGGATACGGAGCGTTTCGAACAGCTCATGAAAGAGCAAAAAGAGCGCGCCAAAGCAGCGTGGAAAGGCAGCGGAGACCTGGCTTTGGGAGGCGATCTCAAAGAGATAACTGGACTAAAAAACGAGTTTGTAGGATACGAAAAAACAGATTCCAATACCATAGTAATGGCTCTTTTGGATGAAAATTTTAAAAAGCGCGACTATTTGGAGGAAAAAGAAAAGGGCTGGATTCTTTTGGAGGAGACGCCTTTTTACGCCGAAAGCGGCGGACAAGTTGGAGACAGAGGCGAAATCTTCTCCCCGGATGGCCTATTGCTGGCAAGAGTACTTGATACGAAAAAGATATTAGATCTTAACTTGAGTTTTGTGGAGGCCGTAAAAAAGATAGCCCTCGACGAGAGGGTAAAAGCCCTCGTGGACAGATCGCGTAAGGAGATAGCGAAACACCATTCGGCCACCCATATTCTTCACGCCGCTCTTAGAAGGATTTTGGGCGAGCACGTTACTCAACAAGGAAGCCTCGTAGAGGCCGAAAGGCTTAGATTCGACTTTTCTCACAACTCGCCTTTAAACGCCGAGGAGATTAGACAAATCGAGGATTACGTAAACGGCGTCATCGCCGCCGGAATAGAGGCGTCGGTAGAGGAGATGCCCATAGAAAAAGCCCTGGAAAGAGGCGCTATGGCTCTTTTTGGAGAGAAGTACTCCGATATCGTAAGGGTCGTAAGTTTTGGGGAGGTCAGTATAGAGCTCTGCGGTGGGACTCACGTTAAAAACAGTTCGGAAATCGGAAGCTTTTTTATTACCAAAGAGTCAGGCGTTAGCAGCGGAGTCAGGAGAATAGAGGCTATCTGCGGCATGAGTGCCCTCAAAACGGCCGCAGGCTGGAGAGAGGAGTTAGAAAAAGCGAAGGAGAGTGTAAAAAACAGAGATCTCATAGCCGGTATCGAGAGGCTAAAAAGAGAGATCAAAGAGTTAAAAGAGGAGCTGAAAAAGATCTCCTCCTTGGGAAAGAAAGAGCTAAAAAGCCGTGAAATAAACGGAGTGAAGGTGATAGTTGAGGAGATAGAGGCGGGCGATATAAAAAGCGTTATCGACGAACTGAAAAACGGCAACGAGAAAATCGCGGTAATGCTCTTTCAGAAAAAAGGGGACAAGGTAGTAATAGCCGCCGGTACCAAAGGAGTGGAGATAAAAGCCGGCGAATGGGTAAAAAAGGTGGCCCCCGTAGTAGGCGGAGGAGGAGGCGGACGTCCTGATTTCGCCCAGGCCGGAGGTAAAAATCCGCAAAAAGTTCCCGAAGCGATTGAGGCGGCTTTTGAATACGTAAACGGAATTTTAGGAAGCTAAAATGGAAAATTACGCCGTATATATTATTTTTTTCCATATCCTCGGGGCGATCGTTTGGGTAGGCGGCATGATAGCCGTTAGATTCGCCGTTCATCCCGCTATGTCCAATATATCTGATCCGAGCGTGAGACTTGCCAGGACTCTGGAGGTTACAGGACGGCTCTTTGTTCTTGTGGCGCCATTTTTGGCGATTATTATTGTTACCGGTTTGCTGATGGCGACCATGTTCGGGTTTAGAGGGCAAACGAATTTGAGTCTAGTGGTACATCTAAAAGAGGTTATATGGCTGATAATGACTCTAAATTACGCCTTGATGGTCTATTTGAGATTCAAAGCCCAAAACAGATTTTTGGTCATGGATCTCAAAGGAGCCGCCGACACTCTTTCTCCTATAGCCAGATTTTTGCTGCCGCTGAATATATTTTTGGGAGTGTTGGCACTATATTTCGGGTTGGTGCTTAGAGGATTTTGATTAAAGGATAGAGATGAAATCGTTGGGCAAACATCTGTTGGCGGAGTATTACCGATGTGACGAAAGCGCCATTAACGACGTTTCGAGAGTGGAGGAGGCGCTTATCAAAGCCGCTGAAATTGCGGGAGCCACGGTTATAGGGAGTTCCTTTCACAGATTCGACCCCTACGGGGTTAGCGGAGTGGTGGTGATCAGCGAATCGCATCTGACGATCCACACTTGGCCTGAATACGGTTTTGCCGCCGTTGACGTATTCACCTGCGGCGATCACGTGGATCCCATGAAAGCTCACGAGTATCTAAAGGAGGCGTTTAAAACTCAAAACGCAACCGTTGAGACCGTTTTGAGGGGAGTATTGAATATTCCGGATCTTAGGCACAAACCCGGAGGCAGCTGTATAGAGAGCGGCTGCGAGCGTGCTCTCAAGGAGCGCGATTGATCCTGTTGGCCAGTTCGAGCGAGACCAGGGCCGCTATTTTAAGGGAAGCGGGCGTAGAGTTCGTTCAAAAGGGCGTAGATTTTGAGGAGGAGCTGCTCTTTGAGAGATACTCATCGCCGAAAAGTCTGGTCTACGCTGTAGCCAGAGGCAAGCTGAACAGGGCCGTGGAGCTTTTCGGAAACAGGCCGATAATAGTCGCCGATACTGTAGTGGCGGTCGGCGAAACCGTTTTGACAAAAGCTTCAAACGAGAAAGAGGCCCGGAAGTTTCTCTCTCTTCAGAGCGGTTCGCGGGTGGAGATTCTAACGGCCACTCTTTTTTACTCTAAAAGGGCTCTTTTTGAGGATCTCAGCGTTACGATCTATCGGTTTGAGCGCTTTGAAGAGGAGGAGATCGAACGCTACATCCGAAGCGGCCGCTGGAGAGGCAAGGCAGGGGCGTGCATGGTGGAGGGATTTTGCAAAAAATATATAAAAAATGTTTCTGGATTCGAAAGCTGCGCGAGGGGGCTTAGTATAGAGAAGCTGTTGCCCTTTTTGAAGTATGCGGATAGTTAAGAAGTTATTCGAAGGAAAAAGAGGCGAAATTTTTCTGGTGGAGATCGATTCGGGCACGGCGGTCTACAAAAAGGAGAAACCTCCCTACAAATTTGCGGCCAAAGAGTATGAGATACTTCGATATTTAAACGGACTATTCTCGCCAAAACCTATAGCTTTGCTTTTTGATGGTTTTTTGATGGAGTATGTGGAGGGCGACAACTTTAAGAAGGCTTTGAAAGAGAATAGAAAAATGGCTATCGATCTCGCCATGGAGGCGTGCAGATATCTTGACGAAATGGGGGTATACCACTCTCAGCTGGGAAGATATTACCATTTGATGATGGAGCATAAAAGAAACCGAATAAAGATTTTGGATTTTGAGCGGGCAAAACTGGAGGTTTTCGGAAAAAACCTGCCGCAGTTTTTGGGTTTTTACCTAAAAGAGTCCTCCCGTGATATAAAAGAGCTGTTGGCGGCTTACAAAAAAGAGCCCGCTCTGTATTACAAAATCAAAGAGGAGATTCTAAAAAGAGTATGAGGCTTTATAGCAAAGAGATCGAGGCCCTAAAGAGAAGCGGCAGATTCAGAAAAAGAGAGATTTTCCCCTCCTCTTTGAAAGATTTCGCCTCGAACGACTATCTGGGTTTCGCCTCGAACAAAAAATTGATGAAAAAGTTTTTAAGACGGCTCTCCTCCGCTGAGGGTTACGGCGCCAAGGCCAGTATGCTGGTAAACGGCTACTCGCCCGAACACGCCTTTTTCGAAGAGATGCTTTGCAAAATAAACGGATTCGAAGAAGCCATAGTGCTAGGTAGCGGTTTTTTGGCAAATCTGGCTCTTTTGGAGGCTCTTCCCAGAAGAGGCGATCTTCTGGTAATGGACGAGGAGTATCACGCAAGCGGAATTTTGGCCGCTTCGTTGTGCAAGGGGGAGGTAAAAAGGTTCTCTCACAACGATCCCGAAGAGTTGAGAAAAATATTAAAAAACTCTGGGGCAAGAAGAAAGATCGTCGCCGTAGAGGGGGTCTATTCGATGAGCGGCGATCTGTTAAAAAGAGAGATTTTCGAAGTCGCCGAGGAGTTTTCGGCGCTTTTGATTGTGGACGAGGCTCACAGCAGCGGCGTAGTGGGGGACTCTTTGGGAGGAGTATTCGATCTGTACGGAATAGAGCCTTCTTGGAACCATATAAAGATGGGAACTATGGGTAAGGCTTACGGCAGTTACGGTGCCTATATACTGGCCTCCAAAGAGATTGTTACCTTTTTGGAAAACAGATCGAAGTCTATAATATATACCACGGCGTTGTCGATAGGAGATACTCTCTACGCAGCTATGGCGTTGGAGAGAATAGCAAAAAAAAGAAGAAGCCTTCTTCGGAAAATTAACAAGAGAAAAGATATAATAAGGAGGTTTTTTGATTGGGAGCCGGGCTCTTTGATCGTTCCCGTGGCCTTTAGGGATATAGATTCTATGTTGAGGGCCCGCGAGGCACTTTTGAATGAGGGTTATCTAGTGGGCGCGATCAGACCGCCTACGGTGAAAGAGCCTATATTGAGGATTATAGCCGGTCTAGGCAACGGCGTTTCGGATCTCAAAAGGGTTTTAAAGGCTGTAACCCTCCAAAAAGGCGTACTCGGTGTTTATATGCAAAAGAATTGAAATTATCGAGAAAAAGAGCGAAAAAGAGCTGGTTAACATATCTTTTTCCGTAAGGGACTCTTTGGCTCTGGTGGGTGAGAGCGGCAGCGGAAAGAGCCTGACTCTAAAGGCGCTTCTTGGGCTTTTG
>JAMONM010000052.1 GCA_027065825.1 Campylobacterales bacterium | reverse complement strand
GCATTTTATTGAGCATGCCTACGAAACCCTAAACACCGTGAAATTGCTAATAGAGGACAACAATTTCCCCAAATCGATGATATCCAACTATCTAGACAGACTGAAAAACTCCTCCGGAACGATTAAAGCGATCTATATCATAAAAGAGGACAAAATACTCTACAAATCCTCCGGAAACGTAGAAAAGTATAAAAAACTTCCCAAAATAAAACTATCGGAACTTAAAAATCTGGGTTCGCTCTCTCGAGATATTCTGGTAACTACGGACCTGAAATTCTTTAACGTCTCCACACAGCATCAAGAAAGATATATTTTGAACATGGTATTCGATCCTACCAAAATAGATCTGCTCTCGCAAAAGATTCTAAACAAAATAGTCTCGATACTGGCCGTTACCATCGCTATACTCTTTATTCTCTTTATTTTTTACATCTACTATCTATACATCGTTCTCGAAAGAGTTACGAGATGGTCCAAAAACCCCAAACAGGAGTTCAAACCCACTCTTATGAGCGAGATAAACAGACTGGCAAGAAACATCAAGGAGTTTGCTCTTCACAAAGAGGAGTCGATAAAAAAGGAGGAGTATCTAAAAAATTTGATGCATATGGTCACCCAGATAAACCAGGAGATGGTAAAACAAAAAGATATAGACTCCTTTATGCGTTTTGCGCAAAAAACGCTGCTGGAGTATCCGGACATTGTCGCCGTATCCATAGAGACGCCGCTGAAAAATTACGGCAAATGCAATCAAAAAAGCGGAAAATATATCCACTCTATAGAACTTGAGGCTCTCGACAAAAAAGTGGGAAAAATGTGCATAGCCAAAAAGAGCAGCTTTTTGCCGGAAGAGCTCGACATTTTAAAAGAGCTGGCCGGAGACCTGGCTTACGCATTTATCTCAAACAGGGAAATGGAGGCCAAAGAGAGACTGATATATACCAACGCCTCTACGAAACTGCCAAATCTCATAGCTTACAAAAATGACAAGGAGGAGATCGAAAGCGGCTACCTGATGCTTTTTGACATCAGAAACTTCAAAGAGTACAACAGCGCCTTCGGATTCGAAACCGGCAACGAGATACTAAAAAAATGCGCCGCCGCCATAGAGAGACTCTCGGGAGAAAAGGTATATCACATATTTTCCGATCTCTTTTTGATAATATACCGCAAAAAGAGCCTTGAAGAGGCGATAGAGCTTGCCAGAAAGATAGAGAACAGCTTCTACAAAGAGAGTATAAAAATAGGAGATCTCGTAATAGACATATCGCTAAAAGTGGCCATCATAGACATCAGAGAAAAATTCGCGCTGAACAAAGCCATTTTGACCCTATCCAACATAAACGGGCACGAAAACCTGATGGTTTACGAGCCTGAAAAGATCGAGGATCTAAACAGAAAAAATATCCAGATCTACAGCACCATAAAAGAGGCTATAAAAAACGGCAGGGTCATTCCATACGTTCAGCCGATCGTAGATACCGCCACCAAAAAGATCTCCCACTACGAGGTTCTTGCCAGAATAAAAAACTCTTCCGGCGAAATTCTGACTCCCTTTTATTTCCTCGAATACGCGAAAAGAACGGAACTCTATCC
This sequence comes from Campylobacterales bacterium, assembly GCA_027065825.1. Taxonomy (GTDB): domain Bacteria; phylum Campylobacterota; class Campylobacteria; order Campylobacterales; family Nitratiruptoraceae; genus Nitrosophilus_A. Next base: position 9,565 of record JAMONM010000052.1, on the reverse strand, counting down.
CTATATAACCCTGGAGATTTTCGAAAAATCTTTGGAGTTTATGCAAAAAGAGCCTAAAGTCAAGCTATCTTTTAACATCTCCTATCTGGATATAATCAACAAAAAGGTTCACGAAAGCCTGGTTTCAAAAATCAAAGACCTCGAACTGGGAGAGAGACTGGTTTTTGAGATACTAGAGACAGAAGGTATCAAGCAGATGGAGATTATGACCTCTTTCATCAAAGAGATCAAAGAGCTAGGATGCAAAATAGCCATAGACGATTTCGGCAGCGGATACTCAAACTTCGATTACGTCTACAAACTTCAGGCCGATTACATTAAAATCGACGGATCTTTGATAAAAAACATCGATAAAAATGTAACAAAAATAATAATCAAACACATAAACGAGCTATCTCACGAAATAGGATTCAAAACCGTTGCCGAATTCGTGGAAAACGAAGATATATACGAAAAGATCAAGAATATGGGAATAGACTACGCTCAAGGATACTATTTCGAAAAACCCAAACCTCTATCTAAAGAATAACAACCCTGTTCTTTCCGGCCTTCTTAGCCTGATACATGGCCTTGTCGGCGCGATCTACGAACTCATCCATGCTTTCACCCTCTTTGTAGCCCGTTATCCCGAAACTGGCGGTATAGGAGATGATTTTCTCCTCTTTATCGCCGTCTTTTAGTCTGATATTGTGGTTTTCTATAACTTTTCTGATTCTCTCGGCTATTTTGTAGCTGTTCTCTTCGCTGACGTTGGGTATCAAAATAGCAAACTCCTCGCCTCCCAGTCTATAGGCTCTGGTATCTTTTCTGATAAAGTTGTTCAAAATCTCGCCCACATCCTTTAAAACCTCGTCGCCTACGCTATGACCGTACGTATCGTTAATACTTTTGAAATTGTCTATATCAAGATACACCAGATACAGCGGCCCTCCGGCGGCCATCAGAGTCTGGAGATCCTCTTCGAATCCGCGTCTGTTCGCCAAACCGGTCAAAGGATCCTCGTATCCGAGCTTTTTGAATTCGTGGAACTTGTTTTGCAAAGAGTCCAGTTTTTGTATATTCTTTGCGATCTTCTCTTTTAAAAGCGAATTCTCCTGCTCGAGGGCGTCTATCTTTGAATACAGTTCGTTTAATTTGTCTTCGTCTTTTGTCTTTATCATCTCTTTGCTGTCTTGGATATACCTTTTGTGTTTTTCGATATTGTTATCCATCAAAGAGACTATATCCTCGGAGTCGCTGGCAACGTCCTTTAGCTCCTGGGAAACCTGTTTCGCCTCGAAATCGTTGAGTATCTGCGGCTTATCCTTTAGATAGTCCTCATACAGAATAAAGAGGTTCTGATCGGTCAGCAGATGCTCTTCCTCTTTTGCTTTACATAGAACGAAAAACCAGTCTTCAAAGTTTTTCGGGGTCACCGCTATCTGATTTTTGGCCATAAAAGCCAAGGTCTCCTTGGCCAACTCGGTAACGTGTCTTTTATCCTCGTTTTTGGGATCTTGCATCGTAATATAGTGTTTACATCTCATAACCTACACCCACAGATTGTCTATTAGTCTTGTATCGCCTACTTTTGCGGCCACCAAAATGATCGTATCGCCCTTTTTTACCTCATCTATTTTATCAAAATTTCTGTCCACTATCTCAATATATTCGATTTCCAGCCCCTCCATCACTCTTCTCATCTCGTTTTTTATCGATACGGCCTCGTAAACTCCTCCCATTATCATCTTCGCGGCCCTCTTTAGAGATTTCGAGATCAGCAAAGCTCTCTCCCTTTGGACCGGATCGAGATATACGTTTCTGCTGCTCATCGCCAGACCGTCCGGCTCTCTGACTATATCGCACTCTACGATCTCTATATCCATAAAAAGATCTCTAACCATCTTTTTTACCAAAAAGAGCTGCTGAGCGTCTTTTTTGCCGAAATAGGCTCTATCCGGAGAGACTATATTAAAGAGTTTGTTGACCACCCATAAAACTCCGTCGAAATGGCCTGGTCTGTGGTATCCTTCGAGAATATACCCCTTTAGGGGAGGAGCCTTGATCTTGATCTCGTCTTCGTCGAAATAGATATCTTCCGCCTTTGGCACAAAGAGCAGATCCACTCCGGCCAGTTCGCAAATCCTCCGATCAGCATCCAGCTTTTTGGGATATCTGTTTAAATCTTCGCCTGGCAGAAACTGGGTAGGGTTTACGAAAATCGAAACCACCGTGGTCGCGTTCTCCGCCAGCGATCTTTTGATCAACGAAAGATGCCCCTCGTGCAAAGCCCCCATGGTAGGTACGAAGCCCACCGGAGCGGATGCTTTTGAGAGAATCTCTTTGACGCTTTCGGGAGAGGTTGCTATCTCCATTTTTGCCCATACCTTTAATGTGATATAATTTCATCGAAACTAAAAACACTATTTTACCCAAAATCCAGGAGATTGAGTTGGACAGTTACGAATATTCCGAGCTATTAAAAAGGCTTGAAAAAAAGATAGAAAATATCCAAAATATCATAAAACCCGATAAGATCAAAGAGAGATTGTCCCAAATAGCTCAGATGGAGAACTCGCCGGATTTCTGGAACGACGCGCAAAAAGCCTCCGAAATTCAAAAGGAGAAAAACAGACTCTCAAGAATAATAGAAAAATTCGAAGAAGCAAAAAGAGCCGTAGAGGACGCCTCGGAGCTTTTCGAACTGGCAACGCAAGAGAACGACGAAGAGACTCTTAATAGCCTGTTCGAGGAGTCCAACGAATTAAACGAGAAGGTCTCTAAAATTGAGATCGAAACGATGCTCAGCGGAGAAAACGACGACAAAAACGCCATAGTATCCATCCACCCCGGAGCAGGAGGAACGGAGTCCCAAGACTGGGCCAGCATTCTGTATAGAATGTATCTAAGATGGGCCGAAAGGCACGGGTTCAAAGTGGAAATACTCGACTACCAAGAGGGAGAAGAGGCCGGTATCAAAGATGTCAGTTTTATCATAAAAGGCGAAAACGCCTACGGATATCTAAAAGCCGAAAACGGCATACACCGGCTGGTAAGGATCAGCCCTTTCGATTCGAACGCGCGAAGACACACCTCGTTCGCCTCCGTGATGGTCAGTCCGGAAGTAGACGACGACATAGACATAACCATCGAAGAAAAAGATATCAGAGTAGACACATACAGAGCCAGCGGAGCCGGAGGCCAGCACGTAAACAAAACCGATTCGGCCATCAGAATCACCCATATTCCCACCGGAATTGTAGTGCAGTGCCAAAGCGACAGAAGCCAACATAAAAACAGAGCCACCGCTATGAAAATGTTAAAATCGAGACTCTACGAACTGGAGCTGGAAAAGAGAAAAGCCGAAGAAGAGGGAATAGAAAAGAGCGAAATAGGCTGGGGACATCAGATCAGAAGCTACGTGCTCGCTCCATATCAACAGGTAAAGGACAACCGCAGCAACAAAGCCTATTCGAACGTAGAAGCCATACTGGACGGAGATATCGACAAGGTCATAGAGGATGTCCTGATCGCGCTTTCTCAAAAATAGCCTGTAGTTAAATTTTTTTTATCAGCCAATACAGTTATTCTGATACAAATGAAACGTAAATTTATCTACTCTCCCAAAAATCGCCGATCCCGTGACATTTAAGATTAGTTTTATTTATAGAATAATATCATCGTTATATAAGAAAAACTTTTCCCCTGAGTTTTTCTTATATTCATTTTTTTTATATCCGAAAGGAGAACCTATGGCACCGTCCGAAATTCTGGGCATCATCTACGCCGCTGTAGGCGTAGTATCGCTGGCCTTGTGGTTCGGGTTCAACCTGAAAAAGGCCTAAGCTTCGCGGCGAAAGCCGCATCCACTCCCCCTCTTTGACATTAATCAAGAAAAATTCCACTCTTTTGGATAAAATATCATTAAAAAATTTTAGGAGATCCGCTATGTCGATAAAAGAGTATATGACACACGACCACAGAGAGTGCGACAATCTCTATGCGCCTCTGGAAGAGGCCCTAAACGGCGGAGATTTTGAAAAGGCGCTGGAGCTTTTCGTTCCTTTCAAAGAGGCCATGCTCAGACATTTTGCCATGGAGGAGGAGGTTCTGTTCCCAAAAATGGAGGAGTTCATAGGTTCTGGAGAGGGACCCATATACGTAATGAAAATGGAGCACGCTCAAATCAAAAGTATCATTGACCAGCTGGGAGAGGCCATAGAAAAGAGGGACCAACAAAAAGCTCTCGGACTGGGAGAGACGTTCATGATAATGACCCAACAGCACAATATGAAAGAGGAACAGATCCTATACAATATGGCCGAACAGCTACCTATGGACAAAGAGGCTATTTTACAACAGATGAAAGAGGTAAAAGCGTAAATGAGAGAGATCCTAATCGACACCAGAGAGCTGGAGGCTCCGGCCCCCATGCAGATGGTTCTGTCGCATCTGCAGTCGGTATGGGAAGGAGAAAGCTATATTCACCAGATACACCGGATGGTTCCCGAAATGCTGCTCAACAGACTAAAGGGAATGGACTACGATCATATAATAAAAAAAGAAGGAGACGAATACCACATTTATATCTTTTTTAAAAAGGACAGAAACAAAATCGAGGAGCTTATAGGATAATGTTTACGGGTCTATCCCTCGATCAGGCGCCGCCCTTCGAAGCGCCTTTGAGATTTTTTCTGAGCGCCCCTCTATTTGGCGCAGCGGCTGGTGTTTTCATTCTCTTTTTCGCTTCCGCGGGTTATCTTTTGTCTCCAGATACGCTGGTTATAGTTCATCTTTATACTCTCGGATTTCTTGGAATGGTGATGATCGGGGCTCTACAGCAGATGCTGCCGGTATTGGCCGGAGTCAAACTACCGCGGCCTCTGCCCCTCTCGGCTATAATCCATACGGCCTTGATTATCGGAACTATATCTTTATGTCTCTCCTTCTACGGAAAGGAGATTTTCGCGGCAATAGCCGCAATAGCGCTGTCGGTGGCGCTAATAGGTTTCGGGACGGTCACTCTGTACGAACTTTTCCGAGCCGATTTCTCGTCCGCCACCGTTTCGGCCATGCGGCTGGCTCTCGTTTCACTGCTGATAACAGCGATCGCGGGAGTTATTTTGCTGCTAATCCTAAACGGATACCTCGAGACCGATTTCCAAAAGACGCTGCTTATCCACGCCGCCGCCGGTCTATTCGGATGGATCTCTATTTTGATAGCCGGAGTAAGCTATCAGGTTATTCCCATGTTTTACGTCACTTCAGAGTTTCCGGCTCCTCTAAAAAAGAGCTTTCATCTTGTTCTTTTTCTCTCGCTGATAGTGATATCGATTCCGAGTATGGTCTTCAATAACCATCTTGCGCTTTTGGCGCCTCTGTTTTTGGTAGCCTTTTTCGCTTTGGCTAGCTTTAAACTCTTTCAAAACAGAAAACGCAAGATAACCGAACCCACCATAGAGTTTTGGTACCTGTCGATCGGAAGTATTCTCGCCGCTCTATTGGACGGAATCTGGTACGCCTTGTACCCTACCGACGGAGCATTGTGGATAGCCGGAGTGTTGATTATCTACGGATTTGTAGTTTCTCTGATAATAGGGATGCTTTACAAGATCGTGCCGTTTCTCTCCTGGTTTCATCTCAGTAGCAAAGGGGTGTTCGATATCCCAACCATGAAGGAGATGATAGATCAAAAATGGGCAAAAATTCACCTATATCTACATATTGTCACGCTGATACTGCTGCTGACCTCCTTCTACTACGAACCTCTTTTTAAACCGGCCGGTTTAGCCATGATAATAGAAAATCTGATATTGCTGAAAAATCTTCTCGGCGCCGCCAAAATATATTTCGCCAAAAAAGATGAAAAGGGATTTGAGTTTCCTCCTCCGAATATTTAAAGCTCAGCACCGCTCTTTCAATTCAAATTCGCTTTGATTAGAGCATCGTTTATCAATTTCGAGGTTCCTCTTTTTTCGAAGGCCAGCTCCAACAGCTCTTTGTGTTGCGCCGTTTTCTCTCCGAGTACTCTGATTATACTCTCGATCAGCGACAGATTCTCGCTCTTTAGGGCTTTAGAAACGGCTAGGCGTTCCCATTTTTTGAAAATCTCCTCTTTTACGGGATATCTGCCGATTATATAGAAAAAGATATGATCCAAAAACGTTATATCTTCAGCGGCATAATCGTACCATGCATCCAAAACCCTATTCCAGTCAATAATTAAAAAATTGTCAAAAGCCGCCAATCTCAATACGTCGCACCATTTTTCATAAGATACCATGCGGCGAGGATCGATAGATTCTAGCTGAGCCTGTAAATCCTCAATGGATGAAATCGCCTCTCTTGCATATATGTTTCCGCAAGTTGTACACCACATAGATGTGCACCATCTATTCTTTTGTGCCTTATCCATAACATCGAGTAATCTGTTGCTCATGACAAACTCCTTACAAATGAGGAAAAGGGGCCTTTATACGGAAGGCGTCTAAAACCTAAAGATCCGAAAAACTTGGTAGGTTTAAACGTAGAATGGCGCGCCCGGAGAGATTCGAACTCCCGGCCTACAGGACCGCAACCTGTTGCTCTATCCAGCTGAGCTACGGGCGCAGAAGCGGTGCAATTATACCATAAATTTCAGGGCAGTTTAGGCGGAACGTACAGTGGACGGGGCTCTGTAAGGCTCTTTAAAAACTCTACTACCAGTTCAACCTCTTCTAGACTCAACCCCCTGTCTCTGAAAAACGGCGAGCGGGGTATATCTTCGAACCGACCTCCGTTACCGCAAATATACACCGCCTCAAAAAGGGTTTTTGCCGAACCGTCGTGAAAATATGGAGCGGTCATCTCCACGTTTCTCAAAGTAGGAGTCTTGAAGGCATAAAGCCAAATCGGATTTTTGCTCACATCGTAAAAGCCCCTGTCCGCATCTCCCAAAGCTATGTTGTTAAGACTCTCGTTGGTAAAATTGTAGCCCGAATGGCACGAAACGCATCTCCCTTTTCCCACAAAAATCTCATACCCTTTTATAGCCTTCTCATGGAGGTTTTCTTTGCCCTCCACCCATCTATCAAAAGGGGTCTCAGCGCTCACTATACTCTTTTGAAAAGCCGCCAAAGCGACGGCCACGGTTTTTTTACTGATACCTTCGTTTGGAAACAGCTTTTTGAATCTTTGGGCGTACCCTTTTATAGATTTCAGTTTTTTTATAACCTCTTCTTGGGAAGAGCCCATCTCTTTCTCGTCAGTAATCGGTCCCCAGGCCTGCTCCTCCAAAGAGGAGGCTCTGGCGTCCCAGAAAAATCTCGAAAGATATCTGACGTTAATTATCGTGGGAGTGTTTCTTCTGCCTATTTTATTTTTAATTCCTTTGGCCTTGGATCTGCCGTCGGTCCAGTACAGATAAGGAACGTGACAGTCGCCGCATGAAACGGAGTCGTCTTTTGAGAGTCTCGGATCGAAAAAGAGCATGGCGCCCAGCTCTATGATCTCTTTTGAATCCGAATTATCAAAGTGGTTTTTGGGTCTTTTCCATATCGACAAATCGGCCGCAAAAAGCGCCGAAGCGACCAGTAAAATCCATACTCTTTTCATCTCTTTTTCATCAGCTCAAAAGGCGCAAATTTATCCAAAACGGCTCTATCTGTTACAAAACCGCAGTTAAAAGGGTGCTGGGCCTTGAATACCCTAAATCCCATACCTTCTGTTAACGCCTCTATCTCTTTGGCCAAGGATCCCAGTAATATCAGTTCTATATCTCTATCTCTTAATCCGTATAAAAGTTTCGCCAAAAACTCTCTCCACATCCTAGCGTGATATGTAAGGGAGTCCTTGGAGGTGTACACCAAGGATCGATTAAGAAGCAAAATGCCGTTTTTCTCGAAATTTTCTCTCAATTCGTCCATACTGTTTATCAGATCGCTCTTGTCAACTCTTTTGACGGCCTCTTTGGAGGTATCTCCGTGCAGTCGGCCCATAGCCACCAAAGCCATCTTGAGAAAATTTCTAAGACTCACAGCTCTATTGACCTCTTTTGAAAATCCGTTCTCATGATCGAAAATCTTCTCGACTCCTCCGTCTATAAAGGCGTAACCTATCGCGCTCTCTTTTCTGGGATAAGGATCCTGCCCGAATAGGATGTAACGGACGTTATTTGGCTCTAGATTGCCAAAGGCGTTGAATACTCTATCTTTTCCTGGCAGATAATCTCCGCATCTTATAAACTCTAAATACTCTTTATCCATTCTATTTAGAGCGGACTCTAAAATCTCTTTCCATCCGTTATTCGGTATCATGCCATAGCCCTATCCAAAACGATAAACAGAAAATACGCTATTCCCAGATATCCGTTAACGGTAAAAAAGGCTCTGTCGATCTTTTTGAAATCCTCATTTACGATTTTGTGTTCATACCACAACATACCTGCACCTACGGTCACGGCAATATAGGCAAAAAATCCAAGCCCGGCCTCTATAGTAAAAAAGAGCCAAAATAAAACGGCCAAAATGTGGAAAAGTTTCGATAAAAAAAGCGTACATTTTTCGCCGTATATAGAGGGAATCGAATAAAGGCCCTCTCTTTTGTCGAACTCTATATCCTGTAGACTGTAAAGCAGATCAAAACCGGCCACCCAAAAGAGTACTCCCAGTCCCAGAAAAATCGACCACATCGTAATATCAGCTTTTACAGCTACGACTCCGGCTATCGGCGCTAGTCCTAAAGTCAATCCCAAAAACAGATGCGCAAACTCACTGAATCTTTTAAAATAGGAGTATACGGCCAGCAGCGCCAAAATCGGTATAGAAAGATAAAAGGCCAAATCGTTAATAAAATAGGAGACCACTACAAACAAGAGCGCGTTTACACCTATAAAGATCTTCTGTATCTGGGGCGTTACTCTGCCGTCCACGCTGGGACGCGACGCGGTTCTGGGATTTTTGGCGTCTATATCTCTATCTAGATACCTGTTGACCCCCATTGCGAAATTTCTGGCCGCAACGGCGCACAACAGTCCCAAAAACAGTAATCTCCATCCAAACCAGCCATCAGCTGCGACCACCATAGCGATAAATATAAAAGGCAGACTAAAAACCGTATGTTTAAACATAACGAGTTCATTGATATTCGAAAGCAGAGTCCTAACTTTTCCCATTACAACCCTTTATAAAAACTTTAAAATTATACATTGTTAAAAATTAATCAAAAATTGTATAATTTGACGATGAAAACTGTAGCCATCATCGGACCCACCGCCAGCGGAAAAAGCGAGCTTGCTATCGAGTGCGCCAAAAAGTGCGGAACCGTTATACTATCTTTAGATAGTCTCAGCGTATACAAAGAGATCGATATCGCTTCCGCCAAACCCTCAAAAGAGGAGAGAGATGAGGTTTTACATTTCGGTATCGATCTGATATATCCAAACGAAAACTTTAGCGTCGCACATTTTTTAAAAGAGTACGAAAAAGCCCGCGAATACGCCAAAAAAAACGGGAAAAATCTTTTAATTACCGGCGGCTCCTCCTTTTATCTGAAAACGTTGATCGACGGAATATCCCCGCTGCCGAAACTCTCCCATCAAACCGTCGAA
>JAMONM010000051.1 GCA_027065825.1 Campylobacterales bacterium | reverse complement strand
AAACTTTTTACTTTTAAAAAGAGTCGTTTCCCTTCTTGATGCTCTATCGCTCTTTATTCGAGGTCAAAAAAGATTAAGTTAACAAATGTTAATATTGTTTTCACGGTTATATTAACGTCTGTTCATGCAACCGGTCAATATCGTGAACGACTGTTAACTTTTGAAAAAATGCTTATTAACATCTGTTCACAAAGATCGACGGAGGCCCCATGTTATCGAATGTTCAAACGAGCAAAACAATAAAAAGTACAAAAGAGAAAATTTTAGAGGCCGCTTTGGAGCTGATCTCCCGATACGGATATAAAGGGGCCAGCGTTAGAAAAATAGCCAAAGCGGTGGGAGTAAGAGAGAGCGCGATATACAACCATTTCAAAAACAAGGACGAGATTTTCCAAGAGATACTAAAAAGCCTCTTCTCTTCTGATTTTTCCGATTTTTTCGAAAAAAAACCTATAGAAGAGAACGCCAAAAAAGGGAAAAAATTCTTGATGGAATATGCCGCGACCGTAAAACTGGCCACCTTCGATCCGAAACATGAAAAGCTATTCAAAATAGTTCTTTTGGAGCTTATGCAAAACAAAGAAGTACGTGAACAGTTTTTAAACTATTTTTACGACAACAATATCAAAAAATTGTCTCACGTTCTATTTTTAATGATGCAGGAGGGATTGATCAGGCAATCGGATCCGATGCTGATGGCAAGGGAGTTTTTCGCTCCCCTCTTCTATCTCAGATTGGAAGTTACGCTTTTGAGGGTAGACGAAAAATCGACCGTTACGCTTTCGACGATGTTCGAAAAACATGTGGAGTTTTTCTGGGAGAGCGTAGCGGTTAGGGCCTAATTGCCGCCATATAGGCTTTTTTAACCATGTTACCGTAGATATTGGGGACCATCTTTTCTTTATATTCTATAATATCAAAATTTGAAAAACTATAAAGAAGCTCCTTGGGCTTTAAAAGATAATTTGGATTCATATTGGCCTCGTTTTTCTCGCTATGCACAAAACTCTCAAAAATCAAAACTCCTCCCGGTTTCATAGCTTTTTCGAACTTTTCAAAAAGAGACCTGTTCAAAAAATTTATATTTACCACCAGATCGTATTCCTCCTCTTTTAGATCGAAAAAATCCAAATCGGCTTCGATTCTGTTTATCTTTTCGTACCCCTCTATCAACGATAGAGCCTTTGGAGATATATCAATAGCGTCAACCGAAAACCCCCTCGAAGCCAAAAATTTTGCGTTTCTGCCGTTGCCGCAGGCTATATCGCATGCTCTACGTCCAGAAGCTGCTCTATAGTGCGAGACTAAAAATTGCGAAGCGTATTTTAAAATTTGGCCCTTTTTATATTTTTCCTCCCATCTTTTTTTATCGCTTTTCAATTTTCGGTACCTTTTCGATCAGTTCTTTGTAATGTTCCACGTTTTTAAAACTCTTTTCGAGTCTCCATCTGAGAACGAATTCGATTATCTCATATTTTCGATCTTCCATTAGCTTTTCGGAGCGTCCGAAATAGGCCAAATTTACGTTTTTCATCCTCTCGTTCTCTTTCACGATGGCGATTATCTGAACGTATCTGCCCTCTTTTATCTGCGCGAAGTTTTCTTCAGATAGAGATATTCCGCCGAGATTCATGGCTTTGAACTCGAACAGCTCGCTAACCGTTTCTATCTTTTTGTCGATTCCCAAAGAGAAAAAGAGCTCTTTTATTCTCTTGAGATTCTCCCGTCTGAGGATCTCGTAACCGACAATTTTATCCGTAAGTCTTTTTAGTTTCTCTATTGAGGATTCCATCATATCTTTCCGCTTAGTCAATATCGTATATTAAATAATATCACAAGTAATTTTAATGCTATTTTAGTTATAATCCGCTTTAAAAAAACGGGGTTTATCAGATGGATTATCTCGAAATCGAAGGTAGAGCGAAACTAAAAGGCAAAATTAACGTATCAGGCGCAAAAAACTCGGCTTTACCCCTGATAGCGCTATCGATTATATCAAAAGAGCCGTTTAAACTCTCAAATCTTCCTAACGTCAAGGATATTAGAACTTTACTACATCTTCTGGAAATTCTGGGAGCGAAATATAGATTTGAAAAAAACGTCGCGGTTATAGATACGTCCGAAATCAGCTCCACCACGGCGCTTTACGATATAGTCAGAACGATGAGAGCCTCTATTTTGGTTTTGGGACCTCTGCTAGCTAGATTCGGACACTGCGAAGTGAGTCTGCCGGGAGGCTGCGCCATAGGACAAAGGCCGATAGATCTTCATCTAAAAGCGATGGAAAGTATGGGCGCTTCTATAGAGATTAAAAACGGATACGTAATAACCAGGGCCCAAAACGGTCTAAAAGGCGCTCACATAATTTTCGACAAAGTAACGGTGACCGGAACCGAAAACGTGCTTATGGCCGCTGCTCTCGCAAAAGGAAAAACGACTATCGTAAATGCCGCAAGAGAGCCCGAAGTGGTTCAGCTGTGTCAGGTATTGAAAAACGCCGGAATAGAGATCGATGGAATCGGCGGGGACGAACTGGTGGTGCGCGGAACGGAGGGAGAATTGCCCCGTTTAAAGGAAGTAGAGGTTATTCCCGACAGAATCGAAGCCGGCACATATCTATGCGCTGGCGCCATAACCGGATCCGAAATAACCGTACAAAAAGTGGAACCTTCACATATGGACGCAATTTTAACCAAATTTAGACAGATGGGGCTGAGGATAGATATCCACAAGGATTCGATAACGATCCATCCGACCGAAAAAATAGAGCCCGTGGAGATAACCACATCGGAATATCCAGGATTTCCGACAGACATGCAGGCTCAGTTCATGGCTTTGGCTTTAAAGGCCGAGGGCGTTTCAATAATAGAGGAGCGGCTATTCGAAAACAGATTTATGCACGTAGGAGAGCTGCTTAGATTCGGAGCGAACATCCATTTAAAAGGAAACATAGCTACGGTATACGGCCCTGCCGATTTGATGGGCGCTGACGTTATGGCTACCGACCTTAGAGCCAGCAGCGCTCTGGTACTCGCCGGTCTGAGCGCCAAAGGAATTACAAAAGTGCATAGAATATACCATTTAGACCGCGGGTACGAGGCTCTCGAGGAGAAGCTATCCTCTCTCGGCGCCAAAATCAGACGATTGAAAGAGTAAAACTACTCTTCCTCCTCGAATATTATTATCTCGTAATTGTTTCTTCTGGCTACTACGGCCCTGTTTTTGGGAACGTAACCCTGAGCCTTGCACTCGGCCAGCTCCTCTTTGAGCGCTTCGATCTCCTTTTCCATCTCGTTAATCTGGTCTTTGAGTCTCAAAATAATATCGACTCCGGCCAGATTGACGCCCATCTCTCTGGTAAGTCTTAAAATCATTTTTATTCTGTCGATATCTCTTTGCGAATAGAGTCTCATTTTGCCTTCGGTTCTCGAAGGCGATATCAGCCCTTCCCTCTCGTACTGCCTAAGTGTCTGTGGATGGATTTTCAGAACTTTGGCAACAACGCTTATCAAAAATACTGGTTCGTCGTATCCATACATCATTCACCTCCGGGAAGTCTCTCTTGCATCAGTTTGGAGAGTTCTGGATCGATCTCTTCTACTTTGGGTAAAATTATATTTGCTCTTAAATAAAGATCACCTTTGGTTTTAGTTTTTCTATTTGGGGCTCCCAGCCCTTTTACTCTAAACTTCTGTCCGCATTTTGTGTTTTTTGGAACCTTCAGAGTGATCTCCTTTTCGAGTGTGGGAACCTTTACCTTTCCGCCGAACATCGCTGTCTTCAAAGGTATATCGAAATCTTTATAAAGGTCGTCTCCAATCCTTTCATATTCCGGATCCTGCGCGACCTCCACCTTTAACAGCAGATCCCCTCTTCTACCCTTGAAACTTTTTCCTTTGCCTCTTATTCTAAGCGTATCGCCGTTTTTCACTCCGGCCGGTATTCTAACGTCAAAGCTCTCTCCGTTTACGCTCAAAGAATGAGTGCCGCCCAAAATCGCCGTCCTAAACGGAATGGTAATTCTTGCGTGAATATCCAGATCCGGAGTGGCAAACTCATCAAAACTTCCAAACCCGCCAAATCCTCCGGCTCTTTCGAAGCCGCCGAAACCTCCCCCGCCGAAAATGTTTCTCAAAATTTCGTCCAAGTCCACTCCGCCTTGGAAATTCTGCTTTGCGAAATCGTGAAAATTCTGTCCTCCAAACATCGCGTCGCCGTACTGATCGTACTGTTTTCTCTTTTCGGGATCGCTCAAAATTTCGTATGCGGCGTTGATCTCTTTGAACTTCTCTTCCGCTTCCGGAGATTTATTGATATCCGGATGATATTTTCTGGCTAATTTTCGATAAGCTTTTTTTATCTCATCCTGAGTGGCGTTCGGGCTAACTCCTAACGTTTCATAAAGACTCTTGCTCACTTAAAGCCCTCCTATGCAATTTTTTTTATTGAATTATATCATAAAACTTTAGTCATAGTCAATCAATTTGTATAGATATAGGCCCATGAACTAACCCAGCAATCGGCGATTCTAACGGATATTTTCATCCGCCTAAATTCATATTTCTTAATATTAAACTTTGAGGCCTCCTCGTAGTTGTCCAGCTCTTTTAATATCCTTAAATCGTTTATGATATATAGTTCGCCGTATACTTTTTGCATCGTTGTAACTCTTCTGATCATACCGGGATACCAAGATACTCTTTTTAGCTCTCCCCTGCTCCATGCCGTACCGACAAAAGTAGAGCTCTCTCTGAGCAGGCGAGCGTACCTGTTTTCGTAGCCGCTCATCAACGTGCCGTATACAAACAGCAATGTGGAATTTATTATTTCTTTTTTCAATTTTTCCTCGAATAAAGAATTTGTCTACTCAAAAATTTTATCCAATTTAGTCTAGTTATATCAACTTAATTTAGAATGTTTTTTAATACCCGCTCAGATTCAGATTTGCTATAATACTTTTTCAATCGTCCCATGCCAACTTTTCAAGGGAGAATATATGGATAAAATCGATATTGAAGCGATTTACGACAAAATAAAGAGCCCTTTTCAGAAAGATTTTTTCAGAGCCAAAAGATATGAAATTCCTCTTACGATATTAATAATGGAGATAGATCAAAAAGATTTTCTAAACCACTTTAGGGCTTCGGACTATCTTTTTAATCTCTATGAGGATATCTATCTGCTTTCCGCTCTCTTTTGCAATTACGAAGAGGGGCTCTCGTTGGTAAAAAGGGTTAAAAGAGAGTACGAGTTTAGATATTTCAAAAAAATTCCCGTATTTAACGTAACTTACCATAAAAACTATCCTGTACCGGATAAGAGTCTGCTTATTAGCCTGTTAAAAGCTTTCGAGGAGGTTAAAAAAAAGAGCGGCTAAGGGCCGAAAACTCTTTTTTGAGCCTCTTTTACGCAATTTAACATATTTGAAGTATCGTAACCCATGTAGCTAAGCTCTCTTTTTAACTCCTCTTCGCTTCCATCCAAACGGAGATTATGATTTTTTTCTATTTTGGCCAAAAACCAAAGCGCCAGAAACTCAACGCCGTAATCTTGGAGCCTGTGCGCAAAATCCACAAAAGATTCACAGCCGCTGTTTTCATATTCATCGATTATTGCATCCACAACCTTATCCAATCTTCTCAAGGGTACGGCCCAATATATGAGTCTGGCCGGAAAATTACCGTTTATATGATCCGCGCCCAAATAGAGCCTGACTCCTCTTTCTACGCCCATACCGTAACCGTTTGTTCTAATACCGACAAAACCGATATCGGCCAAGATATGTCTTGCGCATCCCTTTAAACAGCCGCTATATCCTATCTTTATCCCTTTTTTGATATAGCTTTTTAACTTTTGTGCGGCCGATTTCGTATCAAAAAGCGAATATATACAGAATCTGCTTCCGGCACATGAGAGAATATCATATCGCTCATAACTGGATTTCCTGCCAAACGCCCTACTATTGAGTCCCACTATATATAAATTTTGATCGCAGCCTATATTTACCCTAGCGCCCTCGGCTTTGGCCGCATCGATTATCTCTTTTAGCTCCTTCGGTTCTACCACTCCAAATTCGGTTTGATATCTGTACGCGAACGTACCGTCTATAAGTTTTATAAACTCATCTTGGCTCGGGCTTTTGGCCGCTTCTGCTATAAGAGGCTCTTCCATTTTCGGAGGATCGAACTCGTATAAAAGCTTTCTAAAGCCCTCGACGCCAACCTCCTCGAGCAGATGAAAAAGTCTGGCCCTGGTTCTGTTCTCCCTGGGACCGTATCTGACATAACACTCCATAACCGCTCTGAAAAAATCTGGACAATCGTCTTTATTTATAAAAACAAAAGGCAATGCCAAATTGCCGTTTTTTCCTCCGATATATACGTCAAAACCGATTCGCTCTCTATCTTTGCATCCTCGAAAAAAAAGATCGTTACCGAAAAATGAGCATATAGGCTCGCTTCTGCCGCTAAGAGCCACGTTGAACTTTCGAGGCAGAGTTCCTACAAATTTTTCGTTTTTCAAAAACTGCTTCTCAATCTCGGAAACGTATATGGAAGCGTCAAAGAGCGAATCGGCAGTCAATCCCTCCAGCGGATCGCAAAGAACGTTTCTAAAATTGTCGCTCAGCGTCTGCCACGAGCTCATTCCTCTGGCCTCCAGAGAGAAAAATATCTCTTTTACGGAGTCAAAAGATAGATTGTGCAGCTCTATTTGCGCTCTGGAGGTGATTAAAATCGAGGCTTTTTTCTTTTCGGCGAGCGAAGCTATGAACGAAAGATTCTCGCTGCTCTCTCTTCCGGCGCTGATCCTGATTCTTATCATAAACTTTTCAGGATGCAGTTTTGTGGAATAGATACCGAAACTCTTTAGAAAGAATCTCTCTTCCTCTCCGATCTCTTCCGGTTTTAGCGATGCGATCTTTTTATAAAAATCCACAGGCTTTAGCCTCAGCTTTAGACGCTCTAGTTTATTTAGCTTCATTTTTTCTCTCTCGTTTTGAAAATTGAAAAAAGAGACCCTTTTTGTTATACTTCAGAAAAATTTAAAGAAGGTTGAAATGAGGCCTAAAGAGAGATACAAAAAGCTAAAAGAGCATCTTTTAGAAGAGAATCCGGTACTCGTAGAAGCTATAAAGGAATACGAAGAGCTCGACGGAGTGGCTCACGAAATAGGTTTTATCGAAAAGGAGAGCACCTATACCGAAGAGATCTCATGGTGGCCGCTGATCTCGGTTTTGGGAACATTTAGCGCTGGAAAATCGAGCTTTATCAACGAGTTTTTGCAAACTAAACTGCAATCTACCGGAAATCAGGCGGTAGACGACAAATTTACGGTTATCTGCTATACGAAAAGTCCTGAACCCATCACTCTGCCCGGAGTCGCACTGGACGCCGATCCCAGATTTCCGTTTTACGATATCTCAAAAGAGATCGAAAAAATCGAAGATAACGAAACGGCGGTAAATAGATACCTGCAACTAAAAGGAGTCAACTCCGAAAGACTAAAGGGAAAAATTTTGATAGATTCTCCCGGTTTCGACGCGGACGTGCAAAGAGACGAAACGTTAAAAATCACAAAACATATTATTGACCTCTCCGATCTGGTTTTGATCTTTTTCGACGCCAGACATCCCGAACCAGGAGCCATGAGAGATACGCTGAATCATCTGGTGGAAGTTGCGCAAAACCATAAAGATTCCGATAAAATCTTATACATTTTAAATCAGATAGATACATGCCACAAAGAGGACAATCTCGAAGATATAATAGGCGCTTGGCAGCGCGCACTATCTCAAAAGGGAATAGTAAGCGGCAGATTTTACGCTATTTATAACGAAAGCGTATCGGAGTTAAAGGAAAACGAAGCCGGGAGACTGAAAAAAAGAAAGGACGCGGACCTTTCGGAGATTATTCAAAAGATCGAAAAGGTTTCCGTAGATAGAGCCTATAGAATCGTGAAAAACGTAGGCACGAAAGCAAAAGAGCTTTTAAAAGATATTAGGGAACTAAAAGATATGCTGCAAAGATACAAAAAGATTATGCTTTTTGCAGACGCCTTAATGCTGATATCTCTAGCGGCGGGCGGGTTGTGGTTAAATATCGCCGGACTCGATTCCTATTTCGGAGTTTACGCTGGCGTTTCTATCGCGGTTTTTCTGCTTTTGCACTTTAAGCTAAAAAGAGTCGTCGCCTCAACTTTGGCTAACAAAATAGAAAATCCCCAAGTAAAAAGGGCTTTTGTGAAACAGAGCGCCTGGTTTAGATCCACGTTTGGCGCTCCGGCAAGGGTTTCTCAGGAAAAATACGTTAACAGGCTAAAAGATCTGATCGAAGAGTCCAAAAACTTTATTCAAAAACTCAACGATCAGTTCGTAACGTTAAAAAGTTAGTGCAAAAAGTGTCTAACGCCGGTAAAATATAGTGCTATACCGTGTTCGTCAGCGGCTTTGATCACCTCCTCGTCTCTAATACTACCTCCCGGTTGGGCTATAGCTACTACTCCTGCTTTCGCCGCTTCGTCTACGGAGTCTCTAAAAGGGAAAAAAGCCTCGCTGGCCATTGAACTTCCTTTGACCTCGAGTCCCATCTGAGCCGCTTTTTTTAACGCGCATCTGGAGGCGTCAACTCTGCTTGTCATACCCATTCCTATCGCCACTAAAGCTCCGTCCTTGACGTATGCTACCGAGTTCGATTTGGTCAAAGCGGCGATTTTCCAGGCCATCACTAGATCTTTTTTATCGGATATATCTTTTTTTGATACCCTTTTTGCCCCCAAGATCTCTTCATCTTTTACGCGGTCGCTGTTTTGTAGCAAAAATCCGCCCTCAACGTGTCTAAAATCGAATCGATCTTTTTCGATTTTCAAGGAGGAGCTCTTTTGATCGAAAAGCTTTATCCTCTTTTTCGATTCAAAAATCTTCTTGGCCTCCTCGGTTATTTCTCCGGCTATCAAAACTTCGACGAAAATCTTGTTTATCTCTTCGGCCAGATCGGCGTCAACTACGCCGTTTACGGCCACTACGCCGCCAAACGCGCTGAGCGGGTCGCACTCTAGAGCCTTTTGCCACGAGAGCTTCAAACTCTCCTTTAGTGCGGCTCCGCAGGGATTTGCGTGTTTTATTATCGTTACACTCCCCTCGCCTAACGCCACCGCGAGTTTCACGGCGGCATTCATGTCGGTAAAGTTGTTGAAACTCGGCTCACCCTTTATTATGTTTAGCCTATCGAAAAAATCTTCAAACTGATATAACGCTCCCTTTTGATGCGGATTCTCTCCGTATCGAGTCTGAAGCAGCTTTTTGCCGTATATAAATCTCTTTTCCCCAAATCCCTCTTTGAATCTGTCGTTCATATAGTTCGCTATCGTTGCATCGTAAGCGGCGGTATGCTCAAAGGCTTTTATCATAAGCTCTCTTCTAAACTCTTCGCTGTTCTTCCCGTCTCTTATGGCCTCTATTACCCTGTCGTAATCGGCCGGATCGGTTACTACGATAACGTTTTTAAAGTTTTTTGCCGCGCTCCTGACCATAGCCGGACCGCCGATATCTATATTCTCGATAATCTCCTCGAAATCGTCGGTTCTCTCGATCGTCTCTTTAAAAGGATAGAGATTGACGCAAACGATATCTATCGGCTCGATCCCCAACCGTCTGGCCTCTTCCACATGATCGGCCATCTCTCTTCTGTACAAAATTCCCCCGTGAACGTATGGATTGAGCGTTTTTACTCTCCCCTGGAAACATTCCGGAAAATTTGTAATCTCGCTTATTTCCGTAACCTCTAACCCGGCATCCTTGAGTACTCTCCAGGTTCCGCCGGTACTGACTATTTCATATCCCAAATCGACGAGATCTTTTGCGAATCGCTCTATACCTCTTTTATCGCTTACACTCAACAGAGCTCTCATTTTATCCCTTTTTTTTTCGAAATTTTACAAAAAGCTATCTAAAAAATTGATTTATGTTAATTACACCAACACGCATATAGGAGTATAATCGTTCTATAGGGGGCCTCATGGAACGCACAAAGGAGGCGCGCGGATGAAAGAGAGCGACTACTATCTAAAACTCCCCTCGATTCAGGTAGCCGCGGAACTCGAAACCGATCCTGAATCGGGACTCTCCCTCGAGGAAGCAAAAAAGAGACTTTTGAAATTCGGGCCAAACGAAATTCCAGAAAAAGAAGAGCCTCTATGGCGCAGATTATTAAAGAGGTTTTGGGGCCCTATTCCATGGATGATAGAGGCCGCGGCTCTTTTGGCGGCGGCCGTGGAACACTGGGAGGAGTTTTACATAATTCTTGCCATGCTTATGGTAAATGCCTTCTTGGATTTTTATCAAGAGAGCAAGGCTCTAAACGCAATAAGAGTCCTAAAAGAGAAGCTCGCCAAAAAAGCTACCGTTTTGAGAGAGGGGAAGTGGCAGACGATACGAGCTTCTGAACTGGTACCGGGCGATATCCTAAAAATCAAAATAGGAGATATAGTTCCCGCGGATATAAAGATAATCGACGCGGGAGACTACTCATTGATCGATCAATCCGCCCTTACGGGCGAATCAATGCCCGTAGTTAAAAAAGAGGGCGACATAGCCTATTCTAACAGCATAGTCAAACGCGGCGAAATGGTAGGAATAGTCGTCAATACCGGTCTTAATACCTATTTTGGCAAGACCGTCTCTTTGGTGGCAAAAGCCCAGCGGGAGCAAAAAAGCCACTTTCAAAGAATGGTAATTAGAGTGGGAGATTTTCTTATCATAGTTACCCTCGTAATGATATCCGTTATTTTGGTTTTCGGGCTAAAAAGAGGTGAGAACCCCTATGAGCTTTTGGTATTTTCTTTGGTTTTAACCGTTTCGGCCATACCGGTGGCTCTACCCACCGTTTTAACCGTCACCATGGCTGTGGGAGCGTTGAATCTCTCCCGTAAAAAGGCTATTGTCAGTAGACTCGCGGCCATTGAAGAGCTGGCGGGCATGGACATTTTATGTTCCGATAAAACAGGTACTTTGACAAAAAACGTAATGACGATAGCCGAACCGTTTTTGGCGCGAAACAGAAAAAAGAGCGAACTCTTTTTATATGCGATACTTTCCAGCAAAAGAGAGAACGAGGATCCAATAGAAAAACCGATATTCGAATATTCGGACAGACACGGAATAACGCCACTGGCCAAAAATTTCAGACTCTTTAAATTTATACCCTTCGATCCCGTCAGAAAACGGAGCGAAGCATTGGTAAAAAGAGGCGACAAAGAGTGTCTCCATGTGGTCAAGGGGGCTCCCCAGATCGTATTGAGTCTATCCGATCAGAATGAAATAGATAAAAAAACGGTCCTGAAACAGATCGAGGAGTTTGCTCAAAACGGCTTTAGAACTCTCGGAGTGGCTTTTAAAAAGTGCGAGGAAGAGTCGTTCCACTTCGTGGGTCTGATCCCTCTTTACGATCCGCCGAGAGAAGACTCAAAAGAGGCCGTCGCCGAAGCCAAGAAAAAAGGGGTAAAAGTAAAAATGGTCACCGGGGACAATCTGGCGGTGGCCAAATATATAGCGAAAATTCTCGATATCGGCGAAAAGATTTTAGATATTCAGGAGCTAAAAGGAGAGAATACCAAAGAGTACGAGATCCTCGCTGAAGTCATTTCAAAAGCCATCTTAAAAACCGCCGATCCCGAAATGGAC
>JAMONM010000050.1 GCA_027065825.1 Campylobacterales bacterium | reverse complement strand
CGGAGACGGGGTCAACGACGCGCCCGCACTGAAAAAAGCGGATACCGGAATCGCCGTCAGCGGAGCCACGGACGCCGCCAGAGCCGCCGCCGACATAATTTTGCTTTCTGCCGGACTCAAAGTGATCGTAGAGGCTATAAAAGAGGCAAGAATTACGTTCGAGAGAATGAAAAGTTATACTGTTTTCCGAATCGCGGAGACAATAAGAATCATTATTTTCATGACCCTCTCAATCGTCGTTTTCAACTTCTATCCCCTTACTTCGGTAATGATTATAGTTTTGGCCCTGTTAAACGATATTCCCATACTCGCTATAGCGTACGACAACACCAAAATCAGAAAGCTCCCGGTCAGGTGGGATATGCACGAAATGCTGGTTCTCTCCAGCTGGCTCGGTTTGGCCGGAGTTCTGAGTTCATTTACGATCTTTTACATAGTCATGATATACCTAAAAACCCATCCCGAGAGCGCACAGCTGCTGCCCCATGTTCCCGCATGGGTAAATATGGATCTTCAATCCTCCTGGCACTCCTTTGTACAATCCCTGTTTTTTGCCAAAATGGTTATCGCGGGTCACGGAACGATCTACAACACCCGTATAGACGACTGGTTTTGGAAAAAACCGTGGCCTTCGCCTGTACTGTTTGGGGCCACGTTTATTACCAGAGTTATAGGAACCCTCATAGCAGTATACGGATTTGGCCTAATGACGCCCATAGGCTGGGAATGGGCGATATTTATGTGGGTATACGCCGCTTTGTGGTTTGTTTTTAACGATCTGGTAAAGGTCGCGGTATTGAGATACTATCGACGTTCAAAGGGGATAGAGGTATTATGAGCTACCATCTTCCGAAAGAGCTGATAGATTTTATCTATGTATCCGTTCTCTCTTTTTTGGTGGGTCTTGAGCTAAAAACCTATAGACTATACGGATCGCAAAAAGAGAAAGCTTATCACATCGGCTCAACCAGAACCTTTACCTTTATAGGTATTATGGGTTATATTTTCTTTCAGATAGACAAACTGTTTTATCTTAGCGGATATATAGCTTTGATAGCGATATACCTATACTACTACCAATTCAAACTTCACAGGGAGAAAACCTCCATAATATCTTTTTTGCTAATCTCTTTGGTCTACTCTTTCGGTCCATTGAGCGTCTCTTTCGATATATGGATGTCGGCTCTGCTGTTTGTATTGATAGTTTTTGTGCTAAATTCCAACAGAAGTCTTCGCTATCTGTTTGAAAAACTAAATCTCCAAGAATTCGAAACTCTTGGCAAATTTCTGCTTTTAAGCGGCGTTATTCTCCCCCTTTTGCCGGATACAAAACTGCCGTATATAGAGATCTCCCCCTTTAAGATCTGGCTTGTGGTGGTTATAATCTCTTCGATCTCCTACGGCAGTTACATAGCGCAAAAATATATTTTCAAAAGCAGAGGATATATGCTAACGGCTATCTTGGGCGGACTCTACTCCTCTACGGCGACTACGGTGGTCTTGGCAAAGAAAAGCTCCGCTTCGGGCGATATAACTACCGGAGCCATTATAGCGGCAACGGCGATGATGTACGTTAGAATATTGATAATTTCGGTAATTTTCAATAAAGATGTGGCCGATATCCTTTTACCGCCTATGCTTATATTTTTTCTTATAGGAATCTCCATAGGGCTTTATTATTATAAAAGAGTCGCAAAAAAAGCTCAGGCTCCTATTGACGACAGAAATCCCCTGGAGCTTGGTACCGCCTTTTTGTTCGCGCTGCTTTTTATGATTATGATGGCCGCCACTATGTACGTAACTTCCAGATTCGGGGACGCGGGGTTGAAATTTCTATCTTTTATTATAGGCTTTACCGACATAGATCCTTTCGTTCTATCTTTGTTGACCGGCAAATACTCTCTAGAAACTGCGCAGATTGCCACCGCAATTTTGATAGCGAGCGGCTCAAACAATATTTTAAAAGCCGCCTACGCTCTATTTTTCGGTAAAGAGCGTACACTCAAAGCCTCGGTTTGGCTGCTGTTTTTAGGCGTTTTTACGATAGGATATGCATATCTCGATCCGATTATAAAGGAGCTGTTATGAAAAAAAGAGGCAAATTGCCCTGGCAACACCCCAAGTCCATCAAAGAGGAACCAAAAGCCAAAGAACTATTGGAAAAGATCTTCAACAGTCCCTCCTACAAGCCTTCGATAGAGGATGTGGATTTTCTCAAAAGCGACGAAACCAGAGGCCTCAGACTCCAGCTGGATTACTTAAAACCGGAACTGATTATGAAAGAACACGGAATCAAACACACCGTTGTCGTTTTTGGCAGCGCCAGAATCAAAGAGCCCAAAACGGCAATCGACGAACTGGAGAAAATCAGAAGGAAACTCGAAAAAGAGCCCTCCTCCAAAGAGTTGCTAAAAGCGCTGAAAAACGCCGAGAAGATGGTAGAAAAGAGTATATACTACGAAGAGGCCAGAGAGTTCGGAAAACTCGTGGGAAGAGCGGGAAAAGGACCGCACGACAACACTCTAATTATTATGACCGGAGGCGGACCCGGAATTATGGAGGCCGCAAACAGAGGAGCTTATGAAGTGGGCGCAAAAAGCATCGGCTTGAACATCCAGCTACCTCACGAGCAGTATCCCAATCCTTATATAACCCCTTCTTTATGTTTTCAGTTTCACTACTTCGCGATCAGAAAACTCCACTTTCTTCACAGAGCCTGCGCTTTGGTGGTTTTTCCAGGAGGTTACGGAACTCTCGATGAACTTTTCGAAACTCTTACTCTAATCCAGACCGCCAAAAACGATCCGATACCGGTAGTATTGATAGGAAAAGAGTATTGGAGCGGACTGATTGATTTTAAACTGATGGTGGAAGAGGGAACGATAGATCCCGAGGATCTGAATATTTTCACCTACAAAGAGAACGCACGGGAAGCCTGGAGCTACATTCTAAAATGGTACGAAAAAAGAGGATTGTCGCTATTTAACGACGAGGGAGGCAAAAAATGAGATATATAAAGTGGTTTAGGGAACTGGGAATCGACAGCGTCGCCGAAGTAGGAGGCAAAAACGCCAATCTGGGCGAGATGTACAACAGATTGACTCCTCTTGGGGTAAAGGTTCCAAACGGTTTTGCGATAACCTCTGGAGCCTATATACACTATCTTGAACGAAACGGTCTCGACAAGGCCTTAAAAGCTCTCTTTGAGGGCTTCGATCCAAACAACATAGAAGAACTAAAAAGAGTGGGGAAAAGCGCCAGAGAGATGATAATGAGATCCCAGATCCCTTCCGATTTAGAGAGAGAAATTCTAAACGGATACGATCTGCTGAAAAAAGAGTACTCTCAAAGCTTGAGTCTGGCGGTTAGAAGCAGCGCCACCGCCGAAGATTCGCCCACTGCATCTTTTGCGGGACAGAACGAAACATATCTGAACATACGAGGTGAGGAGAATCTGCTCTGGGCATACAAGATGTGTCTTGCTTCTAACTTTACCGACCGTAGCATAAGCTATAAATATACGCACGGTTTCGACCCTATGAGGGTGTATCTCTCGGTTACCGTAATGAAAATGGTCCGCAGCGATCTTGGCAGCAGCGGAGTAATGTTTTCGATAGACACCGAGAGCGGATTTAAAGAGGCGGTGTTTATAAATTCCGCCTGGGGACTCGGAGAAAACGTGGTTCAAGGAAGTATAGAACCCGATAGTTTTTATATCTTTAAACCTACTCTGAAAAAGGGATATAAAAAGGTTTTGAAAAGATCTTTGGGTTCCAAAGAGAAGATGATGGTTTTTAGCCAGACCGTAAACAGAACCAATCTCGCCGAACAGTTTACCAAGAACGTTAAAACGCCTATAGAAAAACGTATGAGATTCTCCATTAGCGACGAAGAAGCAGTGAAGCTGGCCGAATGGGCGATCAAAATCGAGGAGCACTACTCGCAAATAAACGGCAGATATACGCCGATGGACATGGAGTGGGCCAAGGACGGCGAAGATGAAGAGCTGTATATGGTCCAGGCGAGACCCGAAACGGTACACTCAAAGGAAAAAGAGAACTTTTTTGAGATCTACAGACTAAAAAGCAGAGGCAAGATCCTTTTGACTGGTCACGCCGTCGGAGAGAAGATCGGAGCTGGCAAGGTTAAAATTTTACGCTCTATGGCCGAATCGGAAAAGTTCAATCCCGGAGACGTTCTAGTCGCCCCCACCACCAGTCCGGACTGGGAACCGGTTATGAAAATCGCCTCCGCCATCGTCACTGAAACCGGTGGCAGAACCTGTCATGCGGCGATAGTAAGCAGAGAGCTGGGAAAACCTGCGGTTGTCGGAGCCAAAAACGCCACAAGAATTCTAAAAGAGAACATCGAAGTCACCGTAAGCTGTGCCGAGGGAGAGATAGGCAGAGTCTACGAAGGAGTTTTGGATTTTGAGGTGGAAAAAATTGATACTTCATCGCTCCCCAGACCCAAAACAAAAATAATGATGAATCTGGGAAATCCCGAACTGGCGTTTTCGCTGGCGAAGCTGCCGGTTGACGGAATAGGTTTGGCCAGGATGGAGTTTATAATAAACAACCATATAAAAGCCCATCCCATGGCTATACGCCATCCAGAACTCCTTAGCGACACCGAACGCGCTCTTATAGACGAACTCTCATTTCCCTTCGAAGGCGACGCATCCGATTTTTTCGTAAAGACTCTCAGCGAAGGGGTGGCTACGATTGCATCCTGCGTCTATCCTAAAAAGTGTATAGTTAGAATGAGCGATTTTAAAAGTAACGAATACGCCAATCTATTAGGCGGCAGACATTTCGAACCGATAGAGGAAAATCCTATGCTGGGCTTTAGAGGAGCCGCCAGATATACCCATCCCTCGTATGCCGAAGGATTCGAATTGGAATGTATAGCCCTAAAAAGAGCGATATTCGAAATGGGATTTGAAAATATCGCTATTATGATACCGTTTTGCAGAAGGATCGAGGAGGCAAAGCGAGTAAAAGAGGCGATAATCAAAAACGGTCTAGGCGAAGTGGAACTTTACGTAATGTGCGAAGTTCCGAATAACGTACTTTTAATAGACGAGTTTTTAAAGATTTTCGACGGAATCAGTATCGGTACGAACGATCTGACTCAACTGACCCTGGGAGTGGATAGGGACAGCGAAATAGTCTCGTTCGATTACGACGAAAGGGACGAAGGTGTCAAAGCTATGGTAAAAATGGCCGTACAAGGCGCAAAGCGAGCCGGCAAATATAGCGGACTGTGCGGTCAGGCACCCAGTGACTATCCGGAGTTTGCCGAGTTTTTGGTATCGCTGGGTATAGAGAGTATGAGTCTAAACCCGGACTCCGTTTTAAAAATATTAAAAGATGTGGCGGAGATGGAAAAATGAGACTCGTTTTACTCAGACACGGACAGAGTTTATGGAACGCCAAAAACCTCTTTACGGGCTGGATCGACGTAGATCTTAGTGAAAAGGGCGAAATCGAAGCGAAAATCGCGGGCAAAATCTTGAAACAAAACGGCATCTATCCTCAAATCTGCTTTACCTCCTATTTAAAAAGAGCGATACACACGGCGCAATTGGCGCTGCGAGAGATGGAGTGGGAACATATAGACGTATTGCGCAGTTGGAGACTCAACGAAAGGCATTACGGAAAATGGCAGGGCAAAAATAAACTCGAAGTGGAAAAAGAGTACGGAAAAGAGCTCTTTTTCGCCGTTCGCAGAGGCTACGAGGTACCGCCTCCGCCTCTGGAACCGGAGGATCCAGATTTTGATAGATTATACCCATTGGAAAAAAAGTACGAAAAGATCGGTTATATGCCCAAAAGCGAATCTCTAAAGGAGACCAAAGAACGAGTTCTTTACTATTTTTACGAAAAAATAGTTCCGGCCATGTTCAGTCTAAATACCGTACTAGTGGCTGCTCACGGCAATTCTCTGAGAGCCTTGATCATGCATATAGAAAATATAGATCCTACCGAAATTTCAAAAATCGAAATACCTACCGGAACGCCGATCCTTTACCGCTTTGACCGCAATATGAAAGCGATTCATAAAACGATACTGCAAAAGGATTGAAAATGGTTACTGTAACATCCTACGGAGCCGCCAAAACGGTAACCGGCTCGTGTCACGTAATGGAATTGGAGGACTCTACCAAAATTATGATCGACTGCGGAATGTTTCAAGGTACCGAAGAGCACAGAAACTACGAACCGTTCGGATTCGATCCAAAAAGCGTCGACTATCTTTTAATAACCCACGGGCATCTGGACCACGTAGGCAGAATACCGCTTTTGGTCAAAGATGGATTCAGAGGGACGATAGTCGCAACGGAAGCTACTTTAGACATAGCTAAAATCGTCCTGCTCGATGCGGCGAAACTGATGGAGGAGGATTACAAAACCCGTTACAAAAAAGCGTTGAGAAAAGGAAAAGAGAAACTTGTAAAAAAACCTCTATATACCGAAGAGGATGTAAAAAAAGCCTTCAGACTGGACAAAATAGTGGTCAATTACGGAAAAAGAGTCAAACTCGCCAAAAAAGTATCCGCCATTTTTTACGATGCCGGGCATATAATAGGCTCTTCCTTTATCGAGATAAGATACCCCGAGTTTTCGATAAAAAAAAGCGTTATATTCAGTGGAGATCTGGGCAACAAAAAAAACGGCGTGTTGCCGCCTCCTCAATATCCTCCATCGGCATCTACCCTCTTTGTCGAGTCCACCTACGGCGACAGACTCCACAGATCATACAAAGATAGCGTAACCGAATTCAAAAGAGCGGTAATAGATACTATTTTGAGCGGAGGCAACGTATTAATACCCTCCTTCGCCATAGAGAGAACCCAGCAGATACTCTGTATTTTAAAAGAGATGAGCCAAAGAGGAGAACTGCCCTCCTCTACCAAGGTCTTTCTAGATAGCCCCATGGCGATAAAAACCACGAAGGTTTATCAAAAACATAGATATCTGCTGGCTAAACGGTGCAAGAAATCGGACAAACCATTTAAATTCAAACAGCTAATACCGGTTACTACGGTAGAAGAGTCCAAAAAGATCAACTATCTATGGTCGGGCAACATAATAATCGCCGGCAGCGGAATGTGTACCGGAGGAAGAATATTGCACCATTTTAAACACAGATTATGGAACAGAAAAAACAGCGTAATTTTCGTGGGTTATCAAGCAAAAGGAACTCTCGGCCGTGAGATAGTCGATGGGGCCAAGTTTATCAAAATATTCGACGAGGAGATAGTGGTGAGGGCCAAAATTTACACGATAAACGGTTTTTCCGCGCACGCCGATCAGGGTGAACTGATAGAATGGATATTGGAAATTGCGGATCTGCAAAAAATATTTTTGATACACGGAGAGGAGGAGAAGCAAAAAATTCTGAAAACCGCGCTGTCAAACGCGTTGAATATAAAATCACATATCGTAACCGACAGAGAAAAGATTTTTATATAGCGCTAAACAAAAGGGCTAAAAGGTTCAAAAAAGGGTAAAATAGACCAAAATCTTTGCGGGAGAAAGTTTATGCCTGAATACGAAATTTACGAACTTCTCTCAAAATACGGTATACGCACTCCATATTACAAAGTTTTCCCTATAGATAAAAGTCTCTACTTCGACAAATTTCCGGCGGTATTGAAGATCTCTTCAAAAAAGGTGAGCCACAAGAGCGAGGTGGGTGGAGTCAGAGTCGGAATTGACAGTAACGAAGAGTTAAAAAGAGCCAAATACGAAATGGTCAAAAACCTTCAAAAAAACGGTATTTTTCTCGATTCCGAAGACCGTTTCATAGTAGAGGAGAGCCTAAAAGGCACAGAGTTCTATATAGGCGGGATTTACGACAATATTTTCGAGGAGGTTTTGCTTTTCGGTCAGGGCGGCATATTTATAGAAATTCAACAGGACATCTGTTATATCGATACCGAAGCCGAAGAAGATGAAATATTAAAAAGTATTTCCAAAACAAAGATCTCGGCACTTTTAAAGGGTTATAGAAACATCAGCATAGACAAAGATGAGCTCCTAAGAACGATAAAAGCCTTTCAAAACTTTTTTAAAAACGAAGATATAACCGAATTCGACGTAAATCCTCTCGTTTATACCGAGGAGGGATTTATCGCCGTAGATGCTAGAATCAAGGAAGGCAAAAAGAGAAAACCCCTAACTCGCAGATCCAGGCACGATCTGTTTGAGAACAACAAAGTAGCCATAATAGGAGCTTCAAATCACAAAAACAGCGTGGGATACGCTATAGCCAAAAACGCTCTTTTGAGTTATTGCGACATATATTTCGTTAACCCTAAACTAGATAAGCTTTTTGGCAAAAAGGTTTACAAAAATGTAGAGGAGCTCGAAGATATAGATACCGCCCTCATTGCAGTACCGGCGGAATCGGTGGCGGACATTGCGGAAAAACTGGCCTTGAAAGGGGTAAAAAATATAGTCGTCATCTCCGCGGGATTCAAAGAGAGTGGAAATATACAAGAAGAAAATAGGCTGCAAGAGATAGCGAAAAGATACCATATCAATATCGTAGGTCCCAACTCTCTCGGAATATACAACTCGCAAAAAAGCCTCAATCTGACATTTACCGCACAGACCGTTATTCCGGGCAGAATAGGTTTGATATCGCAATCCGGCGCGGTATTGAGCGCCTTGGTGGACAAGGCCTCGGCTCACTCGATAGGATTTAGTCATATAATCTCTTTGGGAAATATGGCCGATTTCGATTTTGCGGACGCCATTGAGGCGCTACAAAAAAGCCCGGAGTGCTCGCATATAAACATATACGCCGAAGGGTTGAAAGATGGAAAAGAGTTTTTAAGGAAAATCCGAAAAAGCAAAAAGCCCATATACGTCTATAAATCCGCAAAAAGCAAGGAGGCAAAACAGGCCGCCTTTACCCATACGGGAAACATCAGCGGCGAATATGAAATGGTGCTGGGACTGTGCGAAGCCGCCGGAGCGAGCATAAAACAGGATATCGACGAACTGATTTTCGCTCCAGATTTTCAGAGTTTCGAAGAGGTTCTTATAATCTCCAACGCTGGAGGCCCGGCCACTATATTGACAGATATCGTTGTCTCTTCGAAAAAAAGGCTCTACGTACTTAGCGATGAGGAGATAAAAAAACTGAACGAAGTTCTTCCTCCGATGTGGTCCAAAAAAAATCCCGTCGATATACTGGGCGACGCCACCTCTAAAAGATACGAAAAAACGCTCGAAATTCTATATAAACGCTCTTTGCTAATCTTTGTAGTGGTAACTCCGCAGTTTATGACCGATTCTTTGAATATCGCAAAAATACTTCCTAAATCCAAAAATATCATTCCGATCTTTTTCGGTGAACAGAGTTTCAAAGAGACGTTCGAATATTTCCGCTCGAACTCGATACTCTTTTTCAACGACCTGGAGAACGTCAAAAACATTCTTTAATGATTTAATTGATAAAATAGCGTCAAAAGTGATCCAAGGAGTTTCGATGAAAAAACGTGTGGCAATAAACGGTCTAGGAAGAATAGGTAAAATGGTGCTATGGCACTACGTTACCGCAGGACCTAAAAATATCGAAATAACAATTGCGAACGGAGGAAGCGGCACACCCGAAGATCTGGCGTATATGCTCGAATTCGATTCCGTTCACGGCAGATTTCCGGCAATCGTGGAGTATGACGAGAATAATCTCTATATCAACGGAGAAAGAATCGAAATAGTGGACGAAAGGGATCCGGCAAAACTGCCCTGGCGAGACAAAGGCGTAGATATAGTTCTTGAGTGTACCGGAAAATTCACAAAAGGAGCGCAAGCGGCAAAACATATAGAGGCCGGTGCCAAAAAGGTTTTGATATCGGCTCCTGGCAAAGAGGTGGATCTAACGGTAGTAATGGGAGTCAATCACGACTGGTACGATCCAAAAAAGCACCACGTCATCTCCAACGCCAGCTGTACCACAAACTCTTTGGCGCCAGCGATGAAGGTTTTAGAAGAAAACTTCGGAGTCAAAAACGCCTCGGTTACGACTGTTCACGCATATACCTCCAGTCAGGTCACCATAGATAGAAAAAAACCGGGCAAACATCGCAGAGGTCGAGCGGCCGCCATCAACATCATCCCTACCACTACCGGGGCTGCTACAGCTACCACGGAGGTAATCCCCTCTTTAAAAGGTAAAATGAACGCCATGGCTCTTAGAGTTCCAGTTCCGGACGGAGCCGTTACCGAAATAGTCGCTCTTTTGAATAAAAAAGCCGACGAGCAGGCTATAAACGCAGCATTCGAAAACGCCATGAACGGCGATCTAAAAGGGATTTTGGAGATAACTTACAAGGAGGTGGTATCCACCGACATATTAGGAAATCCCCACTCATCCATCATAGACGGGCTCTCCACGCAAGTAATAGGAGACAACATGGTCAAGGTTCTTGCGTGGTACGATAACGAATACGGATATGCCAAACGTCTTCTGGAGTTGGCTTCTTTCGTGGCTGAGAGAATGTAGGCTTTCTCTCAGCTCTGCTTCGAAACCACTCTGCCGGTAAAGTATCTCAACGCCGCTTCCAAAACGAAAGCCGCCGCCACGGAAAATATCAGCCAATATCCAACCGCCGGCATCTTGTGATAGGTATAAATCAGAGTCAACACGGTAATGCCAAAAGTGGCAACCAGGGCAAAAGTCAACATAACAGGATTGGCTTTCGTTTTATCGATTACGAAAAAGTGTCCTAGATGCACCAGTCCCTGAACGATCAAAACTACCAGCGAAGCGATAACGGTTATCTCGGAAAGATCAAAAAAAACGATTAGCGGAATCGTCAAAAGGGTACTTACTATTAATCCCTCATAAGAGTTGAAAACGTTAAACTCGTAAATTTTAGGTAGTTCCCCCTTTTTGGCCATCGTATATCCTATTTCGGCCACCGCGTATAGCGTGGCGTTTATGGCGGAAATGGTAGAAAAAAGAGCGGTAGCCGCCATAAGTTTAAAGCCTATCTCTCCGAACATCGGCTTTACGGCTTCGGCCAATGCGTAATCCTTGGCCTTGAGGACCTCCTGCAAAGGGAGATTTCCCAAAACCACTACGCTTATAGCCACATATAGCACAGCAACGGCGCCTATAGATATGATCATGGCTCTAATTATGTTCTTTTCGGGATTTTCCATATCCTCTACCGTATTGGTTATAAAGCTAAAACCCTGATAGGCGAAAAACGTTATTCCTATAGCATATAGCATGTTTATTAACGGCGGCATCTCCTTTAGGCTGAGATATTCAGGTTTTATGAAAAAAAAGCCGGCTACGGTAAATATAGTCAAAATAGAAAGTTTTATGACAACTATAACCGTTTCTGACTTTGCTACGGAAGAGGCTCCCAAAAGATTGATGACCATAAAAATAAAAAGAATGCCCAAAGCGAACAGATTAACCCAAAAAGGAGAGGAACTGCTCAAAAAAGTCGCGGCGTAGCTGCCGAACGCTTTCGCTATCGCGGCCAAAGCCACGATTTGAGCCAAATAGAATAAAACGCTGGCCGTTCCTGAAAAAAATCCCTCTCCGTAACATTGAACCAGATACTCGACTATTCCGCCCCTGGAGGGAAAAGCCAGAGCCAGTTTCGCAAGAGAATAACCGCTAAGCAGCGCAACGAGTCCGCCCAATACGAACGATAACCAGACTATATTGCCGGCGAT
>JAMONM010000049.1 GCA_027065825.1 Campylobacterales bacterium | reverse complement strand
TGAATGCTTTCAAAAGCCGGCCTCTCGTATACTGGGGAAATTTTCATCTACGTTCCTTACACTCTGATTATTTCCAGCGATTTGAGCAGCATGTCCTTGTGCGTGTTAAAAGCCGTTAAATTGGCCTCGTAACTCCTCATGGCCGAAATCATATCAACCATCTCTCTCATCGGATCGATATTCGGCAATCTTACATATCCTTTGTCGTCCGCCAGAGGGTTGTCCGGATCGTACTTGAGCTTAAAAGGGGCGGGATCTTCCATCACCTCTTTGACTTTTACGCTAGAAAGCGGTATCTCTCCGTAACTTTTCAACTCTTTTTCAAAGAGGGATTCAAAAACAGGTATCTTCCTTCGATACGGAGTACCGTCGCCTCTGTCGGTAGAGTTCACGTTGGCCAGATTGCTGGCAACTATATCCATTCTGACTCTTTGAACGCTCATGCCGGCCGTGGCAATCTCCAACCCTTTAAAAATCATTCCTATCTCCCGGTAATTACCAGTTTTAATTTCGAAAACTCTTTTTTCATAGTCTCTACCAGCGATTTGTACATTATAGAGCTCTCAGCCAGTTTGGCCAGCTCGTTTTGAACGTCGATTCTGTTTTCGTCGTATCCCATATAGCTCTCTATTTCGTATACGGCCGTTTTTTGACTTTCTGCGGCCGGATCGATATGTTTTGGATCCTCTCTTTTTAGGGCCAGCTGATCTTCTAAAACCTTTTTAAAGGTTATATCCTTGCCTATATATCCGGGCGTATCGGCGTTGGCTATATTGCTTTGGATAACTTTGCTTCTTTCGAGATAAAAGGAGGCCCTACTCGAAAGTTTATCGATGCTTTCGAACATTTCACTCATTTCACGCTCGCTTTAAGTTTTTCGGACTCGTACACCTCTACGGCTACTTTAGACCAAGGGTCTTCGCACTTTCTCAAATCGCTCACGAGACTCTTTGCGTACTCCATTTTACCAGTTCTAATATAAGACAAAGCTAACAGACTGTCAATATAACAGTTTCTATTGAGCTTTTGCGAAATAGGTTCGAGTACTCTAATCAATCCCGTATAGTCGGCTCTGTTTATAAGCGCCTCGGAGTATTTTACTACAAATTTCTTTATAATGGGATCTTTTTCGAAAAGAGAGGCAATCTTTTCCGCGTAGAGAGAAACAAACTTTTTCTTAGGCTCCTTACCTTTCATCAAAAGTGCGTACCTGGAGAGAATCAACGCCTCGAAATCGGCTTCGGAACAGGCTTGCAGCGATCGTTCCATACCCTGTATACACTCTTTAGAGCCGTTGTCGAGCATTACGCAGTTTTTGCCCAGAAGTTTATAAAACTCGCACCCTTTTTGTTTCATAGAGTTCAAAACAGCAACGCTTCTGTCGTAATCTCCGTACTCATACAGAGCTTTTGCCAGCAAAAATCTATTGTTGTCGTTGTTCCATCTTTTCAAGATATATTCCAACAGCGCCACTCTTTTGTTCTCTTTTTTGCACTCGCCTAGATCGGAGGATATTTTTATCAATATGTTCTGCTCAAATACCTCCTGAAAAAACCTCTCGTTCGAAAGGTACAAAGGACATACTCTCACGTGATCCAGTATCAGCAAATAGCTGCTCCAAAGATCTCTAAAATACTCCTTTTGTTCATAATCGGTTCTGTCGGCGGAAATGAGAGAGAGTTCCCATCCCAAACGTTTGTATAGTTTGTCGCTGTCCAGCTCAAATGTTATCACTCCGAAATTGGCCAGAGCGAATCTGCCTATATAGTTGGTTCTGTTTTTAATCAGCGTCTTAACCACGAAAGATTCCGGATCGGTCAAAAACTCGGCATCGGGAAGCAGCTCTTTGAGGCTCTCGGCGAGCCTTTCGTCCCTCGAAATCAAAGATATAAGTTTCAATTTGGCAACCGTGGCCTCTTTGGATTCGGGATATTTGGCAATTAGCTGATAATAGTAGTTGGTAGCGCTTTTGACGTTCCCTTTTTTCAGACCGATATCGCCCATTCTCAATAGAGCTTTTTTTAGAACCTCCCTGTTTTTGATAAGATTCAAAATTCTCCTAAACAGCTTTTCGGCAAACTTTATATCGCCTTTTCTATAGGCCGTTTCGGCGACTAGATAGTAGTATTCGGGATTGTCTATCAGGTAGGATTCGAATTCGCGGTAGGTCTTTTCGAAATATCTAAAAGCCTCCTTGTATTTTTGCTGATTGAAGAGCTCCATACCTTTTATAAAATCGAGCTCTTTTTTCTGCTCTTTTTGAAGAGTGCTAACGTTTAAAATGATCATATATTTGGTAACAAGATCGAGTTTTTTCAGCCAGACAGCCACTCTCAAAATACCGATTATACTCTCTATCTGTTCCCTCTCGGCCACGCTCTTTTGCAAAGAGCGTCTATAGTGGGCCAACGCCTTTTCGTAAAAACCGAGAGTCTCATATATGTTGGCTTTGGTATAGTAGTACTCCCATCCCAGTTTTTTGGCTTTAGAGGAATATATGTTCAAGTACGAATCCGCCGTCCATAGATATTTTTTCATACCGGTTCTTTTCGCGATCTGAAGATAGACTTTGCCCAGCATCAAAAGCGAATCCGTATAAAAAGGGGATTTGGGGTTTTTAATAATCTGCAAAAATTCGTCCAGAGCCTCGTAATAAGAGCCCAGTTCGTAATCGCGCATGGCGTTTTTGAATAAAAAACGCTCAAATCTCTCTTTGTTGAGGGTTACGTTTTTGTCCTCAACGGTTACGTTCGTATCGGCTAGAGATACGAAAAAAAGTATCGCCGCAAAAAAAATGCTACGCCATAACATTTATTCGGCTCTGGTGGGCTCTTTTGGAGGTAGTTCTGGTTTCGTCGTAGTTTAGATATACTCTTTTTTCTCTATCTCTCAAGGTAAGGGAGAAGGTCTTGAATCCGGAGTCTCTCAAGATGGTCTGGATCTCTCTTTCCAGCGAAGGGGTAAAAACGGTCGAATGGGCGCTAAGAACAAGATTGAGATGCTGGTTTTTAATAGTGGCGTTTATGACCGTATCGTTCAACCTAAAGGTAAAACTGTTCTTGCCGTTTTGCGTAGTCTTGGGCTGAACGTCGCCGCCCTCTTCGAATCGGCCGCCGCCTTCGCCGCCGCCATTGTCAGTGCTTGAAAAGGATCCCGAAGAAGCCTCTGAAACAGAGGAAGAGAGAGCAAAAAGCGGCAAGGGCTGCTCTTTGGCAACGGGTGCCTGCTGCTGTATAGATTGAGCCGAAACCGACTCTTTGGCAGACTCGCCGGTTTGGGTCGTAGATTCCGCAAAAAATTTATCCTCAACCCTTTGGCTTTGGACGGTTTTAACGATATCCTTTTTAGATGCCGTCTCTTTATGGATTTCCGATTTGCGATTAAAACCCTCCAAGAGATCCTTGCCGTTTCTATCTGTCTCATGCCCTCTCAATTCAGGACTTTCGACGCCAACCGCAACACTGTTTTTCTGTTCAGTTCGCAAATTCAAAATATCCTCTTGAGGGGATGGAGCTTTTTTAGGCTCTGTTTCACTTATAGGGTTTTGTACGGAAACGTTTTTGACTATTTGCAAATCTCTTTTTGGGATCTCTTTCCTCAAGATCCTCTCATCAAAATGCTCATCGGTTTTAAAACTCTCTTTTTCGATCTTTTCCGCTTTTTCCGCACTCATGTTTTTTTTGAATCCCGAGACTTCGTCAAAAGAACCAAAAACAGCCCTTGGATGCTCTTTGCCCGAATCGGTACGAGAAGAGTCGGTGAAATCCGCCGGTTTTTCAGGTTTTGCCGAAAAAACAAACCCGCCGTTATTGAAACTCTCCTCCAAACCGCCGGCAACCGCCCATATAGATCTCTCTTCGTCGTTCGTAGCGGTTTCGGCGCTTTTATAAATATCGACACTTTTAGGTTCTAACAAAACGCTCTTGCGGTTGAGAGGATCCTCTTTTAAAGAGTTTTTTTCTATTCTTACCGAACCGTTTAAAACTTTTTCGTTTACTTTTTGGCCGTTTTTAGATCTGGACGCAAGGTCCGGTTCCAAAGAAGCGGCAACGGCCAAAGAGCCTATTTTCAAATCGTTTTTACTCTCTTTTTGATCCGAATCGATCTTTATCTCTTTATTTTCAAAAGCCCGGTTGCCGTTTTTTACATTTTTGTTGCTCGCAAACTCTAAACTATCGTCTTTTATAAAGCTTTTTTGTGACGTAAAAAGGTTAGCCAAGGAGGATATTGAAGAGGATTTGGAATCTTTACGCGATCCGCCATCTAAAAAAAAGCTCTTGGTTCCCTCAAAGAGCGCGCTTAAAGAATCTATATCTGCCAAATCCGCGCCATTTTCGGTATCCGCAAAAACGTCGTTACGCGAAAATCCGCCCGATTTTACGTTGAGGGTGGACAAAGATAAATCTTTCTGCCCCAAATTGAGAGCGAGGATTTTGAAAAAGTCGGTTTTTGGATAAGCATCCGATTTTGGCCGGGCTTTCGAACCGGAACCGGTCTTGTTGCCGCCCGGTACGAGCAGCATGTCGAAAATATTCATCAGATACGCTCCGAATTTGTCAAAATCCTCTTGATCTTGTTGATCGCCTGTGATTTCAGCTGCGAAACCCTGGACTGCGATATGTTAAGATATTCTGATATCTCTTTGGGCTCCCTCTCCTCAAAAAAGAACATCTGCAGTGCGATGCGCTCCTTTTCATTTAGCTGCATCATCGCCTCTTTCAGCATTTCGCCCATCTCCGAACTGATAGCCTCCTCTTCGGGGCTTTTGTCTTCGGAAACCAGGGTATCCATCAGACGCAAAGAGCCCTCTTCAGACCCCAGGGCTTTCTCCATGCTTATCATTATAGCCAAATTTGACAAAGGTATAGCTTTGTCCGGATTTTCGTCTTTCTCTTTTTTTATTTTGTCTCTCATTGTTCTCGGTACGATATGGAGAGATCTCAAATAGTCCAAAATCTCTCCCCTTATCTTGATATAGGCGTAAGTGGAGAACTTGGCTCTATCTTGGTTATATTTGTCTATAGCTTTAATGAGGCCGATGATACCGGTATTGACCAGCTCATCAAACTCTATCCCGCAATCCTTGGGAAGTTTGAAATAGATTTTGCTGGCCACCTTCTTTACCAAAGGCGTGTTTTCCAGAATGATTCGCTGCTTTTCCTCTTTGTCAACTCTCATTTTCCCCGCTTGTTACCTAAAAAATCGAATACCCGCTCCCAAAATCTACCGCTATGCTCTTTCGTTTCGATTCCGCACTCAACCGCACATATTCTTCTCATCTGCATCGAAAATGGATCCGTGGGCGAAATTTTAGTTATGAGCTCTTTTTGTTTGACGCTCCTTTTTAGATTCTGGGTCAGGGGAAGATATCCCAAAAACTCCAGATCGATATCCAGAAATTTTCTGGCCGAAAGTCTCAGTTTGTTAAAGGTCGTTTCGGCCTCCTCTTTGTTTTTTACCATATTTACCACAATTTTAAAGTTATTATATCCATATATGTTATAAATTGACTTAATCAGAGCATAGGCGTCCATCAATGCGGTAGGTTCAGGCGTGGTTATAACGTACGATCTCGTAGACGCTCTTAAAAAGGCGGCTATTTTCTCGTCTATTCCCGCACCAGTATCTATTATAACGTAGTCGTACTCCGAAGAAACCCTCTCCAAAGAGTTTATCAAAAGAGCAACCGAAGTTTCGTCCATCTCTTCGATGGAATCGACTCCGGAAAAACCCAAAATTGCGTCAAAACCGTGGCTTTTGACGATAATATTCTCTATACTCTCCCCTTGGAAAAGAGCTTTTATATTCTTCGAAGGGTCGCTGTTTAACAGAATGTGTACGTTAGCCATTCCTATGTCGGCGTCTATCAAAAGTATTCTCTTGTTAAAATGACGGGCCATCGTATAGGCGAAATTTACGCTAAAGTTTGTTTTGCCAACGCCGCCCTTTCCGCTGGCAACGGTAATGAATTTGCTGTTTTTTCTGCGCTCTTTCGCGAGTTCTCTGAGTCCTTGCGCCTGATCCAACATCACTCACCCAACAGATATTCGGCCACTCTCTCGGCATTTAAAAGCCTGATATCCTCAGGCACCCTCTGACCCGTACTAATAAACGAAACGGCTATATCGCTCTTTATCGGGAGATTAACCAAAATTCCCGGCTTATAGGTTTCGTCTATCTTGGTAAAAAAGATGGAGTTGATCGCAAAAAATGTTCTGTAACGGTTTACGATCTCCATAGCTTCGCTATTTTTATAGTTGCAGCTAATGACCAAGGAGACATCTATCAGATCGTTTCCGCCGCCTAGAATCTCTTTCATCTCCCCCAGTCTCCAATAGTCGTAATGGCTTCTGCCTACGGTATCTATCAAAACCACGTCTATATCGGACATGTTCGATAGAGTTTTTCTCAGATTTTTAGAGTCGGTAACGGCAAAGAAGGGGATATTCAAGATATTGGCATACGCTCTTGCCTGCTGAATCGCTCCTACCTTGAACGTATCAATACTGATTACCGCCACGTTTAGATTCTGTTTTATTACCAACTCGGAGGCTATTTTAAATAGATTTGTCGTTTTGCCGACTCCCGTGGGTCCTACGAAAGCTTTGATTTTGAGCCCCCCTTTTTGAACCTTTAGCGGGCCGGTAAATCTGATCTTTTTTGAAATCCCCTTTATGAGAGCGTCCTTGAACAAAGAGGTATTTAGATCGAATTTGTTGGTATCTATATCTAGCCCGCAGGCCTCTTTTACGACCAGCTTCGCGATCTTTGGCTCCACGTCCTTTTTTATCAGACTCTTTATCAACTCCAGGGCGTCTCCGCCGAACTCCTCAAACTCTTCCCTTTTGAGGCCTATATTCTCGCCGTGAGGCGGAGTGGGCAACTCGATTCTGTTTTGAATATTCAGCGAGGCGATCTTTTTATCTATCATCGACTCGATTCTGGATAAAAATCTCTCTATCTCTTCGCTCCGCTCCTCTTTGGAGAGCATACTCAAAAAGCTCTCTTCCGGCGTCGGAACCTCTACGAAGAGAGTATACTTTTTCCTTTTTTTAAAAGGCAAAAGAGCTCTTTCCTCCTCCACTTCGTAGCTAAGAATTTTTATATCGTTTCCCAGCTCTCTTTTAGCCTCTTCTATCAAAGCGTCGAGGTCGTAACCTACGTATCTATTTATTTTCATCAATCTCTACCTTGCCCAAAATATTCAATTTGGTCCTCGGTTCCAACTCCGAATAGGAGAGTACCGCCACGTTCGAAAGATAGGGCTCTATTATTCTTTTTACGAATCTTCTGACGCTGGCCGAACATAGTAGTACCGGCGTAGCCTGATGCAGTACGAACTTTTCCATAGAACCGCTGATATCCTTGACTATCTGCTGCAAAATCAGAGGATCGAGCGGCGGTACGGTTCCTTCGTACTCCTTGATTTTCTGAAGAATATGGTTTTCAACCCTGGCACCAAGAGTCAAAGCGTAGAGTTTGCCATCTTTGGCGTAGATGGAGGTTATCAATCTAGCCAGAGACTGCCTCACCAACTCCGTTAGAATATCTGGATCGTTGCTTTTGACTATATTGTCCGAAAGCGCCTCTATAATCGAAAGCAGATCTTTTATCGGAATATTCTCTCTTAGCAGATTCTGCAGCACTCTGTGCAGAATCGAATAGGATACCTGCTCCGGAACGATATCTTTGACGATAGGATATTTTTTCGCAAGTCCCTCGACGAGCTCTTTGGTTTCGCTTCTGCCCAGGATCTCGTAGGCGTGATTTTTTATTGTTTCGGAAAGATGGGTGATTATAACCGTAGGAATATCGACTACGGTATATCCTAAAATCTTCGCCTTTTCTGCCTGGGACTCCTCAATCCAGTAGGCTTTTAATCCGAAAGTAGGTTCGATCGTCTCCTTGCCTCCGATCTCCCCTTTGGTGGAACCGGTATCGATAGCCAAAACCTTATTAGGCTCAACCTCCCCTTTTGCGATCTCTACGTCTCTGATCAATATCCTGTATTCTCCGGGCTTTAGTTCCAGATTGTCCTTGATATGTATCAGGGGAATTATCAGTCCCAGCTCTTTGGTCAACTGTTTTCTCAGAGATTTGATTCTCTTGATGATCTCTCCGTTTTGGCTCTCGTCAACATAGGGAATCAAAGAGTATCCTATCTCCAAAGATATGGTCTCGGGCTGACTTATGAGATCCTCCGGAGATTCGGAAGGCTCCTGAGCCTCCTTGATAATCTCTTTGGCCTTCTCCTCGGCCTCTCTTTTTTCTCTGTTGGCTATATCGAGCTGCATCATATATCCGGCAAGAGCCATCATCATAGACAGCAGCATAAAAGGGACAAAAGGCATGCCGGGAACTATACCCATGGCCAGCAGGGCGAAAGAGGCCATGTACAGAGCTTTTGGATAACTGGTCAGCTGAGTGAAGATCTCTTTGCCCAGATTGGCCTGAGACACCGCCCTGGTTACCATCAGACCGGCCGCCGTGGAGGTTATGAGAGCCGGTATCTGGCTAACCAGTCCGTCTCCCACGGTCAAAAGGGTAAAATTCGCCGCTGCGGTGGATACGTCCATTTTATGCTGCAAAACCCCTATGGCGATCCCTCCCACGATATTTATTACGGTGATTATGATTCCGGCTACAGCGTCTCCTCTGATAAATTTACTGGCTCCGTCCATGGCGCCGTAAAAATCAGCCTCTTTGGCTATCTCCTCTCTACGCCGTTTTGCTTCGTTCTCGTCTATAATACCGGCGTTTAGATCGGCGTCTATAGCCATCTGTTTGCCGGGCATCGCGTCCAGCGTGAATCTGGCGCCAACTTCCGAGATTCTCTCAGTTCCCTTGGTTATAACGATAAAATTTATCGTTACCAGAACCACGAAAACTATAATTCCCACCACGTAGTTTCCGCCCACGACGAACTGGCCGAAACTCTCTATAACCTTTCCCGCGGCGTCCGGCCCTTCGTGACCGTGTAGCAAAATGGTCCTGGTAGTAGCCACGTTCAAAGAGAGTCTAAAAAGCGTCGCCAAAAGGAGCAGCGAAGGAAAAGATGATATCTGAAGAGGATTCCCGATATAGACCGTCGTCATCAAAATGATCAGAGATAGAGTGATACTGCTTGTCAATAAAATATCGAGTAAAAAGGTTGGAATGGGCAGTACCATAGAGGCCAGTATGGCCAGTATCAAAACGACGATTATGGCGTCCGAATGCTCGTGAACCTTTTCGAAAAAGAGCGTCAATCTTTCGGTCATAGGTTATTTGCCGCCCTTTTCATAAGCTTCGATCGCCCTGGAGAAGAACTCCTGCATTCCCATAGCGTCAGACTCACCCAAAGCTTTAGCCATCTGCATGTCAAACATCTGCCAATAAAATTTGGAGGCGTAAGATGAGCTAAAAATTCCTCCTTCGAGACCCTTTCTGACCTCTTTTAAAAAAATGTGCAAAAATTCGGTCTCGAAGGCTTTTATCGCCTCTTCGCTTTTATCTATCTTGGACAGGGCGTCCATATCCCAATAAGCGCTTACGTTGTCGATTCGCATGGACTACCTCACATTATCACTATTTTCGCGTGCAGTTTGCCCGCGTTCTTTATGGCCTGAATGATCGCTATCAGATCTCTCGGAGAGATTCCCAGATCGTTTAGAGCCTTTATCAGATCCTTCAAGGAGGGAGACTCCAGAGCGAAAATTCTGCCTTTTTCCTCCACTACGCTCGTGTTTACCTCTTGGGCCGTTACGGTCTCTCCCCCGGAAAGCGGAGCCGGTTGCGACACTAGCGGTTTTTTCTGGATAGATACGTATATATTGCCGTGAGATACGTATACGGGGGTGTCTATTTTTATGTCGCCGCTCATTATCACGGTACCTGTTCTCTCGTATATTACGATGGTCGGCTCGCTATTGCCCGAAATTTTCAAATTCAGAATTTTCGAGACGTAATCCACTCTGGGAATATCGGGCAAAAACTGTACTTTAACGGTTGAAGCGTCTACCGCTTTTGCCTGGCTATTCCCGAACTCTTCGTTGATGGCCCTGGCAATGGCCTCGGCTCTTGAAAAATCGGGGTGCTTCAGAGTTAAAGTTAGCTCCTTGAGAGAATCGAAATTAAATGCCAGATCCCGCTCCATTATCCCGCCGTTCATGACTATGCCAGTGGTAGTAAAGTTTTTCTGAACCTTGCCGCCTTTGTTGGACTCGCTAAAACCGCCTCCTGTCGAGACCGGTCCCTGAGCGAAGGCGTAGATTTTTCTATCCGGTCCGTACAGAGGCGTTCTGATCAACACACCGTTTCCTATATCTTTGGCGTCGCCCAGCGATGAAACGGTCACATCGAAAGTCATTCCGCTCTTGGCGAAAGGCGGCATACTTGCGGTAACTATTACGGCGGCGGCGTTTTTGGTCTTGACATCTTTGGGATCGATATAGATCCCCATTTTTTTCAGCATATTGGCAATACTAAGCAGCGTAAATTTCGTAGTCGTCCCGTCGCCGGTCTTGTTGAGTCCGACCACTATCCCGTAACCGGTTAGATAGTTGGTTCTAACGCCCATAACGTTCACTTCGTCTCTGATCTTAATCTCTTTGGCCGACAAAAAGGCGACAAGAAATACAACTATCAGCAAAACTCTCATAAACTCTCCTAAAACGGCCAAATTTTCATCAAAAATCTGGCTAGCCAGCCGGGGCTTTGATTGTCGGCCATAAATCCCTCTCCGTTATATTCCACGTACATATCGGAAATTTTAGAGGAATCCACAAAGTTGTCCTGGGTTATGTCGTTGGGCTTGACTATGCCGGAAATTTTAAGTACCTGCACATCTTCGTTTATCTTTATGATTTTTTTACCGCTGATATATAGATTGCCGTTGGGATAGACCTTTACCACTCTGGCCGAAACCGTGGCGACCAGCTTGGCGTCTCTTCTGGTATTTCCCGAACCGGAAAAGTTGTTTGAAGAGGACTGGTTCAGACCGAAAACAGTGGTTTTGTCAGGTACACGTTTATCCATCAAGGTAGCCGAAGGGAAGTTCAGATTCATGTTGTTGGCCCTGGTGGCCGTGGTGTTTGCGCTCCCTTGACCGGATATGTTCTCTACGACTCTGATTGTAACCACGTCCCCGACGTTATGGGCTTTGTCGTCGCTAAACAGATTGTCGTATCCGTTGTAAACAGATCCCGGGGATCCGTAGCCGGCCTCCTGGGTCTCCTTGGGAGGAGAGGGATTATAAATCGCGGCCGGTCTGGCGGCGGCTCCGCAACCTACGAAAACGGCGGCGGCAAAAATAGATATGGCTATTTGATAAATCTTGCCGTCGACGGCGCGATAACTTCGCATTTTATCACCTTACCCGAAGAGATATTTTTAACCGGAATAATCTCTCCCTCTACTCCGTTGGAGAGAGCTATACCCATCAGCTCCACCTTTATCGGCCCTCTGTCGTAAACAATTTTGACGTTCCTGTTTTTATGAACTATATATCTGGGTTCGATAAAGTTTCTCTTTATTATACTATCTTTTTCGATACTCCTTTTGGCCACCTTCCCAACCACCGCTTTTATATCGGTATAATGGCTTCTGTAAACGG
This sequence comes from Campylobacterales bacterium, assembly GCA_027065825.1. Classification (GTDB taxonomy): domain Bacteria; phylum Campylobacterota; class Campylobacteria; order Campylobacterales; family Nitratiruptoraceae; genus Nitrosophilus_A. The sequence continues at coordinate 29,495 of JAMONM010000049.1, read as the reverse complement.
AAGAGGTAACTTTTTTCATATAAAGATCCTCTGCCGTTATGACCTTTTTCGAGGGTATGTCTCTCCTGGCGGCCACCACTTTTTTTTCGAATCTCACGTTTGCTGTTATCGGCAGACTCTTTACCATCTGTCCGTTTACATATAGATCCAAAGCGGCGTAAATTCTGTTTTTTGTCTCCGATTTTATTCTGAGCCTCTTTTTCAAAGAGCCGCCACGTAAAATCTTTATCGGACGTCTCGAAAACGAAAGCGACAAAATTTCGATCCCCGGATGCTCCTTTTTTAGCTCCTTTTTCACTATCGCCGCTATCTCTTCAGGCTCCAGATGGTAGAGTTTTCGTTTTATGATAACCCTATCTCCCTTGATCTCCACGCGATTTAGATCGATAAAGTTCTTTCTAAGAACCTTTTTCACATCCTCTTTGTCGAGTCTGCTCACTTCGCTCTTTGGCAAATCAACCCTGATGGATTGGATAAAGGAGACGATCTCTTTTTGCGCTCCTGAAACAGAGGCTATCTGGGCAATCGTAACATACTCTTTGTCCACGTAAACGACCGGAGAGAGCTCTATGATAATTTTCGCGCAGAGTGAGAGGGGCAAAAAGAGAAGAAGAAAAAGCCCCTTTACGTTAAGCTTTGAGATTGGAAACCGTTCTGAGCATCTCATCTGCTGTGGTTATGCCTTTGGAGTTGATCTCGTACGCTCGCTGGGCGACGATCAGATTTACCATTTCATCCACTATGTTTACGTTTGAACTTTCCAAAAAACCCTGTGCGAGCTTCCCGAACCCGTCGCTGTTGGGACTGCCCTCTATAGCCTCTCCGGAAGCTTCCGTCATCACAAACAGATTCTGTCCCAGCGCCTTGAGCCCCGTAGGATTTATAAATCTATACAGCTTTATATCGGCAAGCTCCTCCGTGGTCTGAACCCCTCCCTCGTTTCTAACCGCGGTCACTTTACCGTTGGGACTTATCGAGATGGATATCAGAGTCTCCGGAGCGTTTACCTGAATATTAGGAGACAATTTATACCCTTCGGGAGTAACGAGATAACCCTCGTTGTCGATCTGAAAATTTCCGGCTCTGGTATAGGCTTCGCCGCCTCCTGGAAGCTCTATTTTAAAAAAGCCCCGTCCCTCTATCGCCACGTCCAGTTCCCTTTCTGTCTGTTTTAGGCTCCCTTGGGAAAATATTTTACTCACGTCAGAAAGCTTTACCCCAAGGCCTATCTGAATACCGGAAGGCACCATGTTTTCGTCGGAACTTCTAACACCGGGGTCTCTGATGGTCTGATAGATCAGATCCTCGAAATTCGCTCTGCTTTGCTTAAATCCGACCGTGTTGACGTTAGCGATATTGTTCGATACCACGTCCAGATTGGTCTGTTGTGCTTGCATACCCGAAGCGGATGTCCATAACGCCCTTATCATTATCTCTCCTTTTAAGCTTTGCCTATTTCGTTGCTCTTTTGCTCCAGAGCGTCCAGAGATCTTATTAGATTGCCGTAGATCTCAAATCTTCTTTGAGCTACGATCATATCGCTCATCTCTTTTACCACATTTACGTTGGAACTCTCCAAATATCCCTGCAAAATCCTCCCGTTCGACTCTTTGGCTGCGCCTCTGGGTCTGTAGTAACCCTCTCCGGCCGCGTAAACAGATTCGTAATTTAGAGTCTTTAGTTTCGTAATGTATACTCCGTTTTGAAAGATCCTGCCATCGGAACCGACGGAGATCTCTTTGTCCCCATCGAGAGAGATCCTCTTTGAATCCTCATCGAGTACGTAGTTGCCCCCGTCATCTACTAGATAACCTTCGGCGTTAAGAAAAAAGTGTCCGTTTCTGGTCAGCAACTCTTCGCCGGCGCCGTTTTCGACTACGAAAAAGCCCTCTCCTTCTATAGCGAAATCGAAACCGTTTTGGGTAAATCTCAATGAACCCTGTTCCAAAATCACCGGCGAGTCCTTGAATCTGGCAAATACGAACAGATTGGCTGAATCTCCTCCGTTTTGCGGAATTTTCTGGCTCATCTCTTCCATTAAAACTCTCTTGAATCCGGCGGTATTGGCGTTGGCGATGTTGTTGGTGATGGTGTCGAGCTGTTCCATTGCTCTAGATCCGCCGCTTGCCAATACGTATACCGGCTGCATATTGAGCGCCATAATCTACTCCTCGTCCAAAAGTTTCATTCTATCTTCGGGGGTTATAATGTTGGTTATCTTTATTCCGAAGTTGTTCTTTACGGTATATAGTTCGCCTTTGGCTATCAGTTTTCCGTTCACTTTCAGATCGACCGGTTCGCTGATCAGTTTGTCGAGCTCTATAACGCTGTTAGGATTCAATTTCAAAATCTCCTCTATGGGCAGTTCCGTAGATCCTATTTCAACGGTCACCTCAAGAGGAATATCCATCAACAGATTCAGCTTTGAGTTTTCGCTTTTTTGATACTCTCCAAAAGAGGGAGCGCTTTGCGTCGATTCGCTCTGAGCGGACTGCGCCTCCCACTGGGCGGCCAAGTCCTCCTGCGAATCTCCGCCTCCGGCCTCGGCTTCCCACTGGGCCGCAAGATCATCCTGATCAACCTCCGAAGAGCTCTCCTCTCCTTCGGTAGCCTGGGCTTCCCACTGAGCCGCCAGCTCCTCCTGATCTACGCTGTCACTTTGATCGCTGTTTGGGGTTTCTTGCTCTTTGGACTCTTCACTCATTATCTTCCTTTTTATAAGGCTCTTTGATCAGCGCGGCGTATCTCTCTTTGATCTTCCCGAGTTTACACCAAAATTTCGGTTCGTTCTCCACGACCAAAACCAGATTCTTCTCCTTGTCGATATTCAAGACTATCTCGTCGCCCTCTTGCCAGGAGAGAATCTCGCCGAGCAAGAATCTCTCCCTGCCAAGCTCCATGGTAACCTTTACGTTTAGCGAATGTACGCTGCGCTCGAGTCTTTGACGCCACTCTCCGTCCTCTTCGCCGATAAACTCCGTGTAGATAATATCCTTTATGGGCATAAACATACCCTGGGGAAAACAAAAATATATGGGCGCCTCGTATCCGTCAACTTCGACCCCGCATTCTACGACTATAACCTTTTCGTTTCCGGAGGTAATTCTAGCCAGCGAGGGATTTAGCTCTATCGATTTCTTCTCCACCGAGATTGGGTAGAACTGCTGCCAAACCTCCTCGAAGGTACTAAGGGCGGCGTCTATAAATTCGCCTATTATCTGAACTTCCAGCTTGGTAAACTCTCTGCCTTCTACCTTGAAAGGTTTCGCCGGTCCTCCAAAAAGCACGCTGATTATCGTAAAGACCAGTCTGGAATCGACTACAAAAAGCGCACTCTCTTTAAGCGGCCTCATCGTTATGGTGGTATAGCTAGAAGGCATTGGGATCTTGGACATGAAAGAGTTGAATCTGGTTATATAGATGTTCTCTTTGGAGACCATATTGATTTTGGGAACTATCTTTCTGATCGCATCCCTAAAAGATTTTACCCATCTTTCGTATATTATCTCAAGACCGGGCAGTCCGCCCTTTTTGATGCTTTCGATTTCGTTGAAATCAAAAGGGGCTATGTCGCTCTTTTCCTCGACGCTTTCTTCTTCGTCTCCTCCCAAAAGCGCATCGATTTCGTCCTGAGATAGAAAATCCTGCTCAGCCATAAAACCCCTTGGAAAAAAAGAGAATAGTTCCCCGTTACTTAACTTTAAAAATATTATAGCGATAAATTAGGCGTTTGGCAATATTTTTCACACTTTTTTCACTTTTTTTCTTAAAAAATGGAGTTATCGCAATTTGGTCAAGAAGCTTTGCGGCGAAGCTGGGCTATACATACTCTTCGCCGCTGCCGTAGTCGATCACGCCTTTGTTTATGAGGGCTTTTATCTCTTCGATAATCTTCTTTTGGGCCTTTTCTACGTCGCTCTTTTTCATAGGACCGAGAACCTCCATATCCTCCACGAACATCTCCGCCGCTCTTTTTGACATATTCGCCAAAAACTTGTTCAAAATCTCTTCCGGAGCGCCTTTTAACGCGACGAGCAGATCGTTTTTGTCCACGTTCTTCAAAATCTCGATTATAGCTTTGTTGTCCAGTTTGATTATATCCTCGAACTTGAACATTCTCTCTTCTATGTTGTTTGCGAGAACCTCGTTCTCTTTTTTGATATCGTCCAAAATCTCCTGCTGGGTCTCTTTGGGCAGAGCGTTTACAATCTCGGCCGCGATATCTATACCGCTGAGGGTCTCCTCTTTGCCGGCGCCCATCGATGCCAGCTCCTCTTCGAGAGTCGAAGCCACCACCTTCAGCGTCTGGTTCGATATCTTTTCTATCGAAGCTATCCTTTGAATAACCTCTTCCTGGATATTCGTAACCCCGGCTCTTTTGGGAATAAACTGGAGAACCTCGGCCGCTTTGGAGGGTTTTATCTGCGAAAGAATCAAGGCTATAACCTGAGGATGCTCGTCTTTGATAATGTTGGCGACTGCTTTGGAGTCCATCTTTTCGAGATCTTTAAATATCTGCTTTCCCTCTTGAGAGCTGAACGTCTCTTCGAGCAGTTTTTCAAGAACATCCGGCGGCAGAGCCTGCTGGAGAATCTTTTTTAGATGATCCGGAGCCAATTTAACCGGCGAGATCTGTCTAAGATAATCGTAAGCCTCGTCCAAAACCGCCTTCAACTGCTCTTTGGTAGGCGTCTCTACCGACAAAAAGGCCTTCACCAGCCGCTCTATCTCGTGCTCTTTTAGATGTTTGAATATCTTTACGCTTTTATCTTCCGGTAGAGCCGACATAAATATAGCCGCTTTTTCTATCCCTTTTAAACCGCTACTTTGTTTCTCTTCCACGCTAATCCTTCATCAAAATTTTTTTAGCCTTGCGAAGATAGATTTCGCTTATCAGTTTCGCCACGCTGACGCTGGATTCGGTTATTCTGCCGGAAACGTAGACTCTGCCCCCTCTTTGTACGTTTACCGTCTCCAGTTCGAAAAAAAGATTAAAATGGTTTTTCTCTCTTCTTAACTCTATCTTCTCGCCGCCGGTAATACCGGGATCGTCGCTCAGGGCGACTCTGATTCCGGCTACCGAAATATCCTCTATATAAGCCGCCGAACTTCTAACGGTTCCCCGGGTATACAGAGTAAAACTACCCAAATCTTCCGGACACAGATTGAACCTGTCGTATCTTCTTCGCTCGAGAGTGATATCTCTCTCCAGCACCAAAGCGCTCATATTTTCCATATCCTCCAGTCTCATTCTCGCTATTAACTTTTTGTTGCCCTCGAAACCTATTAGATAGAACTCCTCCTTTTTTTGTAGCATCTGCACAATTTTAGCCGGGTTGGGCTTTGAGAAAAATAGTCTCTCATCCTCTACTCTTTCTACCTTTAGGCTAAAATATAGCGCAAAATCGCGGCTCTCGCCACTTTCGCAGGTGATAGGTTCGATTACGAAACCCTCGTAACGTTCATTTTGGTTGAAATTCATTTTAAATTCCTCACGCGGAGCCCGCCTCGTCGGCTGCGCTCCTCAGACTTTTTAGGTTCTCTTCGCATCTTGAAAAACTCTCGTCTATCTCGCATACCGCCTCTTTTACAAAATCCAAAGAGGCCTTTTGTTCCTGAATCAGTCCGAAAATATCTCCGGTGCCTTTTGATACTCTCTCCATCTTCTGTTTGATCTCGTCAAAACTCTCTTTGGTGGTTCTAACGTCGCTTTTTACGGTCTCGGCCCTGCTGCTTTGCTGATTTAGCTTCGCCGATATGGTATCGATGGAGTCGGTAATAAGGTGCACGATTTTTTCGATATTCTCCGCGGTGGCTTTCGTTTTGTTGGCCAAAGTTCTGACTTCGTCGGCCACCACCGCGAAACCTTTGCCATACTCGCCGGCTCTTGCGGCCTCAATAGCGGCGTTTAGCGCCAACATATCGGTCTGATCGGAGATATTTTTTATCTGAAGCACCATCTCTTTGATCTTTTGAGATTCGTTTTGCAATGAGATCGAGTTTTCCTTTACTTCTATTACGCTGTTGGCGAACTCCTCCACGTTCTCGATCGTTGTGGAGACTCTTTCGTCCCCTTTTTGCGTAGACTCGTTTACCTCTTTGATGGAGTCGTAGACGAAGTTTATATTGTTGGTAACCCCTCTGACGGATTTCGTTAAAAGCTCGGCCAACAAAGAAAGATCCGTAATCTTTTCTCTCATTACTCTGTTTTTGTCCTTGGAGTTTTCCAAAATAGAGCTTATTTTCGTATAGAAAGCCTCGAAACGTTCTCGATCGCTTCGTGATTCTTGATCCTTTTGAGCGCAGCGCTTCAGCAGTTCGGCGATATTTTTTGTTTGTTCCTCCTCAAAACCCAGCCGGGAAATCAGATCCGAAACGGTCATATCGTAAGTCCTCTTTTTGCTCTTGAGAAAAGAGATGGATCTCAAAACAACAAACAGCGAGGCAAAAAGCGCTCCTCCCCATATAGAGTTCCAGATACTCAACGAAGCGAACACCATTACCACCGAAAAAAACTCCAGCGCCAGCAGATAAATAGAGACACCCATCAAATCGGTCCTTGAAAAACGAAAATATAGCTTAATTGTAATGATTTTAATTTAAAATTAAATTTAATTATACGATAATACTTGGAAATCTCGCGAAAATGAAGTTTTACCCGACCCGGAGCAGCCGGGTGAACCTCAAATTCATACCAAAGGGGTTTCGACTATGATGAAAAATAGAGACTTCCAAATAGCTTACGAACATCTGCAAAAATCGATCGAAGAGAGCGAAGAAGCCGTAAAAAAGGCGATAGAGCTTATTCACGAAAACATCGAGCTGGTCAACGAAAACGGAATAGATCGCGAAACTTTCGTAGAGAACTTGACAAAACAGTTGGAGCTACTGCAGTTTCAGGACATTTTGGCCCAAAGGCTAAAAAAGGTTCAACAATTTTTGATTCAGACCGATAATAGTATCAGTACGCACCAGAGCGAGATAGCCTTAAAAGAGTTCGCCTGGGAAAAAGAGATAGAACAGGAAAACGTAGACGATATTTTAAAAAGCTACGGACTATAAGGATGAAAAGATGAGAATCGAGTTTACCGACGATATGAAAGAGATTTTCGACGAGTTTATGCTCGAAGCCGAAGAGATCTTGGAAAATCTCGACCAGGAGCTGGTGGAACTGGAAAACGATCCGACGGACAAAGAGCTGCTCAACAAAATCTTTAGAGGAATGCACACCCTAAAAGGTGGAGCCGGCTTTTTGGGGCTGGAATCGATTATAGAACTGGCTCATAAGATCGAGAGCATTTTCGATAAACTCAGAAACGACGAAATGAGCCTCGATTCGGACAAGATGGATATAATACTAGAAGGTATCGATCAACTAAAAAACGGCATCATCAGGCTCAAAGAGGAGCATGAAATCCCGGATATGGATGAGTTAACGGAAATTTTGAGAAAACTCGACTCGCTTCTTGATGGAGAGACTCCCGTCCAAAACGACCAACAAAACGAACCCCAACATAACGGCGACGAAGAGCAGAGCGAAGCAACAAAAGAGAGTGATCCCTCCAAAGAGGAGGAGAACCGAATCGAAATAGTATTCAAAGAGGGAGTCGATCCCGCGGTACAGGAGATCATTAAAAAATATCCCAACAGCAACTTCAAGGAGATTCTCGACGAATTGATTCTGCTTCCGCCCGAAGAGAGGGATATGGAACTGATAGAAAAGATAGATAAACTGATCGAAGAGGGCAAAGATGTAGAAGATCTGATCCAAGAAAAAAGGGAGATCTCCCCCCAACAACCTGAACAGCACCAAGAGCCACAAGAGCAAAAGGAGGAGCCCAAACCGGCTCCTCAACAGCAACCACAGAGCAAACCTCAAAAAAGCGAATCTCAAAAGCCCAAAAAACCTGCCAAAAAAGAAGAAAACGAAACGATCAGGGTGGATATAGAGAGAGTAGAGGTATTGATGAACCTGGTCGGCGAGCTGGTTCTGGATAGGAACAGAATAGTCAAACTGGCCTCTAGATTTTCCAGCCTCGATAAAGAGTCCGAAGTGGCCGAGGAGTTAAACGAGGCTATAGCCGGCATGAGCAGATCCGTCAGCGATCTGCAAGAAGCAGTTATGAAGCTTAGAATGCAGCCGGTCAAGAGAATTTTTAGTAAATTCCCAAGAATTGTCAGAGATCTGGCCAAAAAACTGGGCAAAAAAATCAATCTGGAGATGGAGGGAGAGGATACCGAAATCGACAGATCGATACTGAACAAACTCGAAGATCCGCTCATTCACCTGGTAAGAAACTCCATAGATCACGGAATAGAAACTCCGGACGTAAGAGTGGCCGCAGGCAAACCGGAAACCGGCACAATAAAACTGGCCGCCTTTCAGGAGGGAGACAGGATTATCGTATCGATAGAAGACGACGGTAAAGGTATCGATCCCGAGGTAATAAAGAACAAGGCAATCGAAAAGGGTCTAATAAAGCCGGATCAGGCAGAGAATATGAGCGACAAAGAGATATTCGAGCTAATCTTCCTCCCGGGCTTCTCCACCGCCGAGCAGATCAGCGACGTATCCGGTAGAGGAGTCGGTATGGACGTGGTGGCATCAACCATACATTCCCTCAGAGGAACGATAGAGATAGACAGCGAAAAGGGGCAAGGAACAAAAATCACAATGAAGCTGCCTCTGACGGTAGCGATAATCAGAACCCTCATGGTCGGGTCAAACGACCGAGTCTTTGCGATTCCCATATTCAGCGTAGCCGAAATTATCCAATACAACCCCGAGGATATAAAAGACGTTGGTCATTACAAGTCCTTGATGCTCAGAGACAAGGTCTATCTCCTATTTAATCTAAACGAGCTGTTCGATCTGGAACAAGAGAGCGAAAACAAATTCGTCATAATAATCAACGTGGGCGAAAAGAACATCGCAATTGCCGTCAACGAACTCTACGGCGAAGAGGAGATCGTAATCAAGCCTCTTGGCAAACTGCTCAGCGACGTTCACGGAATAGCCGGAGCCACCATTACCGGAGACGGAAAAGTGGTTTTGATACTGGATATCAACTCGCTCATTAACGACAAGAAAAACGAACTTACAGGAGTTATCTGATGGCTGAAATGGAAGTGCTCGGCGTCAAGGAGAATACAAAAGAGTTTTCCAAAAACGAAGAGAGAGTGATATCTTTTAAACTGAACGAAGAGCTTATAGGCATAGATATAAAAAAGATCGTAAAAATTACGAAGGAACTGGATATAACTCCCGTACCGAAAACCAAAGAGTATATATTGGGAGTTATCAATCTCAGGGGAAACATAGTTCCGGTCGTCGATCTTAAAAAGATGCTGGATCTTCCTAACAACGAAGAGGAGGAGACAAAGTTTATCCTGGTAATCGATTCAGATCTCGGAAATATAGGTCTGATGGTGGATAAAATAGTGGGAGCGAACACTATCGAACCCGAAGAGATACAGCCCACTCCGATTAACGCCATCGGAATAGACTCAAAATATATAACCGGCGTGGTCATGGCCAAAGACGAAGAGAGCGGTGAGCGAAACCTGCTCATACTGCTGGATATAGTCAAACTGTTCGAAAACGACGAGAACACCCAGGAAGAGGTATGATATGAAAAACAGCAAAGAGGTTTTGCCTAAAATTCTGGAAACGGGAGCCAACGAACTCGAAATAATAGATTTTAGAATGTACGAAGAGCTCGAAGACGGTTCAGTCTACGAATGGATCCTTGGCGTCAACGTTGCCAAGGTCAAAGAGGTTATCCAAAAACCGGACAACATCTATAAAACGCCCGGACTCCCCGAACAGGTGGAGGGGGTTGCCAAAATCAGGGAAAACGTCATTCCCATTGTCAACCTCGCCAGCTGGATGAAGATCAAAGAGCCGCAAGGAAAAAGCGGTAAATACGTTATCGTAATGGAGTTTTTGCGTGAAATTATAGGAATCGTCATCCACGACGCAAAAAGAATTCGCAGAATCAAATGGACCGACATCAACAAACCGCCGGCCAGCATAGACGAGAAACTTGGAGGCAAAGTCGTAGGCGTAATAGAGGTAGAAGAGGGAAAACTGCTGTTACTGCTAGACTTTGAGGGAATTTTGGACGAACTGGGAATGATCAAGGTCTTTAACGTCGACGATTCGGAGGAGATAGGCAGAAGCGAACATAAATACAACGTTTTGGTACTTGATGACAGCCCGGTAGCCAGAAAAATAATCAGGCAGATACTGGAGAAAGAGGGTCACAAAATATTCGAGGTCCAAAGCGGGCTGGAAGGACTAGATTTTCTAAACCAGACTCTGATTGAGGCCCAAAAGGAGGGTGTGGACATCACCGACAAGATACAGCTAATCATCAGCGATATAGAGATGCCTGGAATGGACGGACTGACCTTTACCAAAAAGATCAAAGAGGATCCTATCTTTTCCAAAATTCCGGTGGTCATAAACACCTCGCTTTCGGACAAGGCGACGGTAGACAAAGCCAAATTCGTAAAAGCGGACGCCCATCTGGTAAAATTCGACACGAAAGACCTGTTGCATATCGTTCACGAATATGCGATAAAAAAATAGTTAGGGAGGAGCAATGTCATTGCCTGATAGAAACATAAAAATCCTGGTGGTAGACGATATGAGTACCATGAGGAGAATAATCAAAAATCTACTTATGCAGCTGGGATACAAAAATATCGACGAAGCCGAAGACGGTCTGGCAGGACTGCAAAAACTCAGAAGCGGAAAATACGATTTTGTGGTAACAGACTGGAATATGCCCAACATGACGGGCCTGGAGATGGTTCAGGAGATCAGAAAAGATCCGAACCTCAAACATCTACCTATCTTGATGGTTACGGCCGAAGCAAAAAAAGAGAACGTCATCATGGCGATAAAAGCGGGCGTCAACAACTATATCGTAAAACCGTTCCCCGCGGAAGTTCTAAAAGAGAAGATGGAAAAGATATTCGCCGCAAGAAAAAAATAAGGAGTCTAAAATGGGTAAAAAGAACGAATTCGAGAAAAAAGAGGATTGCCTCGAATATATCGAGGAGATACAAAAACTCAAAGAGGAGACAGCCCAGATTCAAAAGCAGAGCAACCTCGACTGGATGGAGGCGGCTCCGGAGCTGGCGGAATCAACCTTTAACGGCGCGTTGGTTCAAACCGGTATTTATAGATTCAAAAACAGATTCGTAGAGCTAAAAGACGGTCTCGACGGCGTTACACAAAAGAGCGAAGAGAACCTCAAATACGCCGAAGAGCTGCTAAGCTCGATCAATCAGGTGGAGGAGGCTCAAAAGGTCACCAACGATTTTATCGAAGAGGGCGAAGAGAATCTATACAAAACCAACAAAGATATCCTCGAGTCGGTAAAAGCTATGGACAACCTGACCAAAACCACCGAAGAGCTCAAAAGAAGAATCAGCGGCATAGATCACGTACTAAACGTAATTTTGGAAATTACCGAGCAGACAAACCTACTGGCTCTAAACGCCGCTATCGAGGCGGCCAGAGCCGGAGAGGTGGGCAGAGGCTTCGCCGTAGTGGCGGACGAGGTTAGAAAACTGGCGGAAAAGACCTCTAAAAGCGCCGGCGAAATCAGAGAGGTGACCGTTTCGGTTATGGACGAGATGGACAACACCTCCAAAGTGGTCAACTACGCAAAAAGTATCGTCGAAGACAGCGCAGAGGGCTCCAACAACGTTGCAAAAATTTTCAGAAAGATCAAAGACAACTCCAACTCCGTCACCGATTTGATAAAAAAACAGGTAGAACTTACGAAAAAACAGGAAAACAACACGAGAAACCTAACAAAAGAGATGGAGGAGATCAACAGCGAACTCAACCAGGTCAGAACCCTGGCCGAGAGACTCGGAAAACAGATTATAGACTCCGTGGAGCACGCCAAACACGGATACGACATACTCTCCCGCCATTTCCAGACAGACTCCACAAAGATTTTGGCGGCCATCAACGACCACTCGGTCTTTTTGACCGATATTACAAAAGTTCTCGACGGCGATACCTCAAAAGAGATCAAAGACTACACCAGCTGTAACTTCGGAAAGTGGTACTATTCGAACCAGGCTTTCAACGAACTGAAAAAGTACGGCGACGAAGTTCTCTCTTTGTTAAGCGATCTTGAGCCGCTGCATAAAGATATTCACAATCTCGTTTTCGACGCGGTAAGGCTAAAAAGAGAGAGCAGAAGCGACGAGCTGTTTGAGACTCTAAATCAGCTGGCTAACGTAACGAAAGAGTTCGTCAACAACCTGATGAAAATATATACCATAGTAAGTTCCAAAGAGAGAGAAGCATTCGAAAGTTAACATTAAAGGCGGCAAATGTATAAAAGCAGCTACAACAAAAGAGGAATAGAGCCAAAAAATATCGAATCGAGATTCGAAATAGAGGAGCTGTTCTTTTCAACCACGGATCCCAAGGGGATAATTCTCTCCGGTAACGAGGTTTTCATCAGAGTCTCCGGATTCAAAAAAGAGGAGCTCATAGGCAAACCTCACAACATAATCAGACACCCAGATATGCCCAGATCGATATTTAAAGCGGTCTGGGACACCATAAAATCGGGTAAACCTTTCGTGGGATACGTTAAAAACATGGCCAAAGACGGCAGCTATTACTGGGTTTTGACGTGCATATATCCTATGTTCGACTCCGAAGGAAAAATCAAAAAATTTCTCTCTATCAGATTAAAACCGACTTCCGATCTTTTCAAAACCATCCCCGACTTTTACAAAGAGATAATGAAAATTGAACAGATGGATGGAGTCGATAAGGCTTTGGAGTTCATGATCGAAAAGATCAAGGAGATGGGCTACGAAGATTATGACGACTTTAGTAAAAAAGCCTTTCTCGAAGAGATGCGCAGCAGAGAAAAATCGATAGCGGAAAACATAACCGCCTGCGGAATGGGCGGCGAAGGTGCCGTCAGCAAAGAGAACGAAGAGCTCGCGGATAAGCTATGCTCCTTGCAGACGATCTTTTTGAGACTCAATAGATATTTCAACAACATATACAACAAAATAAACGTCTTTTTGGATATGAACCAGGATCTAAGCGACAAATCGAAATTCGTGTTTCAGCTTGCCGAAGAGATCAGACTCCTCTCGCTAAACGCCTCGATAGAGAGCTACAAAATCAAAAAAGAGGGCGTATCCTTTTCCACTCTCTCCCAGGAGATGAGAAAGAACGCCGAATATAGCGAACGACAGATAATAAAGCTCACCGAACTCATCAACGAAACCAACAAGGACATTGAAACCACCAGCTTCAATATACTATCTTCCAAACTCCAAATCGACATGGTGGTGTACTTTTTGAAAGAGCTGCTGACCAAACTCGCAGAAATAACAATCAGCGAAGAGGAGGAAATAGAAGTTATCCAAAACATCAAAGATCTCTTTGAGCTTTTAAAATTCTACTCCGAAAAGCTCTCGAGCAACGTATACGAATCCAAAAGCAAACTAAGAAACATCTACTACAACATAAAAGATCTAAACGTTCTGATAAACAGACTCGATTTTATACATATCAACGGTCTAATAGAATCTGCGCATACCGGCAGCGACGGCGGAAGTTTTACGATAATATTCTCACAGATGCTAAAGCTGGTGGAGGCGGCCAAAGCCCAGATCATAGATCTGGAGACAAACATAACCACCGCCAGCGAAGAGAATCTCTCGATCGATATAATAAACGATCTGATAGAGAACAAGATTTTGAAACTGGAGAAAAAATACGAAGATATCTTCGTTCAAACGGGGTAGACGCCTACCCCAAAATCTCGTCCAGCCGTTCAAAAGCCGGCTTTAGTACCCTATCGTGATACTCTTTGCAATCTTTTTTGAGACCTTTTATAAAACTGAGCTTTTTTATCTCCTCTTTGGAAGCTCCATTTTTTATAGCCTCTTTCAACTCCTGATCGATGGAGTCGCTACTAAGAGCTATCTCCCACAGAGTCATGCCGAAACCTCTTGAATACTTGATAGCGTCGCTATCCGCCAACACTATATAGTTTCTATCTTTTTCCTCTATATAGTTTACCAACCCTTTCGTGTCGAAAAAGCCGTACTTATCTCCCAAAAAGAGATCGAACTGCGATTCAATCTCCCTGTTTTCGTTCCATCTGTTCAAAACGAACACAACTTTTATATCCTCGTTGGCCTCTTTTATTTTATGATAGACGTTTATAGCGCTGACCGCGTCCAGCTCTCCGTCCATCAAAGGAATGACCACGAGATCCAGCGCATGAACCATACCGCTGTCTATTAGAGCCTCCATCACGTAAACGGTGGTTTTGTTGGCTCCCACGTCGATGCAGATAGAGTTTTCAAGCAGCAAAATGTCTCTTAGCTGCTCTCTCAGATCGATTCCGGTAACGTTGACTTTTTCTATCCAGACCAGCTGACTCTTGTCAAAAGAGACCGCGTCCTCGTTTTCGTCGTCAAACTCGAAATATGAGATGGCGGAACCGCTCTTTTGATAGAGATACGGCACCATCAACTGCATACTGGCGGTACTCTTTCCTACCCCGCCTTTCGTGTTTAAAATGGCAACCTTGTATCTTTTCATCGCACCTCTTTGCATATACTGCAGATATTATAAGAAAGAGCAGCTAAATGGAGAATTAAAGGATGCCCCTTAGTGGGAACATCCTCCGGAGTGCGCCCCGCTAGAGCAGGCGCTAACGCCTGGAGGCGTAGTCGGCTGAATCGCTTCGTTGCTTACGCCGCCTTCGGCGTTTACCTTTTCAATAAATTTCCATAAATTGTCGGCAGCCTTGTGGAATCGTTTGGCCGTTTCGCTATCGGGATGATGATACACGACCGGCTTTCCGGCGTCTCCGCCCTCTCTGATGGCAGGCTCTATCGGTATCTGGCCCAATACGGAGGTATTATACTCCAAAGCCACCTCCATCGCCGTACCTTTACCGAATATGTCGCTTTCGGTCTGACAGCTGGGACAGATAAAACCGCTCATGTTCTCAACCAATCCCGCTATGGGTATATGTAGCTTTTTAAACATATCCAGGCTTCTTCTGCTGTCGTCGAGGCTCACCATCTGCGGAGTGGTAACGGTCACGCCGGCGGTAACCGGAACGCTCTGCGCCAAAGTCAGCTGAGCGTCTCCGGTTCCAGGAGGCATATCTATAAACAAAACATCCAGGTCTCCCCATAAAATATCCCTAAGAAACTGTTCGACCGCTTTCATAATCATGGCGCCTCTCCAGATCAGGGACTGGCCCTCCTCCATCAAAACGCCCATACTCATCACCTCGACGCCGTACGCTGTTATCGGCTTGACTTTATTGCCGACGACTTCCGGTTGAGCACCCACTATACCCATCATTCTCGGAACGTTAGGACCGTAGATATCCGCATCCAAAATCCCTACCTTTTTCCCCTGCATAGCCGTAGCTATGGCCAGATTCACGGTTGTAGTGGATTTGCCTACTCCACCTTTTCCGCTGCTGACCATAACGAAATTTTTAACCTGAGGAGCGAGATTTTTACCTCTGCTGGAGGTCTCTCTGGGCATCTGCGGCTGTTTTATCGCAACAACAACCTCTTCCGCGCCCTGAATCTCAAGTTTTTTTCTTATCTCGTCTCTAAGCTGCTGGGCCACTTCGGGAGCGCTCGAAGTGATGTCTAGTTCTACGAAAACTCTCTTTGAATCGACCTCAACGGCCTTTACGAATCCGAACGTTACGATATCTTTCGTAAATCCGGGATAGGTAACGCTCTTTAAAACCTCGTAAACTCTCTCTTCGTTCAACATTTCGGGTACTCCTTGGTATAAACTTTAATTAGGAGTAATCTTATCCTATTTTATATTAAATTTCGTTGATCTTAATCAATTACGGATCAGGCGCCGTGCTCCTCCATAATGTTTTGTGTTATTTTATAGCTGCAAAACTTTGGACCGCACATACTGCAAAACTCGGCCTCTTTGAAGACGTCCTGAGGCAGAGTCTCGTCGTGATACTCCCTGGCTCTATCGGGATCCAGAGCCAATTCGAACTGTCTATTCCAATCAAATCTGTATCTGGCGTCGCTCATCGCGTCGTCTATATCCCTTGCCCCTTTTCTGCCTCTGGCGATATCGGCGGCGTGCGCGGCTATTTTGTACGCTATTATTCCCTCTCTGACGTCTTTGGCGTTAGGAAGACCCAAATGCTCTTTGGGAGTGACGTAACAGAGCATACTCGCTCCGTACCAGCCGGCCATGGCGGCGCCTATTGCGCTGGAGATATGGTCGTAACCGGCGGCGATGTCGGTAACGAGAGGACCCAAAACGTAAAAAGGCGCCTCGTGGCAATAGTCTCTTTCGATTTTTATGTTTCTTTCTATCTGGTTCATAGGAACGTGGCCAGGTCCCTCTATCATAACCTGAACGTCCTTTTCCCAGGCTCTTAGCGTCAGCTCGCCCAGAACCTTCAGTTCGTTTAGCTGAGCGTCGTCGCTGGCGTCATAAAGACATCCGGGCCTTAGGCTGTCTCCCAGCGAGAGGCTAACGTCATACTGTCGGCAGATATCCAAAATATCGTCGTACGCCTCGTAAAAAGGGTTCTCTCTATGATAGTGCATCATCCACGCGGCCATCAGACTTCCGCCTCTTGAGACTATACCCATCTTTCTCTTTGCCACCAAAGGCATGAATCTCAGCAAGAACCCTGCATGAATGGTGAAATAGCTAACCCCCTGCTTAGCCTGTCTCTCTATCACTTCGAGCATTTTGTCGATCGTAAGCTCTTCTATATTGTTGTTGCAGTCATGTAGTATCTGATATATCGGAACCGTACCTATGGGAACCTCGGCGTGTTTGATAACTTCGCTTCTAATGGCGTCCAGATCTCCGCCGGTGGACAGATCCATTATCGTATCTGCTCCATATTTTTGGCAGACCCTTACTTTTTCTATTTCACCCTCGATGTCGCTGGCTAAAGCGGAAGATCCTATGTTGGCGTTTATTTTACATTTCGCCGCGATACCTATGGCCATAGGCTTTAGGTGCACGTGGTTGATATTTGCAGGAATTATCATCCTTCCCCTGGCAACCTCTTTTCTGACCAGTTCCGGATCCAGCCCCTCCACTTCGGCTACGTATCTCATCTCTTCGGTAATTTCTCCGGCCCTGGCATAATACATCTGAGTCCTGACTCTGTCGTGTTCCCTCTTTTTTATCCATTCTCTTCTCATTATCGATCCTTTGAGTTTTGAAATCTAAAGGGGTTTCCCTTTATGCTTCTGTATCACCTTTTTACGATAAAACGTCTCAACTCTCACCATTATGTTACATAAAAAAGATAAAAAAAAGCTTTTGTTATGTATAATTTTGTAACACATTAAGAAAAAGGATAAACTTTGTCTGATTTATCTCTGGTGTTACTTGGTGCAGGCGAGTCTAGCAGATTCGGGCTAAAAGTAAAAAAACAGTGGCTCAGGGTCGGTAAAAAGCCGCTTTGGCTATATGTTACGAATCGTTTTGATTCCTTTTACCATTTCAAAAAAGTTTTAATAGTAGCTCATAAGGATGAGATCCGATTCATGCAAAAACTTTCCGATCACACTTTTGTCGAGGGAGGAAAAAGCAGAACGCAATCGCTGCTAAACGCGCTAAAAGAGGTGGATACGCCATACGTACTGGTCAGCGATATAGCCAGAGCCTGCATAAAAAAAGAGATGGTCGAAAAAATAATAGATAGTATAGGCGAAGCAGACTGCGCGGCGCCTTATATAAAGGTTCACGACACCGTTGTGTATAAAAACGAAACAGTAAACCGAGACGAAGTAAAACTGATACAGACGCCACAGCTCTCAAAAACCGATACGTTGACAAAGGCTCTAAAAAGCTTTCCCGAATCCACCGACGAAAGCGGCGCGATACTAAAAGCGGGAGGCAGAGTCGTCTATATAAAAGGGAGTCCCGATTATCACAAATTAACTACCGCCGAGGACATAAACAAGCTATCCTGCCTGGAGCCGCCGGCAAAGATAACCATGTGCGGAAGCGGATTTGACGTCCATCCGTATCAGAGCGACTCTAAAATGTTTCTAGGAGGGGTAAAGGTCAGCGAAGAGTACGGACTGGCCGGTCATTCCGACGCCGACGCGGCCATACACGCGATTATAGACGCCCTTTTGGGAGCGGCCGGGCTGGGAGACATCGGAGAACTGTTTCCAGATAGCGACGATAGCTACAAAGGCGCCGATTCTGCCGTTTTACTGGCAAAAACAAAGAGGCTTTTGGACTCTTTGGGATTTGTAATCAACAACGTGGATCTGACAATAATAGCCCAAAAACCCAAAATTTCCCCCTTTAAAAATCAAATCAGAAAACGGCTGTGCGAAATTTTGGAACTGGATAGATCTTTTATAAACATAAAAGCCACTACGGCCGAAAAAATGGGATTTATAGGCAGAGAGGAGGGTCTTGCCGCCATGGCTACGGCCTCGTTGGAGTTTTTCGACTGGACAAAAGAGGCAGGGAGCGTTTCATGAAAATATTAATAGTTGAAAACGAGATCTATCTCGCCCAGAGTATCGCCGCCAAACTAGCCGAAATCGGTCATATCTGCGAAGTGGCGGCAACCGTCAAGGAGGCGATCAAAGATGAGCACTACGACGCGGTTTTGCTCTCCACCAACATCAACGGACAGGATTTCTATCCTATTATAGAACACTATAACGATTCTATAATAATACTGCTGGTATCGTATATCAGCAACGACACCGTCTCGAATCCTCTCAGAGCCGGAGCCAAAGACTATATCCTAAAGCCTTTTATGATGGAGGAGCTCATCAGAAAAATAGACCATTTTCGAGAATTCGAACAGATCAAAAAAGAAAACGAAAGCTTTAAAAGATATCTATCTTTTTCGTTAAAAGGCATCAATATAGAAAATCTCAACACTAAAGTGAAACTCCCTCTCCTGATAAAAACAAATTACCAAAAATACGCGGACTTTTTCGCTTTTGAATTTTCAAAGAGGGTAAAAGAGCCCTTTAAATTCTACTCCCTGAGCGAAAGCGGCGCCATAAACGCCATAAAAAACGAAAAGGAGTCCCAGCTACTTTATATAACTGATTTTCAGGTATTGAAAAAGAGCGAAAGAAGACTCTTTATGGAGACGATCGAAAACAAAAGCGCCCTTGTCTCTACCACCGACTCCCTAGAAGAAGAGATTCCGATAAACAGCATCGAAATCAAAAGCGACAATAAAATATTCGACAGAAACGATATCCTCTCCATAGACGATTACGTCAAATACATCATATTAAACTACCAAAACAAATTCCCCGATACGGCTCTGGCCAAAAAACTCGGCATTTCCAGAAAGAGCCTTTGGGAAAAGAGGAAAAAATATGAAATCTTCAAGAAAAAATAGAGCGCTATTTATCGACAAAGAGGCACTGGCCACGCTGGCTCTGGCCAAAGAAGGCATCCTGAGTCCTGTCAAAGGCTTGATGAACAAAAAAGAGGCCGACGAGGTAGACAAAACCGGAATATATCATAATAAAACATTTCCCTTTTCCTTCATTCTCGCACCTGGAGGGAAAAAGAACGAAAAGATACTAAAAGAGTGCAAAAAAGGGGAGACTCTGGATCTGGTGGTGGACCAAAAAAAAGTAGGCGAGATCAGGTGCGAAGAGGTTTTTAAAATAGATCCCAAAGAGAGGGTAAAAAAGATATACGGCACCGACGACATGAGCCATCCGGGAGTGACTGAAACGCTAAAGAGACTGGGACAATACGCCATTAGCGGAGAATACAGAGTCGAGTTCGACCAGATTTCTGTTACCAAAGAGCGGATAAAGGAGGCGAAAAAAGCCATAGGAGCCAAAAACGTCACGGCTATCATGATGGCGGCCAAACCTTTTCACAGAGCCCACGAAAGGTTGATCAGACTAACTCTGGAAAAGAGCGATCTAGTGGTGATTTTTCTACTCAAACCCTACTCCAGAGACTGTCTCTCGTACGAGGTACGATACAAAGTCATGGACTATTTCGTAAAAAACTTTCTACCCAAAAACAGAGTGCTGGTCGTTCCGCTCGAAAACACCTACATTTTCGCCGGATTCAACGAGGTGATACTCGATGCTATAGTCGCTCAGAATTTTGGTTGCAACAGGCTCGTTATAGGAAAAAACCATGCGGGAGTTGGTCTATATTACGACAAAAACTCGATCAAAAGCGTATTCGATACCATAAAGGGTATAAATATCGAAATAGAGACTATCAGCGAGTTTGTCTACTGCAACGAGTGCAAAACCCTTGTGAGCACAAACACCTGCCCGCACGGAAGCCATCACCACATATCCTACCACAGCGAATCGATAATGGAGCTGTTCAAACTGGGCATTTTGCCGCCGGCGGTTCTGGTCAGAAAGGAGATCAGCGCCATAATTTTGAGCGAACTCTTTCCGGCCAGGTTTAAAAATCTGGAAAAGCTATACTACAACTTTATACCCTTTTCGGGTATTATGGAAGAACATAGCGAAAAGGATTTTTATATCGAACTGATGAAACTTTACCAGACAACATCGTTGACATAAGGGCGTATATGAATATTAGAAGATGCTTTTTGACCGGATGCTACTTCGGGCTGATAAAAGAGGCGCCGGGAACCTGGGGCACTCTCTTTGGAGCCTTTTTGGGAGTGCTGGTTTTGGTGTATCTACCTCAATCGACGCTGTTCATGCTGGCCGTTTTGGTAACAGTGATAGCCGTAAAAGAGATCGACAGATTCGAAAAAGAGGGAGGCGCTCACGACGATAAAAGTATAGTAATAGACGAAATAGCCGGTATTTGGGTCGGTATGAGCTTTCTTCCTGAACCTACGCTGATCTGGATAGCCGTACTCTTTGTTCTGTTTAGGATATTCGATATAACAAAGCCCTCTTTGATAGGCAAAGCCGAAAAGAGATTAAAAGGCGGCTGGGCTGTAATGGCCGACGATCTGCTAGCCGGAGTCGTAGCCTCTTTGTCTACCGGTATAATTTATCTGATCTATTCCAACTTTTAAGTCTCACAAAAAGAGACTCTTTTCGAACCGGCGGGCAACTTGTCGGAGCCTCTTTTCAAAATCGCCGATCCTCTTTTTATAATCTTGGAAAATTTCGCGCGAAGAGGGGAATTTTTCGCATAACTCATCGTAAACGGCGGCTTTTTCGTGGGCCGATTCTATAATGATTTCAACTATTTTCCACAGCTCCTCTTTGGAGGTAACGGCTCTGAGAATGTCTCTGAGCATCCTTTTTCTCTCTCTGATTTGAACATCCTCGCCGAATTTCAATCCTATCACTTTTATATCGAGTCTGGAAAAATATACCCCGCATAGAGCCGGAGCCAGAGCCAGCTCGCAAACCGATTCCACAAGATCGTTGCCGGCATAATTTTGGGACTCCTCCTCCTTTTTCGCACCGATAGCCTCGAAATCCCTTTTTAGATCCTCAAAATCGATTTTCATCTACTCTCCTATAATTTTCAAAATCTCCAAAAGGTCTCTATCCTCGATATCTCTTTTTGAATCCTCTACCAGGCTCTTTATCGAACCCTCTTTTTTATACAGCGCCACCAGATATCCCTCTTTGCCGAAGGCTTCGGCGGCCATACGCTGAAACTCAGGCATAAAAATCGTCGCCTCCACTTTCGACCTTGGAAGATTCGATATGAAAAAATCGAAGTCGTCTCTTTTTATATCTATGCCGATCAAAAACATAGAGCTATCGCTAATCTCCATGTTAACTACCTCTATTATATCTTTGCCCGCAGCTTCCGCGCCGGCCAAAGCAACTAGTCTTTTTCCGAAAATAGCGGCTTTTTCCACGGCTACTCCTTTACAATCCCCATAAAGTTTTCGCCTCCTCCTCTTCGATACGGCATCTGCGGCAAACCCTCTCTCCGGAGATAGAGGCAAAAGGGTTCGAACATTCATCGCATATAGCCATTTTAAATCTTTTTAGAACTTTCGGCTCTTTGGCCGTAACCGATTCGAAATCGAAAAACTCCTCCATTTTTACGCTCTCTTTCTCGCAGACATCGTGACAGAGCGCGCATCTGACGCAAAAAGCCGCATCAAAAAGTATCTCCCCTGTCGAACCGAAAGATAGGGCGTCCGTGGGGCAGACTCTATAACATACGGAGCAGTTGTCGCAGCTGTCGTCAATACTCTTGTCGCTGAAAAAACCGAGATATTTCGACTCCAATAGCTTGCTGGATCCCTCTATACCCAACTGCTTCAAAACCGCCAAAAAGAGCCGCCGTCTCTTTGGGGGGATCTTCTCTCTTTTGAAAGATCCGTTTTGCGCCTCCTTGTCGGCGTATTTGCCAAAGGCGAAAGACGAAAACAGTTCCCGTCTCTCTTTTGAGATATCGGAAACCTTTTTGAGATCTTTAAGTTCGATCTTTGCGTTTACGCCCAGGGCTTGCAGGATGTAATCCGCTTCGCTTACGTTATTCAAGATTCTATCGTAACACTCCTCTTTGATTTCGCACTCCTTGCAAAAACCGACATCCAAAACGATATCGTTTACAAGAGCCATCGTAGCCAGATACTCTCCGTTTATAGCCGCCAAACAGAAAAAGTTGTATCTACATCCTATCACGCTCTCTTTGGAGGAGATCAGCTCAAAAACCTTCTCGTATATCTCCGTTTCACTTACCCTTATGGCCTCCGTGGGACACGCGCCGGCGCATACTCCGCAACCTATACAGGAAAAGACGTCAATGTCCACGCGGCTTTCGTTTATATCTATAACCTCTATCGGGCACGCCTTTTGACACGAGTCGCACCCGCTGAATTTGGAGGCGTATCTGACGCACAAAGAGCTATCGAGAGAAATTTTCACGCTCATCTTCCAGATAGATATTCGTAATCTTCCAGCAAAAACTCCAAAGCCACTTTCGCCGCGTCCTTGTAAAAGGGCGTCCTGGCCTGTTCAGCCACATTAATAAGATACATGGGAGCAAACCTGAGTAGATGATCCTTTAAAAATCCTCTCTCTATCTCTTTGATATCGACGGCGGCCTTTTCATCCTCGGCTTTTTCAGCTTTTTGTTGGGCCTCGCACAAAATCTTCATAAACTCCAGCTCCACCCCTATATGATCGGGACTCACCACTCTTGCTCTATCCAGGTCGACTCGATAGCCGTATTCGTTGTAGACGGAAACCACCGGATTTGCGCCCCCGGTTTCGATCATGGCCTCTTCGGTGGTATAAAAGCTCTCATAGGGAATCAGATGCATAATCGCTATATCCGTGTAATCAACGTTCAAATAACGCTCTACAAGCGTTTTTCTATCGGTTATGTTTCTGATATCCCATCGGCTGTAGTCGGGAAAAAATGTGTTGAAGCTCTCCATACCTTCGATAGCCGAAAGAGTATCGGGATCCATCTCGGATAGAAAAATCCTCGAAATCAGCGCGTAAAGGCCAGCTCTTTGTCCGGTTATATCCATATAGACCTCTTTTGTATATAATTATTGCAGTAAATCTTTTTTTTCGGAGACGGCCATGAAAATCGCAGTCCCACTTCTTTTTGTAATTATAACCCACTTTTTTGCCGCAGACGGTCAAAAGGTCTACACCTCCTACGGCTGTTACGGCTGTCACGGAATAGACGCAAAAGGGAACGGAGACTATCCATCTTTGGCTTCCAAAAGCTACGACTATCTATTAAACAGACTGAACGGCTACAAAAACGGTACGATAAATTCATACAGAGCCGATATGATGAAACCCTTCGCAAAATCGCTAAGCGACGAAGAGATAAAAGCGGTCGCCGAGTATCTCTCCACTCTCAAAGAGAGCCCAAAAAGATATTACGAAGAGTACGATCTCAGCGACGCCATGTGAAGAGGCCTACGCCTCTTCATGGTCCGATTTGTACATAGGGTTCAAATAGGCTTTTTCACTGAGTGGAACGGCGGGTCTTGGCATATGCATAGGGCGTCTGTATTTTATCTTTTCGTTTAGAGGCCTGGTCAGTTTATCCCTCCAAGCCTGATAGGTTTTAAAATTGTTCTCGTAGTTGACGTATACGTCTCCCAGCCTATCCTCCGCGCCGGCCTTCTCTATTATAACCTTTTGATGCCATGCGTGGTTTCCGGCGATCGGATCGGGATGAACCGGCGCAACCGCGTTTTGCCAGGCTCCGGTCAAACCGTCCCACCAGATGTTGTCCAAATCCTTGTTGATATTTTTAAACTGCCAGCTCTCCTCTCTTTTTAACACGCCCTCTTTTATACCCTCTTTGGCTCTCATTTTGGCCACTTTGCCGTCCATGCTCATCTCGTACAGAGGCGCTCCGACACCCATGACGCCCAGCTTGTGTTCAAAGCCCGGAATCTCTACCGCGTTTTTGAGTTTCCATCTACCGGCATGGTGGCTGCACGCCAACACTCCCGGTCTGGTGGCTTCGGTTGGTACAGCCATAGCTATGAAATATCCGCTCTCTAAACCGCTTACGGTATCGACTATCCTGACCTTTATCTTGTCTCCTCTTTTCAACCCGAGTCTTTTTGCGTCGCTGGTATGTATCCAGACCGGGTTGTGGTTGACGCTAATCTCCATTAGATGTTTGGAGTTGACGCTTCTGGTATGTATCATATAAGGAAGTCTGTAAATCGTATTCAGAGCGAACTCGTTATCCGCCCTCATATAGTCGTGATGGACGTGGGTAACCAGATGGATCATCTCTTTTCGCTCGTTTTCGTTTCTAGGATAAATAGGAATAGCGTATTCGGCCCACTGATACTCTTTTAACCAGTCTACGAAAAAGTCGAGCCTCTTATCCGGCGTATGGAATCCTTGGTACACTTTACCGTCAATCTCTACGCCGATCGATTTTCTATGCCCTTTGGACTCCACCCACAAGACGCCCTCGTCGTCTTTGATGACTTCGCTTTTGTGGTATCTGTGTCCGTGAACCCTGTAATATTCACCGTCAAATTCTACCTCTTCCTCCTGAGGCTTGTAGATATTGGTCTCCTCGGTAAAGGCTCCCCTGTCTCTCATAAATTCGTAACAGGGATATTTGCTGTTCGGATACGCAGCCTCAGCCGCGCGCTTTAGATTCGGCAGCAGAGAAAATGCCGCCTGATAGAATTCAGGTATCGTAACCGGGCGGCTCGGATCCTCCTTGCTGGCCCAATATTTCTTGATGCCCAAACTACCGTCGGGATCCACGTATTTGACTATCAGGTTGGCCCAAAATTCCACCTCTTCCCATATCTCTCCCAGACCGGCTTTCATATGGGCTTCCAGCGTGGCTCTGGTGGGATCTTTCGGTTTCCATCCCATCTTTTCCAGCGCCACTCTCAAAGCGGGCTGCCTAAACGCCACCCACTTTTCCGGTTTTGAAGGTTCGCTCTGCTGATCGTGCCTCTCTCCAGCCAGTCCGGTAGGCAGCACATAGTCGCAGTACCAGTTTGTTTCGCTCCAGGTGGGAGAGAGATTAAACGTCAGCTCCATCAGATCTTCGCGCTTTAAGCACTCTATCCATCTAAAACCGTCCGGATTTATCCAGACCGGATTGTACATCCTGGGAACCCATACCGCCAATTTGTCCGGAATCTTGAATCCCCTCTTTCTCCATTTTTCCTTCCACTCCTCGTCCATCAACAGATGGGGCAGCAAAAAGCTGAGCTCGTAGGTGGCCAGAGGATATTCTGGCGGCCATGGATACTCGTTCCAAACCTCGACTTTAGGCGGCTTTTTCCCGTCGCTCTCTACGGCATCGAACCATTTTCCGTTTACGCTGGCCTTGTGCCAGTGGTGCCAACTGGTTCCTCCTACGTCGCCCCTGAGAGCTCCCCTGAGAGCCAGAACCAAAAAGGCGCTTCTTGTATTCATCCATCCGCCTCTGTGCCCTATCGTTCCGGCCCTCCACATATAAGTGGCTATTTTATCCTCCGCATCCACCACCATCTCAAAAAGCTTCTCAAGTTTGTATTCTTGGCCTTCGAGTCTGCACTCTCTAACGACAAAATCGAGATTATAGGGGGCGTACAGCTCTCTTAGCATCTCTATAAAGCTCTCGTAACTCTCATCAGAAGGCATTTTTGAGATATATTTTCTATCGAGCATCAGCTTGAGATACTCTTTATCCTTCATCAACTTTTTCCAGTTGATCCAGTTTTTGACGAATTCGTGATCTATCAGATCCTCTCCGTTTTTGCCCTTTTCGTTCAAAATTCTATTGGCCAGATATAGATAAAGAGCCGCTTCGGTGCCGGGCCATGCCGGAATCCACAGATCGGCCATACCAGCAGAATTCGACAGCCTGGGATCGATAACCACCATTTTGGCTCCCCGCTTTCTAGCGTCGGCTATCAAACCCGCGCTCTGCTGAAAATAGTGTCCGGCATCCGCCGCGTGAGAGGATTGTAAAAATATCAGTTTAGCGTTTGCCCAATCCGGAGAGTTCCTGTCGTCGTTGGCCCACTGGATAGAACCCTGTCTAGCGCCGGCGCTGCATATATTCGTATGAGAGTCGTATCCGTCAACGCCCAGAGTATGCGGGATTCTGTTTCCAAAACCGTTCTCGTTCGGACGGCCTACGTGATAAATAAACATCTTTTTGCTTATCTCGTCGCCCTTTTTCAGCATAGAAGAGAGCTTTTGGCCGATATCTTTCATGGCTTCGTCCCAAGTAACTCTTACCCATTTGCCCTCTCCTCTCTTGCTGCCGGGAGCACGCTTTAGCGGGAAAGGTATCCGATCCGGATCGTACATCTGAGACCAGGTTCCGTACCCTTTGGCGCAGTTTCTTCCCCTGGAGGCGCTATGGAGAGGGTTTCCCATATACTTTTTCACCGTCAAACTGTTTTTGTCCACCCAGGCCGTCAGACCGCAACCGGCTTCGCAGTTGCTGCACACGGTGGGAACTATTACGTAATCGTTGACTCTGATTCCGTCGGGATTTTCCGGAGTCTGCACACCTTTTCTGGATATCCCGCCTCTTTTCCAGTCTTCGCCGTCGAGCTCTTTGAAATCGTCCCATTCGCTCAGCGGCGGATAAAACTGCAAAGTTTTGGGAGTATCGGTAAATCCTGCGGTAGCAGCCGCTTCGGCAGGAGTTTCGGCGATTACCGAAAAGACTCCCTTAGCGGCCACTGCGGTTGCGACCGTAGCCGCGGTACCTTTTAAAAAATTTCTTCTGCTTTCTAAAAACATATCTTCTCTCCTTAGCTAAGAGGTAGTAGTTGCGGAATGATCAGCCATACGTGCTTTGTTATATACAATCCCGCGATAGCCGAAAAACTCGCCAGATATAAAAGCGACGAGCTTCTGCTTTTGAGACTGTAAAACACCAAAGCCATGGGAACGATATACGCGATCCACTGTCCCGCCCAAAAGAGCGCGTGATACGGTCCGCTATCCTTAACGTAGGAGATAACCGCGGCTACCTCTTCGGCCTTCATATGACCGAAATAGTACTCTCCCATATATATTACGAAACTCAAAAAAGCGCTAGATCCCAAAATTATCGCCAAATCTCTTTTGATCTCGTAACTCCATCCTCCGCCCATCAACAAAAACACGGCACTGCCGCATAAAAGAGCGGCCAGCATCATCTGAACCAGCTCGGCCGGAGTCTGCCAAAGCTCTCTAGCGGTCGCCTCGCCCATTATGGTAGCGGTATAGAGAGTAACCGGTACCGCCAAAACCACAGCGGCTTTTAAAAGTTTGTCGTAAAGATGTTCGATTTTGCATTCGCGCTTTAGAATATATTTTTTGACCGCTATAAGACTCATCAAAAAGATGATTCCGGTAAATATCGTAGCCATCCACGCCCCTACCGTAATCGCGCTGGTAAAGTGGGGATAAAAGAAAATGTGCCACATTCTAAAAGGCTGGTGCAGATCCAGCAATGTAAATAGCAAAAATATGTTCAAAAAGACAAAAGATATGATCGGCATCCAGATCCTAACGCTATGTCCCACTCTATCGGAATATCTGGCCAACAGATAAGCACCCACGAAAACCACTCCCGTTCCAATGCTCTTGGCCCACATATTTAGCGTAATCATCCAGCCCCATATTACCTGGGGAATCGGAACGTCCAGTGTAACCACGGCGTTGGTGGCCGCTACCGTATGCTCTACCATCAATGGCCTCCTATATGATCGAGATGGGTAATATCGTTAAAGAGGTTGTAGCCCTCTTCCCTTTTGCTGGCTAGAGGATTGAGCTGAACCTCTCCTCCGCCAACGTAAAAGTGTTTGGGTCTGGTGTTTTTCTCTGGTTTTCTAACCTTGACGCCTCCCTCTTTTTGATGAGCCATAATATATCTGGATATATGGCTGGTAGGGTCGTCTATGTCTCCGAAAATATTCGCCTCCACCGGACAGGCCACCACGCACGCCGGCATCATTTCGCTGGCGACTCTGTGCGCACAGTAGGTGCATTTATCGGCCGTATTGGTTTCCGGATCCATATATATCGCGCCGTAAGGGCACGCCATCATACATCCTGCACAACCTATACATCTTTCTTTGTCGATATTCACTATGCCGTTATCCAGATAGTGAAGGGCGCTTACCGGACATATCCTTTCGCAAGGAGCATCCTCGCAATGATTACATCTAAGCGGCGTATAGGTTCTTTTGGTTTCCGGATAGACTCCAACGTCCACATATTTGACTCTGAGCCTCCAGCTATGAAGAGGCACCTGGTTTTCGACTTTGCACGCGACCTCACACCCCTTGCAACCCATACAGAGGTTGAGATCAACCAAAAAGCCCAACTTCATTATGCACTCCTTTTAGAATATAAAACCGGTACTACGGTCTGTTATAAGCTACGCTTCTAAATAGCATAACATGTGCTAAACTACGTAACTACCGATACTTATGTAGTTACATATAGCTTAACATTCCAAACTTAATCATAAATAAATTTAATCGATTTTCGGTAAATAAAACGTAAAATTGAAAAAATGGAGTAACATTTGTTTAACAAAATAAAACAATTTTAGATGCTATATAAAAAAAACTGAACGCTCAGAGTTTGAAAGAAAAAACCGATCCCTTGGAGTATTTCGACTCTATCTCCAGCGAAGCGTTGTGAAGTCTTAGGATATAGTTGACTATGTAGAGTCCAAGGCCCATCGAATTGTCCCAGCTGTTTCTTCTGGCTCTGTAGAACTTTCTGGTTATTTTTTCGAGTTCCTCCTCTTTTATGCCTATACCGCGATCGATTATCGATACCCGGCCCTGTTGTAGCCTTATCTCCACCTCGCTTTCGGAATATTTCAAAGCGTTGTCGAGCAGATTGGTCAACACAGTATAGATCATCGTTTTGTCCGCGTATACTTCGTGAGGCTCGCAATTTACCGCTATTTTCCTTCCTTTGTATCTGTCGAGTATGAATTTTACGCTCTCATGTATCAGTTCGCATAGATCGAATCTGCTCTTTTTGGGCTGAAGATCGCCGTTTTCGAATTTGAT
>JAMONM010000048.1 GCA_027065825.1 Campylobacterales bacterium | reverse complement strand
TCCCTCAAAGTCTATTATCTGCTTGTTTTTGTCCAAACAGTTTTGAAGTTTTTTGCCTATCAAGGCTTTGTTGCTGCTGGAGATAACGTTGCAATCTTCGTCTATCATCGTTATTTGCAAAATATTCTGGGCGCTCTGTACGTATTTGTACAAAAAATCGTCGATATCGGTTTCTCTGGATATTCTGATGCTATTTAATATAGATCCCTCTATCGCTTTTAAGAGGTTTAAAATATCTATCTTTCTCTGAGAGAGAATCACTTCCGGCGGAACGTCGTGAAAACTGCTGTATTGCGGAACCTCCACGGCCAGATCTATTATCCCTATTAGATCGTTGTTCAGCGAGATGGGATAGTATATAGCCATAACCTTTACGTAGTCTCTCGTTTCGAAAAAGAATTTGCCTATTGGCATATCCCCCTGCATAGTTTTGTGAAAGCTTTCCGATTCGTAGATCTTTCCTATCTCCTCTTTGAACATGGAGTTTTCGATTATTCCGTCTGGCGCTATGAATCTAAATTCGAAAATATCTAGTCCCAGGGACATGTCGTTTACGAGTTTTTGGAGATTCATGGTGGATTTTATATCCTTGAATCTCTTTATTGCCGCCACGATGGATCCGGAAATATCGTTTGCGTCGCTCTTCATCTGATTTAGGAGCAGATTTTTTTGTTGATGATAGTTGTAAAAGGATATGGCGGAGAGGGAGAGTACCAGAAATATCAACCAAAGAAGAATACTCTTTTTTTTAAACAGTATCTGTTCTCTCATGATCTTTATCTGCTGTTTTGTTTATTCGGATCGGGATTTCTGTATAGCTTATATACTTTTTCGAAATCTTTTTTATGGTATGAGCCGTTCCAGATCTTTGTATGACAGGCGAAACAGATCTTTTTTTGGGTTTCAGGGTCCGTTGGACTGACCAGAAAACCGCCGCCTTTTTTCGTTCTTCGGGCTATCTTTATATGTTTGCTGCCTGGTCCGTGGCACCCTTCGCACTGAACGTTGGCCAGCCTCGGAGTCTCTTCGATACTTTCAAATCCGTAGGCTATTCCGTATCCGGTCGTATGACAGACCAGACATTTAGGCTCGTTTTCGTAGCCTTTTTCCACGAGGGATTTAAAGGCGAAATCGTGTTTGTCCTTTTTTCTTCCTATGAAAAACTCTCGGTGGCAGAGTCTGCATTTGGTATTGCCCACGTATTTATATACGCCTTCGTTTAAGGCTTTTTTATACTCTTTTTCTCCTATGGCCTGGATCAGAGGAGGCGTAGTCTGAGGCTCCTGGAGCTGTTTTTTTATCTTTTCGTCCGTAGTATCGGCGTGCAATAGGGTTAAGAAAATAGCGACAGCAGTTAAAAACCGCATCTTCAACATCGTCAAACCTTTATTGGTATATTTCAAAGTATAGCACAAATCCCGCTTACGGTTTCTTTAATTATCGTAAAACCGTCTCTCTTTTTTAACGTAGAGTCTCGAGCCTCGGGATTTATAAGAAACGATTATATACTAAAAAGTTTAAATAAAAATTTTTCAACGACAAATTCACTTTTTTTAATTAAAAACTCTTTTGCAGATCAAAAGTACGGCAGAAAGCAGTACCATAGAAGTTATATAGTAGAAAATGTATTTTTTTTTGAAAAAGGAGAATACTCTTTGCCATCCGAAGGCTTTCAGTGTCAAAAATAGCAATACGAAGCCGGAAAGACTAGAGGCCAGCGCCAGACCGGCGGCGTGTAGGGGGTATATAAGAGCCAGTGAGAGCGCGATATTCGTACCCAACGAAACTGTGGCTATTTTTGCGGCCTCCTTCTGTCTGTGGGTTGAATAGAGCCAAAGAGCAAAAAGCTTTTGCAGTCCGAAGGGAACCAGACCTATTAGATACATGATCAAAATCCTGGCGGTTGCTTCGCTGTCCGAAGAGCTAAAAGACCCTCTTTCGAACAGGAGCGACACTATCTCTTCGCTCAGGATAATTCCAATGGCGCTTGCGGCGCTCAACATAAAAAGAAGCATCCAGCCGTACCGTTCCATAATCTTTAGAGCCTCTTCTGTTTGTGAAGAGTTAAGTTTTTTGGAGACGGTAGGAAATAGCGCCGTAGCCGCGGCTATGGCAAAAAGAGCCAGAGGTAGTTGAAAGAGGCGGTTGGCGTAATATAGATAGCTAATTGAGCCGGCAGCCAGAAAAGAGGCCAGCCAAGTATCCAAAAATGCGCTGATTTGAGGGGCCGAATTTCCCATAATTGCCGGGAAAAAACTCTTTTTGAACCGTTTTAACTCCTCATCTATTTCTTTTTTTCTCTGTTTTAGAAGATAGATAGCGCTAATTAAAGGTTTTAGAATTCTCTTTTTTCTCGCGGCGTAAAGATGAACCAGCAGCTGCAAGAGCCCTCCTACCAAAACGGCGTAGCTAAGAGCGTATACCAACTCTTTCTTTTCTTGATGGCCGAAAATCAAAAGAGCGGCTATTAACGAAATATTTAGTAGAGCCGTAGAGAATGCCGTGGTGGCGAAATGCTCTTTGTGCTGCAGAAGTGCCGCCAAAAAGGTGACCA
>JAMONM010000047.1 GCA_027065825.1 Campylobacterales bacterium | reverse complement strand
ACGCAATGGGGATTTTCAACTCATTCTTGGATGAAGAGGAGACAAAATGCATAGGAATCGAAGCCGGAGGACTTGGCCTCGATAGCGGCAAACACGGCGCCAGTCTAGCGAAGGGGTCTCCCGGTGTTCTTCACGGTCAGATGAGCTACGTTTTACAGGACGAAGAGGGGCAGATTCTCGAAGCCCACTCCATTAGCGCCGGCTTGGACTATCCCGGAATAGGACCGGAACACTCATATCTAAAAGAGACGAAAGCGGTGGAATATGACTGGGTAACCGATCAAGAGGCTCTTGATGCTTTCGTCTGGCTTAGCCGCCTGGAAGGGATAATTCCAGCTTTTGAAAGCTCTCACGCGGTCGCATATCTAAAAAAGATGAAAGAGATAAAAAACCGCTTAATCGTAGTCAACCTCTCCGGCAGAGGAGACAAAGACATGATCCAGGCCAAAGAGCTGCTATCGTTCGATTAGATTCGGAAAGGAATAGATGAAAAAGTTTTTCGACAAAAACAGGGACAAGCTATTTAATCTGGTTGTCGTTGCAGTAGTGATAACAATCGCTTTTATCGGATATGAACTCTACAACGCTCCGGGAGATAATCTCGAAGAGAGATTCATATATCTATTAAAGGCTTACGGATACGTTATTTTGTTTATATGGAGCATTATGGAAGGCGAAACCGGGCTGGTAATGGCCGGCATCATGTGTCATACGGGTGATATGACGCTGCCTACCGCCATAGCCGTCGCCGCTCTCGGCGGTTTCGTGGGCGATCAGATCTACTTTTACATAGGCCGTTTCAACAAAAAATATATAAAAAAACAGCTCATCAGTCAGCGCAGAAAATTCGCTCTGGCCCATCTGCTGCTAAAAAAGTACGGCTGGCCTATAATATTCGTACAGCGCTACCTCTACGGCCTCAGAACCGTAATTCCGATGGCGATCGGCCTAACCAGATACAGCGCGAGAAAATTCGCTCTGATAAATTTCGTAAGCGCGATATTCTGGGCGGCGGCTACGATTATTCCGGCCTATATATTCGGCGAGGAGCTGCTAAAAATCATCCATTGGGCAAAGGAACATTGGTATATAGCTCTTCCGATGGCTTTGATTATAGCTTCGAGCATATACTACTATTTTCACAGAGCGACACAAAAAAACTAAGGAGATGAATATGGTTTTTGAATTTCAAGAGCGTACAATAGAGCAAATAACCGCCGATATAGAAATCGTTTTTGTAATAGACAAGAATCTGGACCACAAATGGGTTAAAGACAAAGAGACTTTGCAAAAACTGGGCTTTGAGGGTAAAGAGGGCGAGAGCCTCTTGATACCGGAAACAAAAAGGCTCTATCTCGGAGTCAAGGATCTCCACCATGAGAGTATTAGAATAGCGGCTTCCTCGGCTATAAAAGCTTTGAAAAACAGAAAATATCAAACGGCAAAAATCGGCACTTATATCGAAAACTGCCCCATAACCAATATCAAAGCCGTAGTCGAAGGAGCGATTTTAGGGGGCTACGGCTTTAACAGATTCAAAAAAGAAAAACCCAAGGAATATCTCACTAAGATCATCGTAGGTTACGAAGACTACTCAGATATAGATTTTTCGCCCCAAAACGCCGTAAAGAGCATGAAAGAGGCCCAAATAGTCGCCGAAGCCACAAACTACGTAAGGGATCTCGTAAACCTACCCCCAAACGTGATAACGCCCCAAACACTCGCCGAACATGCACTTAAACTGGCCGAAGAAAACTCGCTGGAGTGCACCGTATTGGACGAAAAGGAGCTTGAAAAAGAGAATATGAACGCCTTTTTGGCCGTAGGCAGAGCCAGCGCCAACCCGCCTAGACTAATCCATCTAAAATATAGACCGCAAAATCCGAAAGCGAAAGTGGCTTTCGTGGGCAAAGGACTGACCTACGACAGCGGCGGGCTCAGTCTAAAGC
This sequence comes from Campylobacterales bacterium, assembly GCA_027065825.1. GTDB lineage: Bacteria > Campylobacterota > Campylobacteria > Campylobacterales > Nitratiruptoraceae > Nitrosophilus_A. The sequence continues at coordinate 10,205 of JAMONM010000047.1, read as the reverse complement.
CCAGCGATTATATGGTCACCATGAAGGCAGACAAGAGCGGCGCCTGCGCCGTTTTGGGAATTATAAAAGCGGCCAGCGAAATGGAACTGCCCGTTGAAATAGACGCGGTTATAGGAGCCGCCGAGAATATGGTCGGACCCGACTCATACAAACCTGACGATATTTTAAAGGCGAAAAATGGAAAAACCATAGAAGTTAGAAATACCGACGCCGAAGGGAGACTGGTTTTAGCCGATACCCTTTGCTACGTCCAGGAAAAGATAAAGCCGGACTATATAGTCGATCTGGCCACTCTGACCGGCGCCTGCGTGGTTGCGCTCGGAGAATACACAATAGGTGTCATGGGACACGATCGGCAACTGCAGGATAAAATCCTAAAGGCGGCGGAAGCCAGCGGAGAACTGGCCGCCAAACTGCCCTTTAACAGATATCTGCCTAAGCTGCTGGAATCAAAAGTGGCGGATATATGCAATATCAGCTCCTCCAGATACGGCGGAGCGATAACCGCCGCTCTGTTTTTAAGCGAATTTATAGAAAAAGAGTACAAAAACAGATGGGTACATCTGGATATCGCGGGACCCGCCTACGTGGAAAAAGAGTGGGGCTACAATCCGTACGGAGCCAGCGGCGCAGGAGTGAGACTCGGCATCAAGTGGCTCCAAAAAGAGTACGTATTTAATAAAAAACACCCCTAAAGGAGATACATGGGATTAAGTGTAGGCATAGTGGGTCTGCCTAACGTGGGCAAATCAACCACTTTTAACGCGCTTACGAAAGCGCAAAACGCGGAAGCGCAAAACTACCCCTTTTGCACCATTGAACCGAACAAAGCCGTCGTACCGGTACCAGATTCCAGATTGGAAGAGCTGGCGAAGATAGTCGATCCGGAAAAGATCGTCCACTCCACCATAGATTTCGTAGATATCGCCGGACTGGTTCGCGGCGCCAGCAAGGGCGAGGGGCTCGGGAACCAGTTTCTCTCCAACATTCGCGAAACGGATATGATTTTGCACATGGTACGCTGTTTTGACGACGGCAACATCACTCACGTGGAAGGAAGCGTCGATCCTATCCGCGATATCGAAATTATCGAAAGCGAACTGATATTTGCTGATATCCAGCAACTCGAAAAGAAGATAGAACGGCTAAAAAAACAGGTCAAGGCCGATAAAAAGATAGTTCCGATTCTGGAGATCGCGGAGCGGCTCAAAGAGCATCTTGAAGAGATAAAACCCGTAAGGACTTTTGAAAAATTCGATGAGGAGCACTTTCAAACGCTCAACAAAGAGCTACGGTTCCTAAGCGCCAAACCGGTAATATTCGGCGCCAACGTTGACGAAGAGGGACTCGCGGAAGATAACGATTACGTCAAAATGGTCAAAGAGTATGCCAAAAGCGTGGGAGCCGACGTGATCAAACTATGCGCCAAGATCGAAGAGGAACTGGTAGGTTTGAGCGAGGAGGAGGCAAAAGAGCTACTGGCCGAAATGGGGGCTCAAGAGAGCGGATTGGACAAGATAATCCGGACCGCCTTTGATCGTCTCGGACTTATTAGCTACTTCACCGCCGGCGTCAAAGAGGTACGCAGCTGGACGATCCGCAGAGGCTGGACGGCGCCGCAGGCGGCAGGCGTGATACACGGAGACTTCGAAAAAGGATTTATACGGGCCGAAGTGATCAGCTATGAAGATTTTATCAAATACGGCGGCGAACAGGGCGCCAAAGAGGCCGGGAAAATGAGACTGGAGGGTAAAGAGTATATAGTCCAAGACGGCGACGTAATGCATTTTAGATTCAACGTCTAAACAAAAGAGCGCACTCCAGATGAGGAGTGTAGGGAAACTGATCGAAAAAAGCTCCAAAAACTATTTTGTGGCTCTTGCGTAAAATTTTCGCATCCCTTAACAGGGTTTGCGGATTGCAGGAGATATAAAGAATGTTTTCAAACTCCCTTACGAGATCGATGGTAGCTCCGTCCAGCCCGGCTCTGGGAGGATCCACTAAAACGGTTGAAAAACGGTACTCATCCAATCTAATTGCGGCCTGTTTTAATCTCTTGAACTCTCTTTCGCCTCTGTAAGCCCTGGCGAACTCTTCGCTAGATAGCCGGACAAAACTAACGTTGCGGATACCGTTCATTTTGGCGCTCTCTTTCGCGGCCGCTATAGAGCTTTTGGATATCTCCGTAGCCAGAACCCTTTCGAAACGATCTCCAAGAGGCAGAGTAAAATTGCCGCCGCCGCAATAGAGCTCCAGCAGATCGCCATCTAAACCCTCGCATACGTCGCACGCCCATTCGATCATCTTTATGTTCACGAAGGGATTAGGTTGAGTAAAGGACCCCTCCTTGTGAACATATTTAAATCTTCTATCGCAAACGGGCAGCTCCTCTATGACGAAATCTCGACCTATTACCTCCTTTTGGCCTCTACTCCTTCCGATGATCTCTATTTTAAATCTCTCTTTTAAAGTTTCGGCTTCTTCTCTCCACCTCTGGTCCAATCTTTTGTGATATATGAGAGTAACCGCCACCTCACCTGCCAGCGTTCCCAAAAACTCCACCGCAAAAAGTCTCTCGCAAAGAGCTTCGCTGTTTTGAATCTCCTTTAACAGATTTGGCATCAGATCGAAAACTGCCGAGATAGTTTTAGGACAATCCTCAATAGGTAGCAATCTCTTGTCATATCCGTGCATAGCGTAGCTCAAATTTCCATCCAAGTTCAAGATTCTAAATTCCGCTCTGGCCCTGTAGTGCGAAGGGGGAGAAAGATAGACCTCAAAATCGCCAAAGCCTATCTTCTCGAACTCCATACGGACGTTTGAGACTTTCTCCCGTAATTGTCTCTCGTAATCGCCGGGATACCAGCTGCAGCTGGCGCATTCGTTGAATCTCGTACAGTTCATCTCTTATCTTTTGTTCAACCTCTTTTTGATATTATTGACGAAATTATATCCAAAGGGAGCAGATGGATCCTCAAATCGTCGTACTGGCCGCGGGCAAGGGAACTAGAATGAAGTCATCCCTGCCAAAGGTTCTTCACAAAATCTGCGGTAAACCGATGATATATCATATCATAAAGGAGTCTTTAAAGCTCACCTCGAACATAGCCGTAATCATAGGGCACGAATCCGAAACTGTCAAAAACGCTCTTGAAAGCGAATTTGATAATCTAAAATTTTTCCTTCAGGACCTGGAGAATCTGCCTGGCACGGGCGGAGCCGTAAAAAGCGTAGAGATCACCTCGGACAGAATAATAATATTAAACGGAGATATGCCGCTAATACGCCAAGAACATCTATCAAGACTACTAGAACCCGAATCGGATCTGACTATCGGGGTGATCGAAGCGGAAGATCCAAAAGGATACGGAAGGGTCATAATAAATAACGGCGAAATCGTAAAGATCGTCGAGGAAAAGGACGCGACCGAGGAAGAAAAGAGGGTTAAATCGGTAAATTCCGGAGTTTACGCTATTACAAGAGAGCTTTTGGAGGCCTTTTTGCCGACCTTATCCAACGACAACGCGCAAAAAGAGTATTATCTCACCGACATCGTGGAATTCGCCATAAACGAAGGGTTTGAGGTAAAGCCAGTTTTCGTGGACGAAAGATCTTTTATGGGGGTAAATTCCAAATATGAGCTAAGCGTCGCCGAAGACATAATGCAATCTAGAATCCAAAAGGATCTGATGTTAAACGGCGTTACAATCAGATCGCCCAAAACCGTATTTATAGAAGCCGGCGTAAAGTTCGAGGGAGAGTGCGAGATTGAGCCTGGAGTGGTTATCAAAGGCGACACGTTTATAAAAAGCTCCCACATTAAGGCCAACAGCGTCATAGAAGACAGCAAAATAGAGTTTTCCGTCATCGGCCCATTCGCCAGAATCAGACCTAAAAGCGACATCAGAGACTCGACGATAGGAAACTTTACGGAAATCAAAAAAAGTTCGCTAAAGGGGGTCAAAGCCGGCCATCTAAGCTACATCGGCGACAGCGAAATAGACGAAGGCACTAATATCGGTGCCGGCGTGATTACTTGCAACTACGACGGCAAAAACAAACACAAAACCGTTATAGGCAAAGGGGTTTTCGTAGGAAGCGACTCCCAGCTGATAGCGCCCGTAACCATAGAAGACGAGAGTTTCATCGCGGCCGGTACCACGGTTACAAAAAACGTCAAAAGCGGCTCACTGGCCATATCTAGAGCCCCTTTGAAAATATTGGATGGATTTTACAAGAGATTTTTCGGGAATAAAGATGCTGCTAAAAAATAGAAAAATCCTGCTGGGCGTCACCGGCAGCGTAGCTATCTACAAATCGATAGAGCTTCTTAGGCTTTTGATCAAAGAGCAAGCGAGGGTCAAAACCGTAATGACACCCTCATCGAGAAAATTCCTCTCTCCGCTAATGTTCGAAGCCGCCGGCAGCGACAAGGTTCTATGGGAGGAGAGCGAAGAGTGGAGCGGCAGAAACAACCATATCCACGTAGCCGAAGATCACGAAATATTTATCATTGCTCCGGCGACCGCCAACACCATAAACAAACTCTCAAACGGAATAGCCGACAATCTGCTTCTGCAGACGGCTTTAGCCTTCGACAAAAAAAAGATCGTCGCTCCTTCTATGAACACCAATATGCTAAAAAACCCGTTTACCCAGGCGTCTTTGAAACTTTTGAAACTAAACGGTTACAAAATTATGGATACCCAGTTCAAAGAGCTGGCCTGCAAAAGCGTTGGAGAAGGAGCAATGGCCGAACCTCTGCAGATCTTTTACGAAACTGTCAGAGCGGCACTAAAGGAGCCTTTTTGGGAAAACAGAATCGCCATAGTCACGGGAGGAGGCACGATAGAGAAGATAGACGACGTTAGATACATATCAAATTTTTCCAGCGGAAAACAGGCGGCGGCTTTGGCCAAGGCCCTCTATTTCAAAGGAGCCAGGGTAGAACTGATCACCACCCGCAAAATGGATGATCTTCCCGCATACGTTGAACAGTTTCTCGTAAAATCAGCCGAGGATATGTCAAAAGTCCTCGCTCAAAGAATCGAAAAAGCCAAAGAGGGGGTAGATATAAAGCCCAATCTGGTTAACGATATAGAAACTCCCCAAAGAGTCAGAAAAAAACCTTATCTCTTTATGGCCGCTGCCGTCAGCGACTATAAACCTGCAGATCCAAAATCCGGTAAACTCAAAAAGAGCGAACTGGGCGACAGATGGCTTTTGGAGCTGAAAAAAAACGTAGATATACTCTCGTTAATAGATAAAAGCGGAATCGTAACAGTGGGATTCAAGGCCGAAACAGACGAAAAAGAGGCTCTAAACAACGCAAAGAAAATGCTAATCGAAAAAGAGCTCGACGCCGTATGTCTAAATCTGGTCAAAGGCGCCGCCAGTTTCGGCAGCGACAAAAACAGCATCGTCTATATCTCTAAAAACAGAACCGTCCAAAGTCCCCTAAAAGACAAGCTCGAGCTATCTTTGGACATTTGCGAAATAGCAGAGGAACTGGATGAACAGGGCTGAACATATCGCCATAATAATGGACGGAAACGGTAGATGGGCCAAAAAAAGGGGAATGCCCAGAGTCAAAGGCCACGAAAAGGGGGCCGAAACGGTTAGAGAAATAACCAAATACTGCGCACAAAACGAGGAGATACGAGTTTTGACTCTGTTCGCTTTTAGTACCGAAAACTGGAAAAGGCCCAAAAGCGAAGTGCAGTTTTTGATGAAACTTCTCGAGAGATATTTAAAAAACGAGCTCCCGATCTATCTGGAAGAGGGAGTCAGATTCGAAACCATAGGAGATCTGAGCCCTTTTAGCGACTCTCTCAAAAATCGTATAGCCTTTACAAAGGAGTCTACGGCCAATCAAAATAGACTGATTCAGGTTCTTGCTCTAAACTACGGAGGAAGAGACGAAATAGTCAGAGCCGCCAACAGAGCCTGCGAAAAAGGAGTAAAAATAAACGAGAGCAATTTCGACTCCTTTTTGGATACTCCGGGCCTGGGAGAGGTGGATATTCTGCTTAGAACCGGCGGAGAGATGAGGCTGTCCAATTTTCTGCTCTGGAGAGCGGCTTATGCCGAACTGTTCTTTACAAAAACGCTGTGGCCCGACTTCACTCCGAAAGAGCTGGAGTCGATCATAAAAAACTACAAAAAAAGAGAGAGAAGGTTCGGTGGAGTATAGACTCTTTTTAACCGTCATCGCCCTCTTTATAGGCGCCTCGATTGGCTCATTTTTGAACGTGCTGATCCATAGGGTACCTCTGGGAGAGAGCGTTATGTATCCTCCCAGTAGTTGTCCGCAATGCGGAAATAGACTAAGGTGGTATCACAATCTTCCGCTGCTATCTTGGATATTCCTAAAAGGCAGATGCGCTTTTTGCGGCGAGCCAATATCGATCAGATATCCTCTGGTGGAGCTGACCGGGGCCGCCATTTTCGGTATCGTCGTCTACAAAAACCCTTCCGCGGATTCGTTCGTAATAGCTTTGGGTTTCTCTTTAATCGCCGCTCTCGCGCTGATAGATCTAAAATATAAAGCCGTTCCCGACTCAATCAACATATCGGCCCTGTTTCTATTTATAGCTGGGGCGCCTCACATAATGGAGGCTTTGCAAAACGCCCTGCTTTTTGCCGGTGGATTTTCCCTGCTGAGGATAACGGTGGGTTTTTACGTATCTTTAAAAGAGGAGTTTCGCCTAAAAAAAAGAGTAAAAGAGGCCCCCTGGCTAAAAAGCTATTTCAAAATCCCGCCAAACGTCGAAGCACTCGGCGAAGGGGATATTCCCATAGCCGCCGCCATAGGAGCGCTGTTGGGTATCAAAGCCGGCGTTTTTGCGCTATTTTTGGCGGCACTGCTGGCTATTTTCGTCTCGATACTTTCGAGAAAGAAAAATCCGGAACTCCCTTTTATCCCGTTTTTGGGGCTTTCAATGTTTATTGTCTACATATTCGACGAAAACGTGACAAATCTTTTGGAGTATCTGTTACATGGGTAGACTGCAAAAATATTTGAACAACAATCTATCTACCATGTTCTTTTCTATATTCGTTCCTCTTTTTTCCATAGCCTCTTTGGTTTTTTTCGTAAAAATAGTATCGATAACCTCGGTAATAAAAATCGATTTTTTAGAGCTTATGGAACTTTACGGATACGTTTTACCCCAGATACTCTTTTATACCATTCCGGTGGCCTTTTTCTCATCTGCGGTCATGATGCTGGGAAAGCTCTCTTACGACTACGAAACCATAGTGATATTCTCGCTGGGGATAAAACCTCTCAAAATTGCTCATATAATAGGAAAAACCGCACTTTTGACGACTTTGACGCTGTTGGTGTTGTCTTTGATAATAATTCCGCAGGCGAAACAGATGTACAAAGGGTTTATAGCACATAAAAAAGCTGAAGCCGTATTCAACATAAAGCCGAGCGAATTTGGACAGAAATTCGGGGATTGGCTGCTCTTCATAGGCGGCGAAAAAGAGAAAAACAGCTTTTTCGACGTGGTTTTATACAACAAAAAGGTTATGGACAAAGAGAATTTCATAAAAGCCAAGGAGGCGAAAATCGTCTCCGACGAGGAGGGATTAAAATTCATTCTAATAGACGGCAGCGGTTATACCTACGAAAACGGAGTTTTGACAAAAACGGATTTCAAAAAGATGATTCTCAACGATCTTAGTGTAATTAAAGCAAAAAATTACAGATCCTTTCTGGAGTATTGGTTTGAGAGCCTATCCAACGAAACGAGAGCTTTTGACTTTACCATATTCGTTATCGTCTCTCTCTTTCCAGCCGTATCCGTTCCGCTGATACTGGCCTTGGGGGTGGTAAATCCCAGATACGAAAAGAGCAGATCGTACCTTTGGATCATTATAGCGATCGTGGCTTTTTACGCCCTAGCCTTCCTGAGCGCAAAAAAGATGCCCTTTACCGGCGCGGTAGTCGCCAGCGGACTCTGGGCGTTGGCGGGTTATATCATATATGTAAAACGAATCAAAAGAAAGTACTAGATGCGTGTTCAGGCCGTAATCGAATATGACGGAAGCAGATTTTACGGATACCAGAGCCAAAAAGGCTCTCTACCCACCGTAGCCTCCAAACTGATCGAGTGTTTCGAATCCATGGGAATAGAGTCAAAACCGACAGCCAGCGGCAGAACGGACAGAGGTGTTCACGCCACCGCGCAATCCATTCATCTGGATCTGCCCGAACACTGGCACGATATCGACAGATTCCTCACTCACGCAAACGGCAAGCTAAAGGGCTACATAAAAATCAAAAGAGTAATCAAAAGAGATTTCGATTTTCACGCCAGATACAGCGCCAAAAGAAGAGGCTACCGCTATCTGATCAAAAAAAAACCTCTAAACGTATTCGAAAGCGCATATTTGCATCACGTTAAAAACTTCGATCCGCAAACCGTTTCGGAAGCTCTGAAACTGTTTGAGGGAGAACACGATTTTGTCTATTTTATGAAAACGGGCAGCGATACGAAAAGCTCTGTCAGAAAAATCCACAGCGCCAGGCTATACGAATATAGAGATCTTTGGGTAATCTATTTAGAAGCCAACGGGTTTCTCAGAAGCCAGGTGCGTCTGATGTGCGGAGCCCTTTTCGAGCTAAAGGGCAAAGAGTCTATCGAAAAAATCAAAGAGCAGTTAAAAGGGAAAAAGAGACATTTCGCAAAACCCGCGCCGCCGAACGCCTTGTATCTGTGTAGAGTCGTCTACTGAGCCAAAAAGGCGGCGCTCATATATCCAACCACCGCGCTTTCGTCTCCGCTGGCGTCGGCGCTGGTTCTGTAATCTAAAATCTTCGGAGTCAGATTCAGTTTTTTCGCCGTCAAAATCATAGCTTCAACTCCGGTCTTTCCGCATGCTTCGCAACCGCTGTTTAATATCCCCTCGTCCAGATCGTTAACCGCTTTTAAACAGACGGCATCGAGGGTTTGGGCCTTTTTCAAATCGTAATAATGGCTCAGATCCGTACTGATGACTAAAACGTAATCTTTATGGGAGAGAACGGCTTCGAATATTTTAGAAAGATATAAAGGATCCGTATCGGAATATACAAGCTCAGCGACTTTGGCGTCGGGCAGATAGTGATGGATAAACGGCATCTGAACCTCGGTACTGTGCTCATTGTGCGCCGAAGGTTCAAAAGATATCTCAAATATCTCCGCAAGATGCGCCAAAAGTTTCCTGTCTATAGGGATCTCGCCGCATGGAGTTTCGTAAAAGTCGTAAAAACTTCCGCTAACCCCTCTAAAATATACTCTGTGGCTGGGGCCGACAACTACCACGGTCGCGGGATCCGAGTTAGCCAATAGCCTATGGGCTACATTGGCGGTAAATCCGCTGTATATATATCCCGCATGAGGAACGATTACCGCTCTTGGAGAGAGCTCTAGCAGCGAGTCCGTTTTAAGAGCCTCGACTAAAATCGAATCAAACTGCTCTATCATCGCCTCCACTCCGGAACACTGGGCCGGATAGAAGGAACCGGACACCGCGGCTTTGCGTATCATAACAGCTCCTTTACTTTCTGCTTATCAGTTTATAGACAACACATCTTTAGTATAATACAAATAATTTTTTTAGGCAAACCCATACAAAGGCGCCTCTTGGCAACACAAAAACGCATTAAACATCTACTTACATTTTTGCTGTTATTGACTCTTTACAGAGGCTGGGTCCTGTACAACTCCGGTATAGATCTCTATATGGACGAGGCCTATTACTGGGGCTGGTCGAAAAGCTTCGAATTTGGTTACTACTCAAAACCGCCCATGATAGCATGGGTAATAGGCGTATTTACCCAGTTATGCTCCGATCACTGGTTCTGCGTCAAGCTACCGGCGCTAATACTCCATCCGGTAACCTCTGTTGTAATCTATCTGATCTCCAAAGAACTTTTCGACGAGGAGACCGGATTTTGGAGCGCGATAACGTATATAACGCTCCCTTCGGTATCCCTGTCTTCGATGATTATTTCAACGGACGTGCTTTTGCTGCTCTTTTGGTCTTTGACGATGCTTATGTTCGTCAAAGCCATCAAAACAGACAATAACATATACTGGTTTGGTGCGGCTCTTGCGGCCGGTTGCGGTCTTTTGAGTAAATATACGATGATAATTTTCCTCCCGAGCGTATTTTTGTATTTGGCTTTTTCAAATAGACATAGAGCGGTTTTG
>JAMONM010000046.1 GCA_027065825.1 Campylobacterales bacterium | reverse complement strand
AGATTCCATACGGTATCCTCCGTTTTCGTATGCCGCGCCAACGGAATGCCAAAGGGAGGCGACGACGCGAAAAAGGCGTTCATCGTTAGACTCGAGGAGATCCCTTTTGAAAATCTGGTTTTTGATCACGAGAAAATTTTGAGGGACTTTTTGGGATCCGTTTAGAGACTATCTATAAAATATGGCCGGATATCTCATCCAGATTCTAAACTCCTCATCCTCCTTGCACTCTTCGAAACCGTCTTTCCACCCTTTTTTGAACATTTCGTTCTCAAAGTAGTTTTTGGGCTTTTTAGGAACAAAAAAGGAGTTTTTCGCAGCTTCTATTCCGGCCTCGCAGCCCGAGTCGTAACCTTTTTTATAATTTTCGTCCGAGGGTTTTGGCGTTTTGACGCCGCATCCGGTAAAAAAAATCGTTATAGCCGCTATCGATATTAAGGTTTTTTTCATTATACGCTCCCGCTGAGGTTTTAGATAGCGGATTTTAGCGAGAATTCGTGAATAAAACGTGAACGAGGCATGCAGTGGCGGACAGGGCGGGATTCGAACCCGCGGTACCCGAAGTGGGTACGCCTCCTTAGCAGGGAGGTGGTTTCAGCCAGCTCACCCACCTGTCCGCAACGAGAGTGAAATTATAGGTTAATTTTCGATATTTGTCAATATTTTTTCGACCGCAGCCGCGGGGTTTTCGGCTCTGTAGACGGGTCTGCCCACCACTATGAAATCGGCTTTGGCTCTTTTGGCGCTGGCTATATCGGCAACACGTTTTTGATCGTCGCTATTTTCCTGGAAAGGTCTGATGCCCGGAGTGAGCGTAATGAAATTTGGCGAGGTCTCCCGTTTTATCCGCATGCTTTCGTAAACGGAGCATACTACGCCGTCCAAGGAGTTTCGATAAGCCATCTTTGCGAAGTCTATCGCGGCCTCTTCGAGGGGCCTGTTATAAATTTTTCGAAAACTCTCTTGGTCAAATGAAGTAAGTGCCGTAACCGCCAAAACGAGGGGTTTTTTTTCCATGCCTCCGATTCTGTTTGTCACCTCTCTCATCGCCTCTTCGCCGGCGCTGGCGTGAATATTGAACATATCTACCGGCAGTTTGCAGATCTCCTCGGCCGCGTCAGCCATCGTATTGGGAATGTCGTATAACTTGAGATCCAAGAATATTTTAAAATCGGGATTGATCGATTTTAAATCTTCGAGAAAGGAAGAGGAGTCCCTGATATAGCTTCTTAGCCCCACTTTTAACCAGATATCGAACTTTTTGAGCTTTTCGGCCAGTTTTAGGTTTTCGCTACTTGAGGGCATATCCAGCGCGATACAGAGTTTCATTGGGCTCCTTTTTGGATAATCGAAATTATACCAAAGGTAGGATATAATATCTGTTATATACAAAGCCACGCAGGGGACATCGGATTGGATTTTGACACCAAAGAGCTCAACGAGCTGCTTAACGACAAAAAAAGACTGCTGACGGAGATATATTTTAAGCTTCAGGAGATTTTTGAAAAAAGATACGGACCCGATACGGTAGTTTTGATGGAGATAGGCTCTTTTTTCGAAATTTACGAGGTAAACAACGAGGATATGAAAATAGGCAAGGCTAAAGAGATAGCCGAGCTTTTGAATATCCAGCTGACGAGAAAGAACAAATCGATTCTCGAAAACTCTATCTCAAATCCGTTGATGGCCGGAGTGCCCAACTTCGCTCTGGAGAGATATCTAAACAGACTCGTTCAGGCAAAAAGGTATACCATAGTTCTCATAAGACAAAAAGGCGAGCCGCCTAACGTGAAAAGATATATCTCCAACATTATCTCTCCGGGAACAAATTTCGATTATCTGGCCCAGCCGGGAGAGAACTACATCGTCTCTTTGATAATCGGAGAGAACGGCGGATGCTATTACGCCGGTTACGCGGCGATCGACGTTACCACCGGCAAATGTTTCGTAAACGAGGTCAAATCCACAAAAGAGGATAGAACTTTTGCCCTTGATGAGATTTTCAATCTTTTGAAGTGTTACGAAACTTCGGAAGTTATTGTTCTTTTCGAAGGGGACGTGGACGAGGACTTCGTTATAGGGTATCTCGAAATTGATGGCCACTACAGTTACCACAAGATCGGTCACAGGGCGAAGATAACTTATCAGAACGAACTGTTTGGGCGGATCTTTTCCATAAATTCTATTTTATCTCCGATAGAGTATCTCGATCTGGAGAGATATCCGTACGCCAGCGAGTCTTTGGCTCTTTTGCTGGATTTCGTCATCGATCACGATCCGGCTATTGTCGACAAATTGAACAGACCGGTCTTTTTGGGGGATAGCCGTTTTGTCTATCTGGGAAACAACGCTCTGGAGCAGCTAAATATTGTTTCCAAAGATCCAGAGGAGATGACTCTACTAAAATTGATAGACAAAACCTCTACGCCGATAGGAAAAAGACTGTTAAAAGAGCGGCTTTTGAACCCTATATTGGAGAGCAAAGAGCTAAATCGCAGATACGATCTGATCGAGTCTTTAAAAGATGATTATCCCTCCTTGGAGGTGTCGCTGAAGCAGATTTACGATCTAGAAAGGATTCTTCGCAGAATAAAATTGAAAAAACTTCACCCTTTTGAGATAAACTATCTGCACTCTTCGCTTTATTCCATAGAAAAATTGTACCAAGAGACCAAAGTCAGAGCGCTGGGTATAGAGAGCTTCTCTTTCGAAGAGGTTTATGAGTTCCGTAAAGAGATAGAGAGAATTTTTGATCTGGAACAGAGCGCAAAATATAGACGGGATCAGATAGAGTCCAACATATTCAACCGCGGAGTCAACGTCTTTATCGATTCGCTAGGCGAAGAGATGGAATCGGTGATGGGCAAAATCGCCACTATCAAAGATCACGTGGCCTCCTTTTTTGAGGAAGATGGAGATTACGTCTCTTTGGGATGGCTGGAGAGCGAAGGTTTTTTGATAACCTTGACCAGAAACAGGTTCGCTCAGATAGAGGACTCTTTGCTGGAGAGCTTTGTTACGATCGACGGTAGACACTATTTTATGAAAGATTTCAGTTACAAAAGATTAAAAAACAGCGTAAAAATCGGCGCCGGCCTTCTAGAGGAGCTCTCGCTGGAATATACGGCTCTGCAAAGCAGAATGCTCTCACTCGTCAAAAGCAGTTTCACTCAGACTTTAGGAGAGATAGAGAAGATCTACAGCGCTCTGATGGAGAGGCTTATCACCTTTGTAGGGGAGCTGGATTTTGCCATCAGCGCCGCCAGATGTGCCATAGAGTACAACTATTGCAGACCGCAGATAACCGAGGACAAAGTACTGGAATTTATCGGACTGAGACACCCTTTGATAGAGTCCAGGGAAGAGAACGGAATCTATATCCCGAACGATATTTTTTTGGGCGAATCCAAAAAAACAGAACACGACCATATTACGGTCAGCTGTTCCGATAGCGAAAAGATAAAGGGAATACTGCTTTATGGAATAAACTCCAGCGGAAAATCATCTCTGATGAAGAGCGTAGGTATGGCGGTAATAATGGCTCAGGCCGGTCTTTTCGTACCGGCGGCGTTTATGAGATTCTCTTTAGTAGACAAGATCTTTACAAGAATCGTTTCAAAAGACAATCTTTACAAGGGTCTTTCCACCTTCACCATCGAGATGCTGGAGCTAAAGAACATCTTTAACAGGGCCACCTCATCCTCGTTGGTGCTGGGCGACGAGATCAGCCACGGTACCGAAACATACTCGGCGCTCTCTATCGTAGGAGCTGCCATAAAGCGGCTCAGTGAACTCGATTCGTATTTTATTTTCGCTACGCATCTTCATCAGTTGGGAGAGATAAAGAGCCTCAAAAATCTTAAAAGCGTCGTCTTTTTGCATCTGGGAGTTACTTACGACGAGAAAGAGGACAGACTCGTTTACGACAGAAAGCTAAAACCAGGCAGCGGAAGCACTCTGTACGGACTGGAATTCGCGAAAGCTCTGCATTTGGATTCTAAATTTCTCAAAGAGGCCTACAGAATAAGAAAGGAAATAACCGGAGATTATGAGGAGCTTGAACTGCTAAAAAGAAAAAGAAAGAGCCGTTATAACAAAAGAGTCTATCTGACAAAATGCGCAATATGCAACGAAGCGGTGGAAGAGGTTCATCACATCAGACCTAAGGCGGAGGCCGCCAACGGTTTTATTGACCATTTTAGGGAGAATCATAAATACAACTTGATACCTCTGTGTTCGAAACATCATAAAATGGTTCACGAGGGTAGATTGATAATCAACGGGTTCGTCATGACCCAAGAGGGACTGAAACTCCACTATATCGAAGTAGAATAAGGAGAGAGCATGTTGCAAAGAGCCGAGGAGCTGTTCGAGCGAGGAGAGTACGAGAAGGCGTTGGAGATCTTTAAAAATCTGGCAAAAGAGGGAGACGCCGAAGCGATGTATTATATAGGATTGATGTATTATGAGGGGTGGGGAGTCGCAAAGAGTGAGCAAGAAGCGATAAAATGGTGGAAAAAGTCCCAAAACCGCGGTAATCTGGATGCGAAATACATGCTCCAGACCATCTGCGCCACATCCAGCGTCTTTGCGAGGGAATAGGGTATGTATACCTTTGTGGTATTGGTGATCGTGACTCTTTTGGGAGTGTTGGCGTACTACCTCTTTTTGCGCCAAAAAGGGGAAAAACTCACCAAAATAGAGCAGGGGATCTGCCCCGAGTGCGAAAGAGCCGCCATCGAGGTGGGCCGTGCCAAGAGCGGCGGCTGCAGCGGCACGACGAGTGTTATCTACAAATGTAGCGCATGCGGGTATGAAGAGGAGTTCAACGTAGGAGCCGGCGGATGCGGAAGCGGAGGGTGTGGGATATAGTTACTCTTTAAAATAGTCCGAATCTGTCCGTTTGATTTTATATTTGTGTAATAGTCCACATTTTATTCCCGTTTCAATAAAACCTTTTTTTAGCTGCTGTTTTGGAGATAGTTGGGTTGGTGCTCGCGAGGAGAAATCCTCGCAAGGTTACTTACGCACGATCTGAATGATCTTCTCTACCACTGAAGGGTCTTCGAGCGTTGAGGTGTCTTGTTTGATCTCTTCCCCTTTGGCGATGGCGCGAAGGATTCTTCGCATAATTTTGCCGCTTCTTGTTTTTGGCAGACCTGGAACGAAAGCTATCTCATCACATTTTGCCAATGGGCCGATATCTTTGGTGATCACCTGGTTGATCTCTTTGACCAGCTCCATCTCGTCGGCCGTTCCCTCATCCTCTTTTAAAACCACGAATGCGAAGACGCTCTCGCCTTTGACCTCGTGGGGCTTTCCTACAACCGCGCACTCGGCGACTCTGGGATGGTGTCCGATTGCCGCTTCTATTTCGGCGGTTCCCAGGCGGTGTCCGGAGACGTTGATGACATCGTCCATTCGGCCCGTGATCCATATATAGCCCTCTTCGTCATAGATAGCACCGTCGCCGCTAAAGTAGACCGGTTGGCCATCTTTTTTACAGGTACCGAAGTAGCTTTTGACAAAGCGATCCGGATCGCCCCAGATAGTCCTAATCATACTCGGCCAAGGCTTGGTGATGCACAGATACCCTTTTTCGCCGGGCTCTTTGCGGTTACCCTCTTGATCGATGATCTCAGCGAAGATTCCCGGCAGAGGGAAAGTGGCCGATCCCGGTTTGATAGGCGTAGCTCCCGGCAGGGGGCTTATCATATGGCCGCCCGTTTCGGTTTGCCACCAGGTATCGACGATAGGACATCTGCCGTTACCGACCTTTTCAAAATACCACAGCCACGCGTCGGGATTGATAGGCTCTCCCACCGTGCCCAGAATTTTAAGACTGCTCAGATCATATTTTTGCGGCAGATCCTCTCCCAGTTTATGCAACAGTCTGATCGCGGTAGGAGCGGTATAGAACTGATCTACGCGATACTCCTCTATCATTCTCCACCATCTGCCAGGATCGGGATATACGGGAACTCCTTCGTACATTACGGTAGTGGCTCCGGCGGCCAGGGGACCGTAAACGATGTAGGTGTGTCCGGTGATCCAGCCTACGTCCGCGGTACACCAGTAGGTATCTTCGTCCCGGATATCGAAAACCCATTCCATCGTCAACTGAGCCCAGAGAATATATCCGGCCTGAGCGTGCTGAACTCCTTTTGGTTTGCCGGTACTGCCTGAAGTGTAGAGCAAAAAAAGCGGATCTTCGGCGTCCATGATCTCAGGTTCGCAAGCGTCAGGCTGATCTTTGATCAGTTCGTGGTAGTCGTAGTCGCGTCCCTCGTGCCAGTTGATCTCTTCGTTGTTTCTGCGTACGACCAGCACAGCCTCCACGCTTTCGCACTCTTTGGCCAGTGCCACGTCTACTACGGGTTTTAGCAGATATGGTTTGCCGCGCCTGTATGCGCCGTCTGCAGTGATAACCAGTTTTGCCTGAGCGTCTTTGATTCTGTCGCGAAGAGCTTCGGCGCTAAAACCTCCAAAAACTACCGAGTGAATGGCGCCGATTCTAGCACACGCCAGCATGGCGAAAGCCGCTTCGGGAATCATCGGCATATATATGACGACGCGATCACCTTTTTTGATTTTGAATCTGTTTTTTAATAGATTCGCAAATCTGTTAACCTCTTTGTATAGTTCCAAATAGGTGATTATCCGTCTATCGCCAGGCTCCCCTTCCCAGATTATTGCCGCTTTGTTCTTGCGTTTTTCCAGATGTCGGTCGATACACTGCTCGGTAACGTTGAGCTTTCCGCCTACGAACCACTTGTAAAAAGGGGCTTCGCTCTCGTCGAGCACTTTGTCGTAGGGTTTTATCCAGTTGATTTTCTCTTTTGCCAGTCTGTCCCAAAAACCCTCAAAATCATTTTTAGCCTCTTCTACCAGTTCTCTATAGCGCTCCATAGAGTTTATTCTGGCCCTGTTTTTAATTTGTGCCGGCGGTTGAAAAACAGTGTTTTCCATTTCTGTCTCCTTCTCTTTTTTTCGGAGAGACTCCATATGTCGATTTTATCAAATCGGTAAGATCCGATTTCAAGTCCTCAGCCCTTTGTCGCACGCCTCTAAAAATCGTTCTTTGATATCGTGTTACGCTAAGTAACAACTAATCTGTCGAATTTAGAGCTTTCTCATAGAGCGGTCGATTGGAGAGTCTCTCACGATGTAATCTTTACTCTCGTAGATCGCCGCAACGCCTTATTGGCCGTTGAGATTTTTGCAAGCGATCAATAAACATTATCCAATAAAAAATAAGATTTCCTCTCTTTTTGCTGCTATGCGATATTTTACAAGAGTTCTTTAAGAAAAACCTCGAATCTTTTTTGCTTAATGTTCGGTGGCCTTGTCGGCTCCTATTCCCGTTTGGGATCTGATAAGCTGTTCGTTAAATTTCGCTCTTTCTATTTCGGCCTCTGGCGATCTGTCCAGCAGACTGAATATCCATATCCCCAAAAAGGCGGCGCTCATGGAAAACAGTGCCGGATACTTGTATGGGAAAATCGGCTCTTCGTTACCTAGTATATCAACCCATACGGCCGGTCCCAAAATAACCAAAACCACAGCCGTAACCAATCCTATCGTACCGCCTAGGAGGGCGCCTGTGGCAGTAGTTTTTTTCCAATACATACTCAAAAACAGTACGGGAAAGTTGGTGCTGGCTGCGATCGCGAAAGCCAACCCTACCATGAACGCTATATTTTGACTCTCAAAAGCGATACCCAATAAAATCGCCGTTGCCCCTATGGCTATTGTGGCTATTTTGCCTACTCTCATTTCGGTCTTTTCTCCGCTTTTCTCTTTTTTGAACAAAGAGGCGTATAGATCGTGGCTGATTGCCGAAGCGCCGGCCAGGGTCAGACCGGCCACTACGGCCAGTATCGTGGCGAAGGCTACGGCCGAAATGAAACCTAAAAACAGATTTCCGCCGATAGCGTGGGACAGATGAACGGCGGCCATGTTGGTTCCCCCGAGCAATTTACCGTCGGCGTCGAGATATTGGGGATCTTGCATAACGTAAACGATGGCCCCAAAACCTATTACGAAGGTTAAAAGATAAAAATATCCTATAAAACCGGTCGCCCAAAAAACCGATTTTCTGGCCTCTTTTGCGTCAGAAACCGTAAAAAAGCGCATCAGTATATGGGGTAGGCCGGCCAAACCGAACATCAGAGCCAATCCCAAAGAGATGGCGGAAACGGGATCGGAGAGAAGCCCTCCGGGCATTAAAATCTTTTCTTTGAGAGGGTGGACCTCTATCGCCTTTTGAAACAGCGATTCAAAATCGAATCCGAATCTGTATAAAACGGCAAAAGCCATAAAACTAGCTCCAAAAAGCAGTAAAACGGCCTTTATGATCTGTACCCATGTGGTAGCCAGCATTCCGCCGAAAGTTACGTACAATATCATCAATACTCCCACCAAAACCACTGCGAGCTCGTAATCGAGTCCAAAGAGAATCTCAATCAGCTTTCCCGAACCGACCATCTGCGCTATGAGATAGAGCAAAACAGTCACTATCGAGCCCAGTGCGGCTAGGGTTCTTGTGGGTTTCGCCCTGAGTCTGAAACTTACCACGTCGGCGAAAGTGTATCTGCCGAGATTACGAAGTTTTTCGGCTATCAAAAACAGCACTATCGGCCATCCTACCAGAAATCCGATGGAGTATACCAAACCGTCAAAACCGTTTAGAAACACAAGTGCGGAAATTCCTAAAAAGCTGGCCGCGCTCATGTAGTCTCCGGCCATGGCCAGACCGTTTTGAAAGCCGCTGATACCTCCGCCGGCGGTATAAAAATCGCTGGTTGTCTTTGTTCTTTTGGAGGCCCAATAGGTTATCGCCAGCGTAAAGAGAACAAAAGCCAAAAACATAGAGATCGCACTATAGTTGGGATCTCTTTCGGTTTCGCTTTGGGCCAGCGCGGTTACCGAAGGGAGTATAATTACCCAGATATTTTTCATTTGCCGCTCTTTGCTTTTTTTATTATCTTTGCGTTGATTAGGTCGAATTTTTCGTTTAGTAACGCCACGTAAAGCCCGGTCAACAAAAAGGCTACGAGGATAATTCCGATTCCCAGGGGAATGCCCCAAGTAACGACGCCGCCTTTTTCTATGGTCTCTCCCAAGAGTTCAGGCGCAAAAGCGATCATTAAAATAAAACCGAAATATATAAGCATCATTATCGATGCCATACTCGCAGAAAATCGCTCTTTTTTTCTTATCAACTCTTTTAGATCGGGATCGGATGAGAGTCTGTCGATAATCTTTTCGTTTATTTCACTCATGTGGTGTTTTCCTCTCTTTTAGACTGTTTTGGATCTCTTTGAGATCGGTCATGAAATCTTCGGCGGACCAGTAGCCGATTATTTTTTTTATTATTTCGCCTCTATGGAGAATATAGATGGTTGGCACGTATTTAGGTTTTGGGATCTCTTGGATCTTTATGGAGTTTTTGTCTACGATTACCGGCAGAAATTCTCTGTTTATAAGATTTGAGATATCTTTTTGAGATAGAGTTTTCTTTTTCATTTTTTCGCACCAGCGACAGGGCGGATCGTTTCGCTCGACGAATATAAATAGCGGTTTATCCAGCCTGTTGGATATCTCAAGCGCCTTTTTCAGATCCGTTTGCCACTCGATCGATGCCGAAGCGACCGCCGCGAGTAAAAAAGATGCGAAAAGGTGTCTCATTCCCTCTCCAGTTTTTGAGCAATGGTAACATAAAATATACGGGTAATTCCGATAAGCGTTACAAGTTAATAATATTTGTTAAATATAGATTAATTAATTTAATTTTTTTTGATATAATATAAAAAATTCAATCTTCGGAGGCCCGATGAAAAGACCGCAGCCTGTAGACAAAGAGTATTTTTTCAGCGACGGAGTGATAATCAGCGAAACCGATCTAAAGGGAGTAATTACCTTCGCAAACAGGAAATTTTGCGAAATATCCGGCTACAGCAAAGAGGAGCTGGTCGGAAAGCCGCACAATATAGTCAGGCATCCCGACATGCCCAAAGCGGCTTTCAAGGAGCTGTGGGAGACTATCGTTAACGGAGAAACGTGGGAGGGGCCCATCAAAAATCTCCGCAAAGACGGTAGATATTACTGGGTGATGAGCTACGTAAAGCCCAAACTGGACGAAAACGGCAAAATCATAGGATATATCGCCGCAAGAAAGGTACCCGAGAGAAATATCGTCGAAAGGTACGAAAAGATCTACAAAGAGATTAGACAGAGCGAAATTTGATATAATCTCCTCCGCAACAGGAGGAGATCATGAGCTTTAAACCCTTTGTTTTGAACGAAACGAATCTGGATGCCCAAAAAGAGCTGGTTCTAAAGACTATCGAAAAGAACAGAGCCGAGAT
Source organism: Campylobacterales bacterium (assembly GCA_027065825.1). GTDB lineage: Bacteria > Campylobacterota > Campylobacteria > Campylobacterales > Nitratiruptoraceae > Nitrosophilus_A. Next base: position 1,841 of record JAMONM010000046.1, on the reverse strand, counting down.
TGAGCGGCTTTTAAATATTTCGGAGAAAAACTACGAAAATTTTGTCAGACCTCTTCAGCTGATGGAGGAGGAGCTGGGTTTTTATTTCTCTCCCATATCTCATTTAAACTACGTTTGCAACACGAAAAAAAGCGAAGAGATATACAACTCTTTGCTTGCAGAGTTGAGCCGATACCATACCGAAATCGGGCAGAACGAGGATATCTATCGTTATTTACTGGAGATCAAAGAGAAGGAAAAAGATCTAAATCGCGAGCGTAGAAAGGTTTTGGACGATTTAATCAAAGAGTTCGAGCTCAGCGGGGTATCTCTCAAGAGGAACGAAAAGGATAGATTAAAAGAGATAAATATGTCGCTTAGCGAACTGGGTTCCAGGTTCGCCCAAAATCTTTTGGAGGCCACCGACTCCTACGAGATGATCATAGAGAATGAAAAAGATGTGGCCGAAATTCCCAAAACCGATCTGCAGGCCGCAAAAGTGGAAAAAGAGGGGAAAACTCTATACAGATTCACTCTAAAACAGCCCAGTTACATAGCCTATATGACGTACGGCAGCAACAGGGAAAAAAGGGAGGAGTTATATAGGGCGTACGTTACGAGAGCCCCTCAAAACGAAAAGGTTTTGGGGAAAATTTTGTCGCTCAGGCAGGAGAAGGCGAAAATTTTAGGGTTTGAAAACTACGCCTCCTTGAGTCTCGAGAGCAAAATGGCCGCTTCGCCTAGGGAGGTGGTGGAGTTTTTAAGGGATTTAGCCAAAAAGAGCAGACCTCAGGCCCTAAAAGAGCTCCAAGAGCTGAAAGAGTTTGCCGCCAGATGCGGATTTTCGGAAAAATTGGAACCCTATGACGTGGCCTATTTTAGCGAAAAACTAAAAAAAGAGAGGTTCGATCTGTCACAGGAGGAGTACCGCCCATATTTTGAAAAGGAAAATACCCTAAAAGGTCTTTTTGACTTTTTAAAAAGAGTGTTCCATATAGAGTTTGAAAAAATAGATACTCCTTTGTGGCACGATAGCGCCTCATGCTACGATCTTTATCGTAAAGGGAGGATAATAGGCAGATTATACGTAGATCTTGAGAGCAGAGAGGGGAAAAGAGGGGGCGCGTGGATGGACGAGTGGGTAACTCACCATATAGACGAACACGGAAACGAGATTTTACCCGTAGCGTTTATAGTCGCCAATTTCTCTCCAGCCACCGAGGAAATGCCCTCTTTGCTCAGGCACGACGACGTTGTCACTCTCTTTCACGAAATGGGTCACGCTCTGCACCATCTGCTCAGTATCGTGGAAGAGCCGGCCGTTAGCGGGATTTCCGGCGTAGAGTGGGACGCGGTGGAGTTTCCCAGCCAATTTTTGGAAAACTTCGCCTATGAAAAGAGCGTTTTAAAGGAGTTTGCAAAACATTACGAAACCGGAGAGACGATCGCCGAGGAAATGATTGACCGACTGGTAGAGGCCAAAAACTTTCAATCCGCTTTGGCTATGCTCAGACAGCTGGAGTTCGGGCTTTTTGACATGTTGATCCATATGGAGGGGAAAGACGAAAAAGACGTTCAAAGAATACTGGATGAGGTTAGAGAAGAGATTTCGCTCTTGAAGCCTCCTTCGTATAATAGATTTCAGTGGAGTTTCGGACACATTTTCGCAGGAGGATACGCCGCCGGGTACTATAGCTACAAATGGGCCGAGGTACTGAGCGCCGATGCCTATTTCATGTTCGTTGACAACGGGATCTATAACGAAGAGATAGCCCAGAGCTATCTAAACGAGATTCTATGCAAAGGCGGCAGCAGACCGGCTATAGAAAGTTTTAGAGCTTTCGCCGGCAGAGATCCGGACA
>JAMONM010000045.1 GCA_027065825.1 Campylobacterales bacterium | reverse complement strand
AGGCTGATAAACTACTTTACTCTATTGGCCGAAGACGTTAGGGAGATACTGGCCTCGCTGGGGTATAGAAGTATGGATGAGATTATCGGACGAAGCGATCTTTTGAAGGTCGTCGACGACGAGTTTGCCAAAAAGTTCGATTTTAGTTCGGTTTTGCAAAGGCTGGACGGCCCCGATACTATGCAGGTTCCTTCCAATGAGCCTTTTGACAAAAACGAGTACGAAAAGGAGATTTTAAAAGAGGTATATCCGGCTATAGAGAATCCCGAAATCAGCGTCAAGGTCAAAAAGAGGATAGAGAACCTAAATAGAAGTTTCGGCGCCAGAATAAGCGGCGAAATAGCCAAATACTACGGCGACGCCGGTTTGAGAGATGGCGCCATCAACATCGAACTCGAAGGGGTTGCGGGTCAATCGTTGGGAGCCTTTTTGATAAACGGGATAAATATACATCTTACCGGTGCGGCCAACGACTATGTTGGCAAAGGTATGAACGGCGGAAAGATAGTGATAACCGGCAAAAAACACGGCGAAGAGTTCTCTTTGGCCGGTAATACGTGTCTTTACGGGGCTACCGGCGGCAAGCTTTTTGTTGCGGGCAGCGTGGGAGAGAGATTCGCGGTAAGAAACTCCGGAGCTCTTGCCGTAGTGGAGGGCACCGGCGATCACGCCTGCGAATATATGACCGGCGGTATCGTTGTGGTTCTCGGAAAAACCGGAATCAATTTCGGCGCCGGTATGACCGGGGGGCTGGCTTTCGTTTACGACAAGGAGCACGAATTCGCGGAAAAGATCAACCAGGAGCTGATAGAGGCCAGGAGAATAGATACCGACGAGTTCGACGAAGCCAGACACTATTTGAAAAGACTGCTTAAAATATATTACAACGAGACAAAGAGTAAAAAGGCCCTTGAGATTTTGGAAAACTTCAGAATGGAGTTGAGGAATTTCTGGATGGTAAGGCCCAAAGAGCTGACGAAAGTGCCTTTAAACCTTGAGGAAGGGGAATAATATGCAAAGTTTCATATTTACTGAAAGAGTCGATCCCAAAAAGAGGGCGATAAACGAGAGAATAAAAGATTTTTTCGAAATTTACGATCTATATTCGCCTAACGAGGCCTCGCTACAGTCGGAACGGTGCGTTCAATGCGGCGATCCCTACTGCCACAACAGATGTCCGTTGCACAACTATATACCGCACTGGCTCAAAGCGGTCGCAGAAGGTGATCTGGAGCTGGCCTTTAGGCTATCTAACGACTCTTCGCCGTTTCCGGAGGTTATGGGCCGTATCTGCCCCCACGACAGACTGTGCGAAGGCCACTGCACCCTCAACGAGGGTTACGGAGCGGTGACTATAGGGCCCGTAGAGACATACATCAGCGAAGAGGGGTTCAAAAGGGGTCTAAGGCCCGAATTTCCCGGTATAACTACCGATAAGAAGGTTGCGATAATAGGATCTGGTCCGGCCGGTCTTTCGTGCGCAACCTTTCTGCTCAGGGCTGGTATCGAACCACACGTTTACGAAAAAGAGGATAGAGCGGGCGGTCTGCTGACGTACGGGATACCGGGCTTCAAGCTGGACAAGAGGGTCATTCAGCGAAGAATAGACTGGATGAGGGAAGCCGGTATGAAACTATATCTGAACAAAGAGGTGGGCAAGGATATTACCTTTGATTATCTTTTGGAAAACTACGATGCCGTTTTTATAGGAATTGGGGCCAAAAAGTCCAGAATGCCCTCGATAGCCGGCGAAAACTCCAAAGGGGCCATGCCGGCAATGAAGTTTCTGGTAAACATACAAAGAAAGCTTTTCGGCGACGATTACGACAAAACAGTCAACGTCAAAGATAAAAACGTAGTTGTAATTGGCGGCGGCGATACAGCGATGGACTGCGTTAGGACCGCAGTCAGAGAGGGAGCCAAAAAGGTCGTCTGCGCATATCGTAGAGACGTAAAAAGCATGCCCGGCAGCAAAAAAGAGTATCAAAACGCCGTGGAAGAGGGCGGAGAGTTCATCTTTAACGCGGCTCCGAAAGAGATCCTTGCGGACGAAGAGGGCAGAGTAGTAGGCGTAAAGATGGTCAAAACTCTTCAAAGCGGAAAAAAACTCGAAGAGATCAAAGGAAGCGAATTTCGGCTGGACGCCGATATAGTCATTTTTGCTTTAGGATTCAACAATACTCCTTTGGAGTTTCTGTCGAAAAACGGAATAGAGACGAATGAATGGGGAGCCGTAATAGTGGACGAGAACTATGAAACGACCAAACCCGGAGTGTTCGCCGGCGGCGACTGTTACAGAGGAGCCGATCTGGTGGTTACGGCGGCTTACGACGGCAGGGAGGCGGCAAGATCGATAATCAAAAAGATTCTCTCATAGTGTACGAAGGGCTTTTTGACTCCTGCAGGAGCGCCGCAGAGGAGCTGTATCTGTTGATCAAAGAGGGCTTGGACGAGGATTTTTTTCTCTACGAAGGCGTGGGGGCCGGAGGAGATAGAAGCAGCAAGATAGATCTGCATGCGGAAAAGATATATATCTCGCGACTAAGCAAGTTCGGGATGATCAGCTCCGAAGAGAGCGGAGAGATAGGCGAGGGAGATCTGAAAATC
>JAMONM010000044.1 GCA_027065825.1 Campylobacterales bacterium | reverse complement strand
CCCTTTTCTACCCTATCCCCCTCCTGTTTGGCCATACGCAAAATCTTGCCGTCCACTTTGAAAGAAAGAGTGCTTAGCGTGTCGCTTCTGACAAAGGCGGCGTCGCTGACGGCGTTTTTTATTCTGAAATCCACATAGTCGTACAGAGCGTAGGAAAAGAGTATCAGCGTCAAAACCATCAATACCGCCCCGACTTTTTTCATAAGACTCCTTTTTCAACGGGAAAGTTTCGAACGGGCCATTATGTGAATTATATTCACTTTTTTATTAACTAATTCTTATTTAAGGAACAATATTCTATTATTTCGAATAAACCTCGACAGGATCGTTTGATGAAAAAGGGTCTTCTTGTAGCGCTTTTATGTTCCATAGGTTACGGAATCACTCTGCAGGAGGCCGTAGATACGGCACTGCAACACAGTCCCGTATTGAAAATTTCCCAATCGAAACTATCTCAATCAAAAAAGGAAAAAAGAGAAAGTATCGCAAAAAGCCTCGGAAAGATTTCGCTGGAGGGAGGATACACCAGATACAACATCCCCAGAACGTTAGCGCCGATCGTGCCTCCTTTGACGCCGGGAATAGTCTCCAGCAAGGAGATAACTTCCGCCGGAGCCAGATATGAGGTACGTCTTTTCAACGGCTTTGCAGACAGAGCCTCGATAGAGATATCCGATCTATCCAAAGTTTTAAGGGAGAAGGAGCTGAAACTAACCAAAGAGCAGCTTATTTACAATATCAAGGCCCTCTTTTATAAAATCCTATCTCTAAACGAGATTAAAAAAAGCTCCACCGAGTATCAAAACGCTCTAAGAAGACTGTTCGAGGATACCCAAAAAGAGGTCTCTGCCGGGAAAAAAGCGCCGCTGGATCTGCTAAAAGTCGAAAGCGATCTGCAAGAGGCTATTTATCAAACCGAAAAAACGCGGCTCTCAATCGAAACTTTAAAAAGCCAGCTCGCGGCTTTGATAGGAGTCGAGAAGATCGACAAAATAGAAAAAAATCGATACCTAGAACCTCTACGGACAAACAGGGCTACCGATACCTATCTATATCAAAAATCGCTGATCGAAAAACGCAAAAGCGAAAAACTCCTCGAAAAAAGCAGATCGGTCCTATACCCTACCCTCTCGCTAAACGCATATTACGGTAAAAATTTCGCCAACGAAACGGAAAAAGAGCTTTGGCAGGCGGGAGTGTACCTAAAGTGGAACGTTTTCGATTTTGGATACTCAAAGGCCAAAATTCAAAAGGCCAAAATAGCCTCCATCATCTCCGAACAGGCTTTAAAAAAAGAGCTGTTGGAGCTAAAAAGTCGTATAAAAAAGGGTTTTAACGATCTCAAAGAACTAAACGCGAAGCTACTCTCGCTAAAAAAGAGGATTAGCCTATTGCAAAAGATCGAAAAGACGGAAAAAATAAAATATGAAAAGGGAGTAAGCGACATGTACGATCTGCTATACGCCATGGCAAAACACTCTATGGCCAGAGCGTCTTTGATCGAAACCGAGTACGAGATTCTATCTCAAAAAGCCTATTTGAACTATATTACGGCAGGTGAACGATGAAAAAGATTTTGACATTTTTGACAATAGCCGCATTGATAGTTGTCGGCGCCGTTTTCGTCAAGAAAAAGAAAGAAGAACTGGCATCCATGCCCACGCCGGGCGTAAAACCGGTGGTAGTCGAAACCGTTGCGCCGTCACGGGGCAAGGTAGAGGAAAAACTCTATCTAACCGGCAGATACTATAGCTCCAACAGGCCGGCCATAGCAACCAAAACTCCCTCTTTCGTGGAGAAAATCTACGTCAAAGAGGGAGATATCGTCAAAAAAGGCGATTTGGTAGCCAAACTCGACGACGAAGAGACAAAAAGCTCCATCGACTCCCTAAAAGAGTCGATTTCGGGTCTTGAGGCCTCTTTGGAGTCCCTAAAAAGCGCCCTCGAGGCCGCCGCCAAAGATATGGAGTTCGCAAAGAGCGTATATCTCAGAAACGAAGCGCTCTACAAAGCCGGCGCTCTATCTAAAGAGAAGCTCGAGGAATCGGAGGTTCTTTTAAAGATGAAAATCAGCTCTCTCAAAAAGGCGCAAACATCACTAATCTCGAAAAAAAAGGAGATAGCTTCCAAAAAAGCGCAGCTTAAATCTCTAAAATCCAAACTGAAATATCTGATTTTAAAAGCCCCCATAGACGGCACGGTCATTTCCCTAAACCTAAAAGAGGGAGACTTTGCGGCGGCTGGAAAACCGATAGCCGTACTCGCTTCTAATACAAAAAGGGTCGATTTCGAAGTGCCCGGAGAGTTTTTGTCTTTGGTAAAACCCGGACAGAAAGTCTATATAGAGAACAAAACCGCGGTTTTGAACAAAATTTTGCCCCAGACTCGCAACTATCTAGCGACTCTCAGAGTAGAGCCGATAACCCTTGATCTGCCGGAAAACTCCATAGTCAAAGCGAAACTGGTCCTAAAAGAGGCCGAAGGAACCAAAATCCCCATAAAAGCTCTGCTTGAAAAAAAAGGAACCTACTATATCTTTATCTATGAAGATGGCGGATTTAAACCACAAAAAGTAACGATACTGGCAAAAGACGAGAGCTTCGCGATCATAGATCTGAACGTCACAAACAAGGTAGCGATCGGCAGCAACGACAAGCTCTCCAAACTCTTTTTCGTTCAAAAGGTAAAGGTTTCGGATAATGAATAGCGGCTGGATAGAGAGAGTTCTAAAAAGACCTTATGCGATAATATCGTTTCTGGGAATTTTTCTCTTTTTGGGAATTTACGGCTACAACTCGATCGATAGAAAACTTTTCCCGGATTCCAACAGACCCGAAATAGCCGTCGTGGTTCAGTGGCCGGGAGCCAGCGCGAAAGATATTGCCTCGAACGTGGCCGTAGTGGTGGAAAGAGAGCTTTATACCCTCGACAAGATACGCAGAGTCTACTCCACCACTATCGACGAAGTAAGCGTTATAAGGGCCGAATTCGAATATGAAAAAGGAATAGACAGCGCCGCCAACGACGTAACGAACGCCATAAGCAAAATACGCTCTTCGCTTCCCGAACAGATCAAAGAGCCCCAGATTCACAAGATTACGGCGGCCACCGCTCCTGTAATAACTATAGGAGTCTCCTCCGATAAAGCCTCCTTGCTTGAAGTCAGGGAGATCTGCGAAAACGAGATCAAAGATATACTCCTAAAAGTCAAAGGCGTCAGCAACGTAGACATTTTCGGCGGATACAAAAAAGAGATTTTGGTCGATATCGACAAAGAGAAGCTCGACTCATACAATCTGAGTATCGACAAAGTCATAGCCGCGCTCTCTAAAAACGACAAAGACTACGCCATAGGCTTTCTCGATATACCACAAGGACGCTTTCTGCTAAAGAGCCAAGGAAAGCGCCGAACCATTTTCGAGATCTCCGAAATTCCAATTACCCCGAATATAAAACTATCAGATATCGCCAAAATAAGCTACGGCCACTACGACAACAGCGCTCTATATTACGGCAACGGCAAACCGGCAATAGCCCTTGCGGTTCAAAGATCCATAGACGCCGACGTGGTAAAAACCATCGAAAATACCGAAAAGAGATTAAATCGGCTAAAAGCCGAATACCCCTATCTGGATTTCGAGATAACGGATACTCAAAAGGATACTATAGAGCTGAGCATCGCCAATATGTTCGAGTCGCTAAGAGACGCGATAATAATGTCTACTATCGTAGCGTTTTTCTTTCTGGCCTCCCTGCGCCAGGTATTGGTGGTACTGGTTACCATTCCTCTCGTTTACGCCGCCACTGTGGCGTTTATGTATCTGTTTCAGATCGAGTTTAGCGTCGTCACGCTAACGGCCATAATTTTGGCGCTGGGGCTGCTGCTGGACGACGCCGTCGTGGTAATGGAGAATATAGAGCGCCACTTTAAGGAGCTCAAAAAACCGATAGAAAGAGCGGTCATAGAGGGAACTAAAGAGATTATGTTCGCGGATCTCTCCGGAACAATTACCACAATGGCCGCACTCTTTCCCATCATGTTCGTGGGAGACTATCCGCAAACCATATTCAGACCGCTGGTATCGACTCTTTTGATAGCGCTTGCGGCTTCATACATTATCTCGATCACCACCGTTCCTCTTTTGAGTCTGAAGTTTCTGGCCATCGACTCTCCGTGGATACTCAAGGCCGAAAAGGCTTTTGCGGCGATAACCGACGGTTTTAACGAAAAATCGCGTCTTTTCTTTTCCGCTCTTGCACAAAAAGCCATGGAGAGTAAAAAGGTAGCTTTTGGATATTTCATTTTGCTGCTGGCGGCCTTCGTTATAAGCGCCAGAGTCGTTATGCCCATAGTGGGACAGGAGCTGATGCCTCCGATGGATACCGGCATAGTCAAACTAAATCTGACGCTCGATTCCAATCTCCCTATCCAAGAGAGCGAAAAGGTACTAAAAAGAGTAAACCAGATCCTATACGATAGCGGAAAGATAGAGAAAATTTCCGCTGCCGTAGGAAGTGAGCCCGGAGTTCTCAGCATAGGTAGCGGGAGCGGTATCGACACGATAAGCGTCACGGCCACCTACGTGAACAGATTCGAACGGGACGAGAGCATATGGGATATCCAAAAAAAGATTAGAGCCAAACTCCAAAACGTTCCCAACCTAAAATATTACACCGTCTTCGACTACGGCGCTACCGCTCTTTCCTCGATCAGAGGCAACGTCGACGTCATGCTCAGCGGAGATAGCTTCGAAACCCTTCAAAAGAGCGCCGATATTTTGGAAGAGACCCTTCAAAACACCAAAGGGCTCGTAAACGTGGCCAGAACCTGGAGTCTAGACAAAATCGTATATAAAATATCCGTAGACGAACAAAAAGCGGCTCTATACGGTATCGATTCAAAAAGCCTATCCACTCAGCTTTCGGCCCTGATAAAAGGCGTTCCGGTAGCGTATAAACCGGTTCAAAACTCGGTCGATATAGCAATAAGAGTCAGGGGAGAGGAGAAAAAAGAGCTCAAACGGATGCTGTCCACGCTGCTTATAGATACACCTAAAGGAAAAATCCCCCTTTCTCAGATCGCATCGATTTCAGAAAGCGTCGAACCCAGCGAAATAACGAGGGAGGGACTAAAATATACCGTAGATGTCTACGGTTTTAGGGAAAAAGCAGCGATCTCGCACATAATGCAGAGCTTCGAGGAGAGCTTTTCAAACAAAAAACTCCCCGCCGAAATTGATATGGAACAGACCGGCGATATAGCCCAGTTCGAAGACTCCGCAAAGAGAATGATAAAAGCGGTCTTTTTCGGAATAGGATTGATATTTATCGTACTGGTCCCCATGTTCAACTCCTTTAGGGCTCCTCTATTGATAATCTTTTCGATTCCCCTTACCCTAATAGGCGCGAGCTGGATTTTGCTGTTGATGGATTATCACACCTCCATGCCGGCGATGATGGGTTTTATACTGCTTAGCGGAATCATAGTGAACAACGCGATACTATTAATAGAGTTTGCCATCCTCGGTATGAAAAAGGGCCTTGAGGCAAAAGAGGCCATGTTAAAGAGTATAAAAATCAGAACCAGACCGGTTCTGATGACCGCCTTTGCCACTACGGCCGGAATGTTGCCTGTTGCGCTGGGGTGGGCTATCGGGCTGGAGAGACTGGCGCCGCTCGGCGCGGTGGCCATAGGCGGATTGATGGTCGGAACCTTTTTGACCCTGGTTTTCATTCCGGTTCTCTTCGTATGGATATACAGAGGCAAAAAAGTTGTGGAGATGTAAATGGATATAAAAGAGAAAATCAAAGAGTTCAAAAAAGAGCTGGTACTGCAAAGAGCCGGCGAATATCTGGAGAAGCACGGCTTTGCCAATTCGAAAATGAGCGATATAGCCTCCTTTTGCAATCTCTCCGTAGGGGCGCTGTATAAGCTCTTCTCTTCGAAAGAGGAGCTGTTTTACGAATATGTGAGGCTTCAGATAGAGATTTTCGTGGACAATCTACTAAAAGGTTTCGAAAAGATCGACGATCCTATCCAGAGATTGCAGTTTTTCGTCGAACTGAAATTCGAAACTTTCAAATCCAAAGTCAACCTGCTCAAAGATACCGTGGCCGGAGATCCTCTCTTTTTCGCGAAGCTAAACGCCAACAAAGGCAATCCGGCCGTAGCGATCTACGAGGTTCTCGCGAAGGAATTCGCGAAAATAGAGGGACTAAAAACCAAAGATCATCTAAAACTTGCGATACTGTTTCACTCTTTTACCTTCGGCTATATAGAACACTGGCTAATTGGGGGCGATATCCACGAGGACTACGCGAAAGAGGCGTGCGACTTTTTTATAAAAGGTGTAGTAAAATAGCCAAAGAACCAAAAAAAGGAGACGACAATGGAGAGGCTAAGCCCTATCGATCTGGTAAAAATCGGACTGGGAGCTATGTTCATAGCCAAGGACAAAGCCGAAGAGATGATTGAGGAGATGGTAAAAAAAGGGCAGATGAGCAAGGAAGAGGGGGAAAAATTCCTCCAAAAACTAAAAAACGAAGGCGAAAAGAGCAGGCAAGAGCTTCAAAAAAAGATAGAGCAGGAGATAAAAAAAGAGCTAAAATCGTTAGGAGTGGCTACCAAAGAGGATATTTCCGCACTTAAAAAAGAGATAAAAGAGCTCAAAGAGCTGCTTTTGAAAAAATGATAAAAACTCTGCGTCAGATAGAGAGGCTAAAGGAGATCCTCTTTATTCTGATCAAATACGGTTTTGCCGATCTGGTAGAGAGTACCGGCCTCGAAAAGTACGTAAATCTATCCGTAGCATCCGAGGATATCAGACATCTTTCACGCAGCGAAAGAATCAGAAAGAGTATCGAAGAGCTAGGACCCACTTTTATAAAAATGGCCCAAATCCTCTCCACCCGACCGGATCTGATACCTCTTGATCTGGCCGAAGAGTTCGCAAAACTGCAAGATAGAGTAGATCCGGTTCCTTTTGAGGAGATCGAACCTCTATTCGTGGAAGAGTTCGGCAAAAGCTCGAAAGAGCTCTTTAAAAAAGAGCTCGAACTGGTGGCTTCGGCCTCTTTGGGACAGGTCTACAAAGGGATACTGAGCGAAAACGGCGAAACGGTGGCGGTAAAAGTCTTAAAACCGAGAGCCAAGGAGATCATCAAAACGGATCTGGAGCTTTTACGGAAAATCTCCCAGGTACTCGAAGAGAGACTTAAAAACTACGGAATCGAATCTCCCCAAAAGATAATAAACGAGTTCGAAAAGACTCTCTACAAAGAGCTAGACTACACCATAGAGGCCCTTAACCTAAAAAGATTCGCGAGAAATTTCGAAGGCGAAGAGAAAATCCTCGTACCAAAGCTATACGAAAAATACTCCTCTTCAAAAATATTAACCGTAGAGTATATCGACGGCATAAAGGTATCCGATATACATCATCTCGAACGATCGGGCATAGATCCAAAAAGCGTGGCCAAAAACGGATTCGAGCTTTTTTGCAGACAGATTTTCGAATTCAGATTTTTCCACGCAGATCCGCATCCGGGTAACATTTTCGTTCTAGCTAACAACAAAATAGCCTTTTTGGATTTCGGAATGATGGGCAGCATAAGCGAAAAAGACCGTAGATATTTCGTGGATATGATCTACTACGTGGTAAAAGAGGAGGAAGAAAAGGCGGCGATGGCGATTTTGCAACTGGCCAGAATCGAAAACGAAAATCTTGACAAAGACGCCTTCGCCAAAGATATGGGCGATATCATCAGAACCTATTTTTACGGCTCGCTCAAAGAGATCAAATTAAAAAATCTGCTTACGGATATCGTCTCTCTCATGAGTCAATACAGGGTCTATTTCAAAGAGAACAACTATTTGCTGGTAAAAGCGCTTATAACGATAGAGGGTGTCGGAAAACGTCTCGATCCGGAATTCAACGCGGCAAAAGAGATCGAACCGTATATCAGAAGATTTTACAAAGAGTTCTTCTCTTTGAGGGCTTTTTTAGAAAAAACGGAAGAGCTTCCAAAAGAGATAGCCGACTTTTTTCGAGGTTTCCCGCAGGATATAAAAGCACTAATAGAGAAGATAAAAAGCGGAGAACTCAAAATAGAGTTTGAACATCTGGGTCTTGAGAAAATGGAGGAGACTCTCGAAAAGTCGGCCAACAGACTCTCTATAGCCATAATCATAGCGGCGATATTGATTGGATCCGCCCTCATAGTTCTGGCAAAAACGCCGCCTCTTGTTCGGGACATTCCCATCCTGGGAATAGCCGGCTTCGTAGTGGCGGTCGTTATGGGAGTTATATTGATACACTCCATATATAAAAGGGGGAAACTTTGAAAAATTTCACTAACAGATATATGACGCTCCTGATAATTGGAGCTCTGTTGGCGGCGGCTTCATATTTTATCTACAAAAAACTAAATCCCCCCTCCCTTCCGCCCTATCTGATCGAGGGTACAGGCAACATCGACGGTTACATAATCAGACTCAACACCAAATATCCCGCCAGAGTAAAAAGCGTAAAAGTGGAAGATGGAATGCGAATCTCTAAAGGAGATCTGGTGGCCCTTTTGGACTCTGGCGAAACTGTAGCCCAAAAAAAGGAGATCGAAGCCTCCATAGAGGCAAAAAAGGATGAGATCGAAGCGCAAAAGATAGAGCTCGAAATAGCAAAAGAGTCCCTCCCCCAAAAGGTTAAAAAGGCTTCGGCCGCAAAAAAAGCGGCACAAGCCGCGCTGGAAGGAATAGGAAAAAAGATCGACTCCTTAAAGGCCCTCGTAAATCAGGACAAAAAAGATTATCTGAGACTAAAAAACCTATACTCTCAAAATCTAATCGACAAACAGAGTCTCGAAAAAGCAAAGCTTAAACTCACAACCGACATGAAAACCCTCGAAGAGCTAAAAGCAAAACAAAAAGAGCTGTTATTTGCCATCTCTTCGGCAAACAGCACGCTCAAAGAGGCGAAATCGGCGTTAAAAAAGATAGATTCGCTAAAGGCCTCCATTAAGGCTCTGGAGAGTTCGCTGAAGGTACTGGAGGCAAAAAAAGAGAGGATCAAGACCGTCTTGCGCGAGTTTAAGATAGTCTCCCCGATCGACGGATACGTCATCGAAAGGGTGGCGCAGCCCGGAGAGGTTCTGGGCAGCGGAATGACGGTCGCCACTTTGATAGATCCCGATACCCTCTATCTGAAAATATTCGTGGACACTATCGAAAACGGCAAAATTAAAATAGGCGACAAAGCGGCGATCTTTCTGGACGCGGCTCCCGACGCTCCCATCGAGGCGCGCGTCGTAAAAATAGCTCAAAAAGCCGAATTCACTCCAAAAGAGGTTGCCGTCAGGAGCGACAGGATACAAAGAGTCTTTGCCGTCCACTTAAAGCCCCTGCGACCTCAGCCTCTGTTAAAACTGGGCATACCGGCCGTAGGAGTCATTGCGACACGCAACGCGCATTTGCCCTCCTCTTTAGAGGAGATAGGGGGCCTGTAAAAGGATGCAGATGAAAATCGTAGTCGCCGGCGCCGGCAGGGTCGGTTTCCGTCTAGCCGAATCGCTCTCGATCAGTAACGACGTCATTATAGTCGACAGCAATCCGGACGCCGTGGAGAGAGCGGCGGAATCTCTCGATCTGATGGCTATCGAGGGAAGTATAGAAGATCCGGATACGTTCAAAAAACTTCCGGGTAAAAAGTTCGATCTCTTTATCGCTCTGACCGACAGCGACGAAGTAAACATTATTTCTACGCTGATCGCCGACGACGAAATAGAGGTTTCAAAAAAGATCATCAGACTCAAAAACCCCTATTTCGCCAAAAGCGCCATTGCGAAAAAAATCGGCATAGACGAAGCGGTATTTCCCTACATCCTTTCGGCCTCCTCCATCGAGGCCGTATTGGATCTTCCGGCCGCGGAAAACGTCAAAGAGTTCCCCTTTGGAGACTACGGCCTCTACTCGTTTAGGGCAAAAAGGGAGTTGAAGATCAAAGACTCCGAAAAAGCCGTTGCAGTAGCTATAGAAAGAGACGGCAAAATCGATACCAAAAACAGATACGAAATAAAAAAGGGAGATCTGGTTTATGTTCTCTCTTCAAAAGAGGAGATAAAAAAACTCTCTTGCGAAATAGTGGGGGATTACCGACAAAAGATAAAAACTGCGGCCATATTCGGCGCGGGCCGACTGGGAATCGAAATAGCAAAGAGCCTCTCAAAGCGCAAACTGACGATAAAACTGATTGATAGCGATCCAAAAAGATGCGCTTCCGCCAGCGAAGAGCTGCAAGAGAACGTTATGGTCATAAACAGCAGATATATCGAAAAAAGGGTGTTCGAAGAGGAGAGGGTGGTTTACGCCGACTTGGTTGTGGCCGCCGAAGAGAACGACGAAAGAAACATAGTCCGGTCCCTCGAAGCCAAAGAGTACGGAATCAAAAAATGCGTCTGTATAAACAACAATCTCGAATACTACCCGCTTATGCACCGACTGGATCTAACCACCGTCAGAGGGCCGAAAACCAGTGCGTACTATTCTATTTTAGAAAAGATAGGATCCGATTTTAGAGTATCCGAAAAACATTTTTGCGGCGGCAGCGGTACTGTTTTGATGAGAAAAATATTCGAGGATTCCGCCCTAATTTTTAAGGAAATCTCTCCTTTGCCAGACGAAGAGATAGGCACGTTTTTGATCAGAGAGGGAAAAATCTCCCCTCTCGAGAGGGGCACTATTTTGAAAAAAGGTGACATTATAGCCGTCTTTTCCAATTCGAAATGGGAAGAGAGGATAAAAAAGTGGATATACACTCTCTAAAAAGGATCCTCAGGTTTACCGCGGCTACGCTGACAGTAACGTCCCTGTTTTTTACATTTCCGGTTATCGGCGGCGTCTATTACGGAGAGAGCGTCGAAAATGCGGCCCTGTTCGTGGCCGTTTTGTTTATAACATCCTTTTTGGTCTTTTCGCTTTTTGCCGAGGAAAAGCCCAGATTAGACATAAAAGAGGCCATTTTCGCCGTGAATCTGATATGGTTAAGCGTCTCCTTGGCCGGAGGCGCCCTTCTTTATATAATCACTCAGATCCCTTTTTACGACGCCTTTTTCGAAGCCGTCAGCGGTTTTACCACTACCGGCGCCACGATATACGAAGATATAGAGGCTCTGCCAAAAAGCGCGCTTATCGCCCGCTCGCTGATGCATTGGCTGGGGGGAATGGGAATAGTGGTACTGGCGGTAGGACTGCTGAGTCTTATCAATCCGGCCGGCTCGCTGACTCTTTTCAAATCCGAATCCACCGGCATAAATCTCGAAAAACCGACTCCAAAAATCAAAGAGACGGCCATAAGGCTTTGGATCATTTACATCGCGCTGACTGTTTTTGATCTACTGGCGCTAAAACTGGCCGGAATGCCCTTTTTCGATGCTCTCAATCACGCATTTTCCACCGTCTCTACCGGAGGCTTTTCCACTAAAAACGCCTCCTTGGGCGCATGGGGCGAAAATTCGGCCGTCATATGGATCACGACCGTTTTCATGATACTTGCCGGTACGAACTTCATAGCTCATTTGAGACTACTAAGCGGGGACTGGAGAGGTTACGCCTCTGTTGAAGTCAGATGGTATCTCGGCATATTTATCCTCCTCTCGACGGCGCTTTGGCTAATACGTCCCCAAACGGCCGAGGACGACGCTCTGGCCCGCTCCTTTTTCGCCGTGGCCTCGATCTTGACTACAACGGGATTCGTTGTCGAAGACTACGAACAACTGGGACACGTTACAGTCGCTTTGATATTTACGGCCATGTTGATCGGAGGATGCGCCGGATCAACCTCCGGAGGGGTCAAGGTGATCAGATATCTTGTCCTTTTTAAAAACCTCTCTTTGCAAATCAGACAGACTCTGCATCCGCTGGCGCATATATCCTTGTCGATAGATAAAAAAAGGATCTCTCAAAACATCTTATCCAAAGTGAGCGGATTCTTTTTTATCTACGCGATAACTACGGCAGTTTTGGGTCTTTTTCTATACGGTAACGGACACGACTTCTTAACCTCCGTTTCGGCCGCTGTTGCCACGGTCGGAAATATAGGACCCGGTTTTTCCATGGCCGGACCCACCGAAAGCTTTTATATCTTTTCTCCCGCGGAAAAGGTGGTACTGGCTATTTTCATGATCGTGGGAAGACTGGAATTTTATACCATCTTCGCTCTGTTTAGCAAAGAGCTGTACAAGAGGTTTTAATGAGTCCCAACATCGTCTATCTCGGACTGGTCAGCTTTTTTACCGATTTCGCTACGGCCCTGATAAATCCGATTCTTCCTATCTTCGTAACGCTCTATCTGGGAGCAGATATGAAAGAGATGGGAATAATCGTAGCGGCTTCCACCTTCGTATCCTATTTTCTCAGAGTCTTCGCCGGCGTGATCAGCGAAAGACTCTCGTTATACAAAGCGCCGGCGGTTTTAGGCTACGCGATATCGACCGTAGCCAAACCCTTGATATCCTCTTGCGATTCGTACAGATGCGTAGCACTACTAAAATCGGCCGAGAGGCTGGGAAAAGCCGTCAGATCGGCTCCAAAAGACGCGATAATAGCCTCTTGCTCCTCTGACGGCTTCGGAAAGAGCTTCGGATTTCACAAAACTCTCGATATCGCCGGAGAAACGGCCGGAACCCTCACCCTCTTTGCGGTTCTGTTTTGGATAGGAACCGCAGAGGAGACTATCAGGACACTCTTCGCCGCCACCATAATACCCGGAACCGTCGCCTTGGCCATTATGCTCTTTTTAGTAAAAGAGCCGAAAATCGAAAAAAAGAGCGAGTTTCGCTTCGTCAAAGAGGATATAAAAGTCTACCTGTCTTTAGTTCCCTATTTTTTAACTCTTTTTTTTCTGTTTAACGAATCCTTTTTCGCGATACGAGCCGAGCGGACGGGTATCGAAATATACACGATCCCCCTGCTCTTTCTCCTCTCTTCGCTAACTCAGACGGCCTCAAGCTATAGATTCGGACTTCTCCTCGATAAAATAGGGTACGAAAAGAGTATGGCCCTGGCTCTATTTTTTGCCGCTATATCGCAAGCCGCACTGGCTCTGAGCGGTTGGTCTGTCTGGATATCTTTTGTTTTTCTTGGACTCTTTACGGTATTGTCTCTAAACTCCACTAGAGCCTATATCGCGTCCAAAGCCAAACAGAAAGCTTTTCTTTACGGTCTATTTTACGCTTCGGTGGCCGTATCCGCCGCGGGAGGAGCCCTCGTCGAGGGGTGGCTATGGGAGCGCATGGGTTTTGCGGCCGCGGAAATTTTCGCTGTAACCGGGACGGTTTTTATATGGCTGTTATATCTTTTTAAGGCGCTCAATGAAACTCGAAGTTAAAAATCTCACAGTAAAATATAAAAACAAAACAGCGGTAAAAGGGGTCTCGTTCGGCGCCGCTTCCAAAGAGATCATAGGACTAATCGGAGCCGACGGAGCCGGCAAAAGCTCTTTGTTGCACGCCATAGCCGGCGTTTTGAAATTTGAAGGCGAGATACTTTTCGACCGGTATAGATACACCTCTCCAAAAGAGGCCGAACCGATTAAAGCGGATCTGGCGCTGATGCCCCAGGGATTGGGACTGGTTCTATACGACGATCTGAGCGTAAAAGAGCATCTACAATTTTTTAGACGTATCAGAAACATACCCGAAGACCCGGAGTATGAAGAGCGCCTTCTAAAGATGGCGGGGCTTTATAGATTTCAAAATAGACTCGCAAAGAATCTCAGCGGAGGGATGAAACAGAAACTGTCCCTTATCTGTACCCTACTGCACAGACCCAAACTGCTTATTCTCGACGAGCCCACCACAGGCGTCGATCCGCTCAGCAGAAGAGAGCTGTGGGAGATTCTGGAAGAGACCAGAAAAAGCAGGAATATAATAATACTCTACAGTACGGCCTATATGCAGGAAGCCAAAAAGATGGACAAGATCCTTCTTTTTGATTCGGGGGAGATTATAGCTTCTGGTAAAGAGAACGAACTTTTACAACTGGCAAAGCCTTACACATACCAACAGACCGAATGCGAAGAGTGCTTTTGCTTCGACGGGAGATGCTATTCCATAAAACCTCTGGATGCGGCGCGAACGGAGCCCTCTTTGGAGGCGCTATTTTTCATAAACGCTCTCAAAAAAGGGGAACGCGAAAAACCTATAAACATCATCCCCAAACAGAACGAAATGCCGAAAATCATAGTAAAAAGCGTGGGATTGACAAAACGGTTCGGAGATTTCGTAGCGGACGACCATATCGATCTGGAGCTAAAACGCGGAGAGATATTGGGACTTTTGGGGGCCAACGGCGCCGGCAAGACCACCTTTATTAAAATGCTTCTGGGACTCTATCCGATAGACGAAGGCGAACTATGGCTGCTCGGCAAGAGAATAAAAAGCTATCAAGACCGAATCGAATTAAAAAACCGAATCGGCTATATGAGTCAAAACTTCGCCCTATATAAGGATATGACCGTAAAAGAGAATATGGAATATTTCGCTAACTTGCACTCGCTTTCGAAAAAGGATGCAACGCGTAAAATTGAAGAGCTCTCAAACGGTCTCGGTTTTCGGGAGTATCTGGATAGTTTCCCGCAATCCCTCCCTATGGGAATCAACCAACGATTCTCTTTGGCTACCGCGATTTTACACGAACCGGCGGTTCTGTTTTTGGACGAACCCACCAGCGGAGTGGATACGGTTGCCAGAGCCGGTTTTTGGAAACTGCTCCACAATCTGAAAAAGAGATGGAACATCTCGATTTTGATCACCACCCACTATATGAGCGAAGCCGAATACTGCGACAGAGTAGTAGTGCTAAAAGAGGGAAAAAAGATCGTAGACGAGACTCCCGAGCGACTCCATCAAAAATTTCCCGGACTGGACTTCGAAGAGATATTTATCAATTTTTACAGGAGCGAAAATGCGTCTGGGAGTAATTAAAGCCTATATGGCTAAGGAGTTTACAGATCTAAAAAGAAGCAAGATGATATTTTTGGTATATCTTTTGCCCGTTATGATCTTAATACTTTTTGGATACGGAATCAGACTCGAGGTAAAAGAGGCCCGAACCACGATTATAGATATGGACTCTTCAAAACTCTCGCGAGAGCTTTGCGACTCCTTTATCCATTCGAAATATTTCGAGGCCAAAATCAAAAATATAGACTATCGGGAGGCTCTTGAGGAGATAAAGAGAGCCAAAACCGATATAGTGATAATCGTTCCGCCCTCTTTCGAACGAGATATCGCAAAAGGCCTAAAGGGCGAAATCGGAGTATTTATAGACGCCTCTTTTCCCCTTCGAGGGCAGGTAATGCAAAGCTACGTGGAAGGAGTCGCGTTCGATCTGGCCAAAAAGCTCTCGCCACAGAAGCGACCTACGATCATGGTCAACCAAAGACTCCTCTTTAATCAGTCTTTAAGAGACGAAAACGCCATTTTGCCGGGCCTGATAGCTCTGGCGCTGCTGGTTGCTCCGGCTATACTGGCGGCTCTGCTGATCGTAAAGGAGAAGGAAAAGGGAACGATATTTAACTTCTACTCCTCTCCTGTTACCAAGTACGAATTTCTCACAGCAAAGCTGACTCCTGCATTTTTACTCCATTCCATAAACATATTTATAGCCTTTTTAATAGCCACGTATATATTCGAAGTCCCGTTTAGAGGCAGTTTTTTACTCTTTCTGATCGCCAGCGAACTCTATGTGGCCACAGCCGTAGGGATTGGACTGCTGGTCTCCATAGTGACGAAAACGCAGATCGCCGCTACCGTTTTGTCCATGCTGATTACGATAATACCCAGTTTTTTATATTCCGGAATGCTTATGCCGATTTCGGCTATGGAGGGAGGAAGCTTTATAGAAGCCCATCTCTTTCCGGTTATGTACTACTCGCACATACTTTACGATACTTTCTTGATAGGCGAGGGACTTGGCTCCTCCAAAAATATTATATATCTGGTCGCTTTGGCCGCCTATGCGCTCATTCTCATGATCGCCGGCTCCTATCTGCTAAAAAAGGAGCTGTAACATTTACGCTATAATCAATATTATGAAAGCGTTTTTAACTATAGTCTTAAAAGAGATCAGACTCTTTCTGCGATCGACCGGGCTCGTGGCGGCCGTGCTCTTTTTCTTTCTGGTAGACGTATATATAGTGGGAAACGACATAGAGATAGAGCCTAAAAACGTAAAGATAGGGTATGTGGATTACAGCGACTCTCCTTTGGCGAACCGAATTCTATCTAAACTCCACGAACCGGAGTTCAAACCACCTATCATGTTCAAGTCCCAAAAAGAGCTGACTCGCGCTATTTACGAAAAAAAAATAGTCGCCGGGATTATATTCGAAGCCGATTTCGAAAGAAGATACACAAGAGGATTAAACACCAAAATCGATCTTCTGCTAGACTCGACGGCGGCCACTCAGAGCCTGTTGACGCTGAACTATCTGCAAAAAATCATCCTCTCCCTATCGGAACGGACTCCTCCGGTAGAGCTGAAAATACACAAACTTTTCAACCAAAACGCCGATACGAAAAAGTTTATGCCGCTTGCGGAACTGCTCTCGATTCTGACTCTTTTTGGGGTAATACTAAGCGCCTCGGTATTCGTAAAGGAGAAGGAGCAGGGAACGTGGGATATCATGCTGTTGACCCCGGTAGATTCGAAAGTCATAATTTTCGCCAAAACCAGCTCGCAGGTCATTATCCTTTTTCTTTTGACCATGATCAGCACCGGCATCGACCTTTTCGGTATATTCGATCTGCCTCTAAACGGCAGCTTTTTGGCCTATATGGGCCTGACCATTCTATTTCTGTACTCGATCGCCGGTATCGGGCTATTCGTAGCGGCCGTATCGAACACGATTATGGAGGTAGCCCAGTGGTCCGTTTTTTTGATGATGCCGATCATTTTTCTCAGCGGAGCCTGGACCCCCATATATTCCATGAACGAATACCTGCAGTATCTTTCCTATCTCTCTCCGCTAAGATACTATATCGAGGGCGTAGAAAGCGTACTCTTTAGAGGCACCGCAACCGCGGATCTGTGGCTATACTTTGCGGGAATGGGAGCGATAGGGGCGATACTGTTCGGCATAGGATACAAAAAAATAGGCAGACTCTTCTAAGGAACAAAAATGAAAAAGAGCCGATACAAAAAAGAGCTATATCTTCTTCAGATCGAACTGGTAAAGTTCCAAAGAGAGGTGATCGCCAAAAATCTGAGAGTCTGCGTGATCTTCGAAGGCAGGGATGCCGCCGGCAAAGACGGCACGATCAAACGGTTCACGCAGCACCTCAGTCCCAGGGAAACCCGGGTAGTGGCTCTGGGCAAACCGAGCGATATCGACAAAAAAAGCTGGTATTTTCAGCGATACGTTCCGCACCTGCCGCACGGCGGAGAGATCGTATTTTTTAACCGCAGTTGGTACAATAGGGCCGGCGTGGAGAAGGTAATGGGCTTTTGCACGAAAGAAGAGTATGAAAAATTTATGGAAGAGGTTCCAAATTTCGAACATCTCCTGGTTCATGACGGAATAGGTTTTGTAAAATATTATCTGGATATTTCCAAAGAGGAGCAGAAAAAAAGGCTCCAAGAAAGAAAAAATGACCCGCTAAAGCAGTGGAAAATAAGCCCGATAGATCAAAAGGCCCAAAAACTTTGGCGCGAATATTCGCTGGCCAGGGACGAGATGTTCGCCAGAACCCATTTTGCGTACGCTCCCTGGTTCGTAGTCAGAGCCGACGACAAAAGATCGGCCAGAATAAATACGATAAAACATTTTCTCTCCAGGCAGAGCTATCCGGAAAAAAACGAAGAGCTACTGCTGTTCGATCCGAAAGCCGTTTTTGAGTTCGATAAAAGCTGTTACGACAAAGGTCTCATAGCGCCATAAAGGAGATGACATGGGCGGAATAGAACAAGGTATGTTCGGATTTCTCGAGGCGATAGGCGAAAACAGATTCGGCGAGGCAGCCGAGATTCTAAAAGAGGCGCAACAAATATGCGATCAGGAGAGTTTCAGAGTCTTGGAGGGCTTTATGTTCGCCGCTATGACTCTCGAAGCGATGCAAAAGGAGGAGTTCCACAAAGTAGAAAAATTCTGGCTCAGATACGAGGAGTCCAAACGTTTTTTGAATTCAAAAAACAGATACTACTCCATATTTTTAGAGATATCTCTTGTTATCGAAGATATCAAAGAAGAGATGGACAATATCATATAACAAGGAGCGGTTTTGCTGATAGATTTTGACACTTTAGAAGTAGCCAAAAGATACAAACTGATGAGTCAATGCATAGTCCCGCGCCCTATAGCCTGGATCGTGACCGAATCCTCGAACGGATTGAACGCCGCGCCTTTTAGCTATTTTGCCCCTCTTTCATCCTCTCCCGCGGCAGTAGTGGTCTCCATAGGGCACAAAAGCGATTCTACGCCCAAGGATACGCTAAAAAACCTGCTGCAAAACGGCAAATGCACAATTTGCGCCGTCACCGCGGAGACTCTTCCAAAGATGCATCAAACGGCGACCGAACTCGATTACGAAATCGACGAAACGAAACTCTTCGGCATAGAAACCAAAAGACTCTTACCCGATTTTCCGCCGATAATCGCCGATACGCCTTACGCTCTTTTTTGCACTTTTATGCAAAAAATAGATCTGGGCGGCAAAACTGTCCCGCTGATTTTGAAAATCGAAAACCTCTATATATCTCCCCAGAACGTTTTGGACGAAAACTCTTTGGAGCTAAACATACAAACGGTAGCGAGAGTGGGCAAGAGATACGCCCTGTACGACAAAATCGTCGAACCGCCAAAAAACTGAAACTCAGGAGGAGACAATGATAGCTCCGGCGTGGCTCTCTAAAAAACTAGGCGACTCAAAGGTCCTCTGTCTCGCCTGCGCCCACGCATGCAAACTCTCTCCCGGAGAGTTCGGCAGATGCGGGGTCAGAGTCAACCGGGACGGAGAGCTGAAATTGACAGTTCACTCTCTGGCCGCGGCGGCTCACATAGATCCTATAGAGAAAAAACCGCTTTTTCATTTTCTACCCGGCAGCCTGGTCTTTTCCATAGGAACCGTCGGTTGCAATCTGTGCTGCAGCTTCTGTCAAAACTGGGAAATCAGCCAACATCCGCAAAATAACGGTTTTGAGGTCTTCGGATATGAAATGCCGCCCGAAAAGGTTGTGGATCTGGCTCTTCAAAACGGATGCAAATCGATAGCCTACACCTACAACGAACCGGTAGTCTTTTTCGAATATACGTACGATACCGCGAAACTGGCCCGTAAAAACGGATTGAAAAACGTATACGTAACCAGCGGCTTTGAGACAAAAAAAGCTATCGACGAACTATCGGACCTAATAGACGCGATGAACATCGATATAAAGTTTTTCAAAGACCAAAGCTACAAAGATATCAGCTGCGCCAGATTGAAACCGGTACTCGATTGCGTGGAGTACTCTTATGAAAAAGGGATATGGATAGAGATCACGACCCTGATTATCCCCGGTATAAACGACAGCGACGAGGAACTTAGAGATATCGCCGAGTTTATCGCTTCCATAGATAAAAACATTCCATGGCACGTATCCAGATTCCATCCCGACTACAAGATGCTCGATCGGCCGCCGACGCCGCCTCAAACGCTAAAAAGAGCCTACAAAATAGCAAAGGAGGCGGGATTAAACTACATATATATCGGCAACTATCCGGACGCCGATCTGGAATCTACCTACTGTCCCGAGTGCGGATTCAAAGTGATAGAAAGAGACGGCTACGTAGGAGAGAGGGTAACAAACCGTCTAAAAGAGGGAAAATGCCCAAAATGCGGCTCCTCTATCGCGGGAGTATGGCGATAGATTGGCGGTATCACTCTTTGGCGCCGCAGAACTAGAGCTATCTTATCTCTATTTTCATATAACCCTTCCCGTCGCTGGCCCACTCCCTGACGATCTTTTTATCCTCTTGGGAGAGTCTGGCTTCGGGATTGAGCCATAGATATTGCGGCAAAGGCATAGCCAAATTCACGCTCCTATATATCGATCTTTTCAATTTTTCGCGCTTTTGAGGTGGATAATCGTTCCAGACGCTGAAGTTCAAAGCTTTTCTGCCCTCTACCACGTCTCTCCTAACAACCCACTTCATAGGCGCTACGTCCGCATACCACGGCCATCTCGTCTCGTTAGAGTGGCAGTCGTAACAGCTTCTTTTAAAAATCTCGGCAACCTTTGGAGGCAACTCTATCTCTTTCGACTTATCGGTAGGCGGATTGCTCTTTTCGTATGAGGGAATGATCTGAAAAATAACGAAAACGGCCGCCAAAACGACAAGATATAGAAAAAAACCTCTCATAACGGCTCCTTGAAAATTTAAAAAAGTATATCAAACTTTTACAAAAGCGTTCCAAATTTTGGATAAAATTCTACCCAAAAGGATATACGATGAGAAGATTCGCGCTCTTTTTGCTCACTCTCCAGCTTTTGTGGGCCGACTCTCCGCAAATAGTATCGGCCGAGGCCGAAAGATTGGAAAACGGCGAATACGCCATATACGCCACTATCAAACACAACGACACCTCTTTGGATCACAGGGTGGTGAGATGGGAGATACTTGAGGAGGGGCGCAAAGTTCTGGCCGTCAGAATAGTTCACGATTTAAAATCGGCTCCATATATCAAAAGCGAATTTATAGGCCTTGAAACAGACAAAGAGAGACTGTTTCTCAGGGCATTCGATCCTCTCCACGGATACGGAGAGAGCTACGAACTCAAACTGCCCTGAAGTCGACCTTTTTGATTATCGGATTGAAAGCCTTGGAGATTATAAATACTCTGTCTCCGGCATTTAACTCGTCAGCCTCCTTGGCCGTTACCGTACTTTTGACGATCTGATCGAATACTCTCATGGTCACGACGGCCAAAAACCCCTCTTTCTCTATCTTTAAAACAGTAGCCTCGATCTTGAATGAGGATAAAGTCCTGCCCATGCCGAAAACCTTATCGGGGGTGCCGCGGATTACCGATCTGCCCTCCTTGATAATCGCAACCTCGTCGCAAAGGGCGTATATGTCTGAAAACTCGTGAGTGACCATCAAAACGGTAACGCCCAAAAGAGTCTTGATGTTTAAAAGCTCATTTTGCAAAAGAGTTCTGGTAACGGGATCGAGGGCCGACATCGGTTCGTCAAGAAGCAGTATCTTTGGAGATCTCATCAGAGCCCTGGCTAGCGCCGCTCGTTGTTTTTGGCCGCCGGAGAGCTCGCAGGGAAGTCTGTCGCCGTATCCCTCCATCTGAGATATTTTCAGTAAAAAATCGGCCCTTTGAGGATCGTTTTTGGCATAGAGTAGATTCTCCCTGACGGTCATATTGGGAAAGAGGGCGTAATCTTGAAACAGAAAACCGATATCTCTTTTTCTAACCGGCAAATCGATCCCTTTTTCGCTGTCAAACCATACTTCGCCGTCGACGCTAATATAGCCTCTGTCCGGCTTCTCCAATCCGGCTATTAGCCTCAAAACGGTGCTCTTCCCAGCGCCTGATCTGCCAAATAGCGCCGTAAATCCGCCTTTTTTTATTTCGATGGAAAATTCCAAAACGAAATCGCCTATCCGTTTATAGAGATCCGCATAAATCATCTTCTTTTTCTCTCCAGCGCAAACAGAGCCGCAAGCACCAAAAAAGCCACAACCACCAAAACCAGCGCATATTTGTTGGCCATATCGTAGTTTAGAGCCTCAACCTCGTCATATATCGCTATAGACGCCACTCTGGTCTCTCCCGGAATATTGCCGCCGATCATCAAAACGACGCCGAACTCTCCGACCGTATGGGCAAAAGCCAAAATAGTGCCCCTTAGCAAAGAGGGTTTTATATTGGGAAGCAACACTTTAAAAAATGTCTCCACTCTCCCTTTACCCAGCGTATAGGAAGCCTCCCGCAGAGATTTGGGCAGGGACTCGAAAGCGGACTGTACGGGCTGAGACATAAAAGGAAAGGAGTATATAACGGAAGCTATCACCAGCCCCTCGAAACTAAATACCGCCTTTATCCCCAGACGCTCCTCCAAAAAAGATCCCAAAATACCTTCGGGCGAAAAGAGAAGCAAAAGATAAAAACCCAAAACCGTGGGAGGAAGCACCAAAGGCATGCTAAATACCGCCTCGTAGAGCGGTTTTAGCCTGGATCTGCTCAAAGAGAGCCAATAAGCAACTGGCACCGCCATAACAAGCAATAAAAGAGTCGTCAAAAAAGCCAGCTTAAAAGTCAAAAGAAGCGTCTGTACAAACTCCTCCTGCATCAACACTCCATTATGGAGACTTCTCCGGATTTAACGTAAATATATACTCCGCTACCCAAGGCGATATCGAGCTCTCGCAAAGATTTCAAGGTTATAATAGAGGATATCTCGCCTTCTTGGGTGTCCACCTTCAAAAGAGCCATTATTTTGCTCCTTTGTATATCGATCACCTGGCCGTAAAATAGATTTCTAAAGGAGAGTTCGCACCTTTTTGTCGAAACCGCCGTTTCGCTCTCCTTGAATACCATATATACCCTGTTGCCCTTTTTCAAAAAAGAGGGACACTCCTCTTGATCCAGCAGAAAAAGGGAGTAGAAATTTCTCTCGCCTTTTCTCATGGTTACAAAGAGAAAATCCCCTTCCCGCTCTATAGCCTCGATCTCCACCTCTATTTTGTTCATTTTACGCCGTAACCGTACTTTTTAAGAATAGAGGCCGCCTCTTCGGAAAACAAAAAGGCGTAAAACTCCCTCGCCTCTTTGTTGTCGCCGCCACTTTTTACCAGCAACGCACCCTGTAAAATGGGAGAGTGAAACGAATCGTCTATCAATACGTAGTTCCCTTTGCCTTTTATATCGGGATCGGCCACTATCGAAGCCGCGCTAAATCCTCCGTCCGCGGCCTTTGATAGGATATACTGACTCGACTGGGAGACGTTTTGGGCAAAAACGATTTTTTCTTTGACCTCTTCATAAAGCCCGGCTTTTTTTAAAAACTCTATTGCCGCCCGACCGTACGGAGCGTTTTTTGGATTGGGCAGAGCTATTTTAGAGCATGACAGGACCATCTGCTGTGCACTTTCGCCTCCTATTTTCATACTCCAAAATATCAATCTCCCCTCAGCGTAAACTTTCGGCTTTTCGGCTCCGAGCCCTCGTTTGTACAGATAGCTTGGATATTTCATATCAGCAGAAAGAAAGACGTCATAAGGGGCCCCGTGCACTATCTGAGCGGCCAGTTTCCCGCTGGAAGCGGTCACTATCTTTATTTTTGCGCCCTCTTTAGCCTCGAACCTATCGGCCAGCTCCTCGAGGGCGTAACGTACGTTAGAGGCCGCGGCGACGGTTATATCGGCCGCCAAAGCCGAAAAAAGAAGCGTCAACAGCAAAAACCAGCGCATCGCCTACATCTCCCTTATATCCACGTAGGTGCCGCTGGGGTATTCCAGCAGTTTAGCAAAACTGTCGCTCAATATTCTGGCCGCCGTCTTAGGATCGAGTCTCGAAGAGTTTTTTAATCTTTTTACCACCGGAAATCTCTCTTCGTTACGTTCAGAGAGAATGCTCTTCATCATCGGCGTCTCTATCAATCCCGGCGCCAGGGATATCAAGTGCGAAGCAGGCATCTCCTGGGCGTAGAGTCTAATCAACATATTCAGCGAAGTTTTGCTGATCGCATAAGCGTTCCACCCTCTGCTGCCGCTTACGCTGGCGCCGCTGCTGATGGCCACTATCTGTCTGGCTCCGCTCTTTTTGAAGTGATCCAAAATAACTTTGTTAGCCCAAACGTTCAAAGCCATCACCTCTTGGATCTCAAAGAGCGAAGTTTCGCTCATATCCTTTAGTTCGCCGACCGTCCCGGCGTTCAAAACGGCCAGATCTACCTGATCGTCTCCAACAGTTTTCTCCATCGCGCCTTCTATCTTTTCAAGGGCTCTTAGATCTATTTCGCAAAAACTCAAATTCTCATACCCTTCCAAAGACGGAGGCAGTTTTCTGCCAAGAGCGTACACCCTGGCTCCGCTTTGCAGATACAGTTCGGCCAAAGCCTCCCCTAAACCGCTGCCTATGCCGGTAATAAAGAGTTTCATGCTCCTCCTTTTAAACCCTCATGTTTACGATTATACCAAAAGGCTCACGCGTCAATCTGCACGTTTTTTCTGTGATATCTCTGAACGATGTCCGGATCAGGTATCAAAGAGACCTTGGCGCTCTCTTTTCCCTCGTAGGGCACCTGGGAAAGCACGTATCTGATCGATTCCAGGCGCGCGGTCTTTTTGTCGTTGGAGTTCACTATTATCCACGGGCTGTAGGCGGTGTGGGTTCTGCTGAACATCGCCTCTTTATATTTGGTTATTTCCTCCCACAGCTCCTGGGCCTTTTTGTCTACCGGACTCAGTTTCCACTGCTTTAAAGGGTTTCTCATTCTCTCTTCGAACCGCTTTTTCTGAGTCTCTTTGGAGATGGAAAACCAAAATTTTATCAAAATTATTCCGTCGTCTATCAAAGCGTGCTCTATTTCCGGAACTTCTTTCATAAACTTTTCGTACTGTTCCGCCGAACAGAAGCCGTATACGGGCTCGACGATCGCCCTGTTGTACCAGCTTCTGTCAAAAAACGCGATCTCTCCGGGATTCGGCAGATGCTGGAAATAGCGCTGAAAATAGAATTGACCCTTTTCAACCTCCGTAGGAGCAGGCAAGGCGACGACTCTATACTTTCTGGGGTTTAGATGCATAGCGAAACGCTTTATGGCTCCGCCTTTTCCGGCGGCATCTCTACCTTCGAAAATGATCATCACCCTCTTTTTATTCTCAAATATCCAGTTTTGCATCTTTATGAGCTCTATCTGAAGTTTTGTCAACTCATTTTCATACTCCACGTATCTGATAGCCTTTGAGATCTTCTTTTTTTTGACCAGCTGTCTCAACCCCTTTTGGGTTCTCAAAAGAGCGATCTTCTTTTCAAGTCCCCTCAATACCTCCATAAGTTCCGGATTATCGATTCTCTCTTTTAAGAATCTTATATCTTCGTAAAGCGTTCTCATCTCTCTCCTTTCGAGATTCTTCTGCCAGTTTTCACTTAAATCCGATTATATCCAAAAGATCTTTTTTGCGCATATCGAACTATTTTTCTCCATAACCTCCGCCTCCTGGAGTTTTGATAATAAAAATATCTCCCCTTTTTACCCGAACTTTGGCTCTGGAGCACAGATCGACCACTCTCTCTCCGCTTACAAGCAGATTTTCGCCCCTCTTTCCGCACTCCCCGCCCTTTAGACCGTAAGGGGAAAAGACCCTCCTCTCGCTGAGAACGGACAGATCCAGATCCTTTAGAAACTCGAAACTTCTCTCTATCCCCTCCCCGCCTCTGAATTTTCCTTCTCCCCCGCTGCCCTTTCTGAGCCTGAAAGTGCGAACTCTCACCGGATACTCTCTCTCCAGAGTCTCTACGTCGGTTATTTTTGTATTGGTCATATGTGTATGTACTCCGTCTTCGCCGTGACTGTTCTCGCACGCTCCGGCTCCGCCGCCGATGGTCTCGTAATATCCGAAACTCTCGTCTCCGAACATAACGTTGTTCATACATCCGTTAGAAGCCGCGCAAAACTCGAAGGCCTTGAAAATCGTGTCCACCACTCTTTGCGAAGTGGTAACGTTACCGCCGGCCACCGCCGCCTCCTTGGAAGGGAAGAGAAGACTCCCCTTAGGCAAAACTATCTCTACCGGAGCCAAAATCCCTTCGTTTAGGGGAATATCCTCTTGAATCATCACCCTTATAGCGTAAATTACCGCGGATCTGACAACGGATTCGGGCGCGTTCTGGTTTGTGAGCAGCTCCTTTGAAGTTCCCCTAAAATCAAAAACCGCTTCACCCTTTTTCGAAACCGTTACCTCCAAGGATATCTCCGCTCCGCAGTCTAGATAATCCCTTGCCTTAAAAACCCTCTCGCCAAAAGCGGCAAAAAACGATCTGACCCTCTCTTCGCTATAGGCTTTGATCCTCTCAAAAAACAGATAGAGCTCCTCGCCGTAGCGCTCGTATAGCTCCAAAACCCCTCTGAGCCCTTCCATATTGGCGGAAATCTGAGCTTTGATATCGTTTATGTTGTCCTCTATCCTTCTCGCTCCGGCTTCGCGCAGAATCTTGACTATCCGTTCTTGATTGAAATATCCGTTTTTGAGAATCTCGAAAGCCTCTATCACCGCCCCCTCATCTTTCAAAGCTGTGGAAAAAGGGGGCATCGATCCCGGCACGGACCCGCCTATATCGGCGTGATGGCCTCTGCTGGCCACCCAAAAACGAACCCTGCCATTTTCCGAAAAGGGAGTTACGACGGTTATATCCGGCAGATGGGAGCCACCCTCGTACGGCGCATTGGTTATAAAGGTAACCTCATCGCAAATGTTCGAATCCGAAAATCTCTCGGCGATACTTTTTACCACGCTGCTCATTGAGCCCAGATGGACCGGAATGTGCGGAGCGCTGGAAACTAGATCTCCGTTAGCGTCGAAAATCGCACATGAGAAGTCCTCTCTCTCTTTTATATTGACAGAAACGGCCGTTCTTTTTAACATATGGCCCATTTTCGAAGCCACGAAAGAGAGCCTATTGGCCATCAAAGCCGTCTTTTGCTCTTTGAGCAGCGCTTTTTCTTCTTTAGGGAAAACCTCTATAGTCAGATCACCGTATTCGTTGACCTTCGCTTCGCTG
>JAMONM010000043.1 GCA_027065825.1 Campylobacterales bacterium | reverse complement strand
CCAAAACCACGGTAGACGTATCGGAAACTATCAGCGCCGGCCCTACTATACGTTCGCCGGGAGCCAAAGAGGAGTATACCGAACACTCGAGCCATCTGCCGCCTATAAACATGGAGCTATCTTTTATCTTTTTCGTTTCGGATACGATCTTTTCCCTCTCGAAGGAGGCGCTCTTTTTGATCTTTTTTATCTTTATCCACTCCACTATCAAATCCCGATCCAACAAAAAACCGAAACTTCTTTTGTGAATCTTTTTAAACTTCTCCTCTATCTCCTCCAACGAATCGAACTCTATCTCAAATCCGCCGCCCGCTCCTCGATATTTGACAAAAGCGTAAACCCTCACGATATCCCAGCCGTCCAAATTCAAACGCTTTTTGAAACGATCCTCTTTTAGCTCTTTTAGAGGTATCTCCAGCGATACAATTTCGCTGTCGGCCAGATCGGCGCCGGCAATACCGACAGCCGAAAAGACTCCGGAATCTTTGTGGATAAAGACGCTCTTTATACCGAGCTTCCTGGCTACGAACACCGCATGTTGCCCGCCGGCCCCGCCGAAACAGCATAAGGTATGTTCGGCCGGATCGAACCCCTTTTTTAGAGTGATCTCCTTGATCGCCGAAGCCATGTTTTCGTTCGCCACGTCCAAAAAAGCTTCGGCGAGGGTATATATATCGGTATTTAGCTCCTTTGCCATCTTTTCGAAAGCCTCTTTGGCCTCCTCCACTCCCAGTGGCTCGTTCGAGTTCTTGCCGAAAATTTTCGGAAAAGAATCGGCATCCAGGCGCCCCGTTATCAAATTGGCGTCCGTAACGCTAAGATATCCGCCCTTTTTATAGCATACCGGGCCCGGATCGCTGCCGGAACTTTCGGGCCCTACGCGCAAAACTCCCTTTTGCGCAAAGAGCCTGCTGCCTCCTCCGGCGGCCACCGTATGTATCTCTACCGTGGGAACCGCGACCTTGACTCCGGCAATCTCGTAATCGTAAATCAACTCCTCCCTTCCGTCGTATCTGCATACGTCGGTACTGGTACCGCCCATGTCGAAACCGATCAGTGCTCTGCCCTCAAAAACGCCTTTTAAAGCCACCACGCCCCCGGCCGGCCCGCTCAAGAGAGAGTCTTTGGCCCTAAACTCATCGAAAGTGGCCAAATTGGCGTCCGATTTTATAAAGAAGAGTTTTTCCGTTTCGCCCTGGAACTCTTTTGCGATTTTACTCTTGTATCTTTCGAGCACCGGGGTCAAATAGGCGTCCACCACCGCCGTATCTCCTCTGTCTACTGCTTTCGTCGCCGAAGATACTTCGCTCGAGAGAGAGATATGTTCAAATCCCGCTCTTTTTAAAATCGATTTCGCCTTCTTTTCGTTGGTCTCCAACATCGAAGAGTGCAAAAAAAGTACCGCGGCGGCTTTGTAGCCGCTTTTTGAAACCAAATCCGAGGGATTTACCTCGGTTTCGACTCTATATTCGCCATTTTCGACAACGACTCTCTCCTTTACGGAGACGACCTCTTTATAAAGGGGCGGACTTTTTTTTACCGCCTTGGCAAAGAGGTGGGGACGTCTTTGGGAACCGATTTTCAAAATATCCTCAAATCCCTCGGTCACAAAAAGCGTCACCTCCTCCCCTTTTCTTTCCAACAGAGCGTTGGTGGCTACCGTTGTTCCCATCCTGATCCACTCTATCTTTTCAAAGGGTATCTCATCCGCGCTCTTTTCGAAAATCATGCCTAAAACCCTCTTGACCCCTTCGCTGTTGGGATCATCGTACTCATCGCTTTCGCTCAGCAGTTTTAAAACGTAGCTTTTGCCTTCGTATACGGCGTACACGTCCGTAAAGGTTCCTCCTCTGTCTATAGCGATCCTAATCATGCTCATTCCTGTTGACAAACGGTTATTTTTTATTATTATAATTACTGCAACCTAAAAGGAGAGAAAGATGAAAAAGTGCAAAATCGTAGCTACCATAGGACCAAGCAGTATAGACCGCATAGAAGATCTCATAAAAGCTGGAGTCGATATCTTTAGACTGAATTTCTCTCACGCGGATCACGAAACGCATAGAAAAAGCATCAAAAAGATACGGTCGGCGGCGAAAAAAGTCGACGCGAATATAGCCATACTGCAGGATATTAGCGGTCCCAAAATCAGAATAGGGGAGATCGACGGCATTTTGGAACTGAAAAAAGGCGACAAAATCACGCTGACCAAAAAAGAGCCCAAAAACAGATTCGAGCTCAACATCTCCTATCCAGATATCATAGATCAGCTCAATATAGGAGAATTCGTCTTTTTCGCCGACGGCAGCATCAGAACGAAAGTCGTCGAAAAACAAAATGAGGCGCTGGTACTCGAAGTTAAAAATTCCGGAGTGCTATCCAGCAGAAAAGGGATGAATTTTCCAAATTCGGACATTAAAATCTCGGCCATCACTCCAAAAGATGTCAAAGATCTCGAATTCGGCGCAAAAAACGGAGTGGATATCGTAGCGGTAAGCTTTGTAAACGGCGCCGAAGATATACGCAAAGCCAGAAACATCGTTCGCGAACACGGCTCCAATGCGTGGATAGCGGCCAAAATAGAAACAAAAAAGGCGCTTGAAAACCTGCACTCCATTTTAGAGGCCAGCGACGCCGTAATGGTAGCCAGGGGCGACCTGGGAATAGAGGTGGGAATAGAGATGGTACCGGTACTTCAAAAAAAGATCATCAAAGAGGCAAACCGTATGAAAAAGCCGGTTATCACGGCCACCCAGATGCTTCTTTCGATGGTTAACTCCCCCTACCCGACCAGAGCCGAGGTCAGCGACGTGGCAAACGCCGTGCTAGACGGTACCGACGCCGTAATGCTCAGCGACGAGACCACTGTTGGAAAATATCCGATAAAAGCCGTAGATGTTTTAAAAAAGGTTATAATCCAAACCCAAAACATATATCCGTACTATAAACGGTACGAAACCAAAGATATCGACGCGATCGCCTCCGGCGTTGCGGATCTGTGCAGGGCGCTGGAACCTAGGGCCGTGGTCTCTTTCACAAGTAGCGGCACCACCGTAAAGAGTATAGCCAAATATAGACCCAAAACGCCCATAATCGCGGTTACCCACTCCAAAGAGACCTCCAGAAAGCTCGCCGCCGTATGGGGAGTGGAGAGGGTGTTGGAAATACCCAAAATCAAAAACCATCAAAAACTAATAGAAAAGTTCACTCTCGCCGCCCGAAACGAAGGGATACTGAAAAAAGGGGACAAAATAATAGTAACGATGGGCAGCATGATAGGAAAAGAGGGTACCACGAATATGATACGCGTTTTAGAGATTTAATCGGAGAGCCTCTTTTCCATTCTGTCTAAAAGCTCTCTGATACGGGCTATCTCCTCTTTTAGGAGCTGCCTCTCGTCTGCTGGCTCTATATTTTTATGCTCCTCCTCTTTGATGGCGAAAATAGCGTCGACGATAATTCCTATCAGCAAATTAACCATAATAAAGGTAGAAAGGAGCACGAAAGTTACGAAAAAGACCCAGGCGTTCGGAAACTGTTCCATCACAGGCCGCGCTATCCCCATCGACCAGCTCTCCAGAGTCATTATCTGAAAGAGAGTATACATCGAAGAGCCCAAAGTACCGAACCACTCCGGGAACGCCTCACCGTACATGGAGGTAGCCATAATCGCAAAAACGTAAAAGAGCAGCAACAAAATCGAAGCGACCGACCCTATACCGGGAATAACGCTGATAAGGGCTCCTATGACTTTTCTCATCTGGGGAACCACTGTCAACAGCCTAAACAGCCTCAGAACTCTTAGAACCCTCAGGATCGAAAACTCTCCCGTAGCCGGCATCAAGGATATGGCGACCACGAAAAAATCGAAAAGACTCCACGGATCTTTGAAAAAGGAGAGTCTGTGAACGTATATCCTCAAAACTATCTCCAGGGTAAATATAGCGATAACGATCCAATCGAGAGCTATCAACAAAGTACCGTATTGCGCCATTATCTCTTTCGAGGTCATAAGCCCCAAAGTGACGCCGTTGAATATTATAAGTGCGGTTATAAAGTTTTTGAACTTCGCAGACTCAACTATAGAGGCGATTTTTGCGCGCATCCTCTCCCCCCCCCTTGCGTATATGCTGGGGAAATTTTAAATTATCGTACCTCAGTTTAACCGAACGTGATAAAACTAATCCTCCTATTTCAGAAACAGCTCTACATATCCACCGTTTCAAGGCCCATATTTTTGGCCTTTTGCATCAAAATAAGACCGGTATGCTCATCTTTCTCTACGCCCAGCCCGTTATAGTACAACAGGCCCAGATTATAAGTCGCCTGAGCGCTTCCTCCGATGGCGGCCTTCTCATACCATTTCGCGGCCTCCTTAAAGTCTCTTTTGACTCCGCGCCCCTCTTCGTACATTCTGCCGATCTGCAGCATAGAATAAAGATTGCCTTTGAGCGCTCCGTTAAGAAAGTTCTCAAAAGCCGCTTTTTCGTCACGCTCTACGCACTCTCCCCTGTCGTACATTTTGCCAAGAGCCACGTTTGCCAAAACGTATCCTCCCCGTGCCGCCAACCGGTACCAGTACAGAGCCTTTTTGCAGTCTTTGGGAACGCCCAGACCGAATCTGTATAGATAGCCTAGGTTATATCTGGCCCACGCGAATCCCTTTTTGGCCGATTTAGTAAAGTACTCCAGAGCTTTTTTATTGTCCTTTTCTACTCCGTTGCCCTTCATGTACATAAAACCGAGCGCGTTCATAGCCTCTGCCGAACCGTTTTTTGCCGCCTTTTCCCACCAATAAATCGCACGTTCGATACTCTTTTTGACTCCAAGGCCCTTTTCATACATAGCCCCGAGATATGCCTGCGCCCTGGCATACCCTTTTTTGGCCGCGGTCTCGTAATATTTAAAAGCGGTTTCGAAATCTTTCGGCACTCCGTCTCCGGCCTCATACATCTGCCCTACAAACACCATCGCCCTAACATAGCCCATATCCGCCGCCTTTTTATAAAGCTTCAGCGCGGTTTGGGTATCCTTTTTCGTACCGAGACCTTTTTGAATGAGATAAGCCAGATTGGTTATCGCTCTGGCGTACCCTTTTTTAGCGGCCTTCTCGTAATATTCAAAAGCCTTTTTGAAATCTCTCTCCACGCAATCGGCTGTCTCGTACATTACCCCCAGTTCGGTCAAAGCTCTAGGAAAGCCGCTTTTTGCGGCTTCTTGAAAATAGCTTAGCGCCCTGTCGCAGCTCTTTTTGACGCCGATCCGATATCGATACATAACGCCGAGATTCGTCATGGCCCGTATGTTCCCCTCCTCGGCGGCCAGCTTATAGAGTCTGAGAGCCTCTTTGTAGTTTCCTTTTTTATAAGCTTTAATCCCCTCTTGCAGATACCCTGCCCACAAAGAGGCGCAGAGGGAAATCAAAATAAAGAGTCTTACCATCTGGGCTCCTCATTGTTGTCACTGATTTATTATATAACTTTTTGTAGGTTTTGTCACAGTTTGGCGGATTTGGACCGGTTGAACTTCGCTATTTCAAATCCGAGGCAAGTTTGAAGATATCAGAAAATTTCGAAACAAAATCTTTGCATCTGTCGCAAATCTCATCGCCTCGGTAAACGAACGGAGTTTTGCACTCTTTGCATATTTTTAACTCGTGCCGTACCAGCTCTTTGTTTCTCTCATAGGCAAACTCTATCAAATCTATCTCTTCGCGCTCGCTCAGCGCCTTTGGTTGGCATATCCGGTTACAGATGCCGCAGGCTATGCAATCGCCCGCCCTAAACATTATCGAAAGCGTATCGCCGCTGTGAAACAGGGCTTGGGTCGGACAGAACTTGATACAGTCTGCGCAATTGGTACAAAGATCCTTGTCAATGCTCTTAAAAGAGATAAACCGGGCATCTTCGCTCTTTATCACGCTGTTTTTGATCTTTTCTCTCGATCTTTTGAGAGAGTCTCGCAGCAATCTGGTTTTTGAGGGTGCCTCCGGCCTATTTACATAGGAGGAGTCGTTGCGGGTCCTATTCGATACGGAAAACTTATGGACCAATTTTTTAAAAAACTCCCTGCGGCTGGCTTTTGGATCGAAGCTGTCTCGAATCTGAATCTCGTACTCCGTTCCTACGGCCTCTAAGAACCCCTTTGACTTTTCGATTCTCTCTTTAATTGAATCTAAAACCTTAGATCCCGTATTCATTTCGCACTCGGCGCATCCGGAAAGATCGCAAACTACGCTCTTTTTCTCCAACCCCATGGATATAAAATGCTCCACTGCGAAAACGCTCAGGCAGGGAATACCCTCCTTGCAAGAGAGATATAGAGTCTCCTCGGACAGACGCGATTCCACATATGCGGTAGGATCGAAAAACTCCACAGTAACCGCTTCGGTCGGACAGACTCCGACGCATATTCCGCAGCTGGTGCACTCCTTTTCTTCGAGAGATAGTTTTCCTCTTTCTATCACAAAGGCTTCCTCGGGACATATATCGACGCACTCTGTGCAGTCGTTATGGTAATAGTCTCCCCGAAGACACTTCAAAGCGTCGAAATCCAGCAGACGACTTTTTTGTCTATAAACGGCCATATTAATCTCTCAACCTTTTTAGATTCTCGCATTCGGTCAGCAAAAACTCTATCGTCATATCCGCCAACTCGCCGTAAAAAGGGGTCTGCAGCAAGTTTTTGATTCCTATCAGATAGGGAGGGACCCATTTTAGCAGATGCTCTCTTAGGAATTTCAAAGCCGCCCGGCTCTCGTTTCTGTAGCTTAGATTTTGCATAAACGCCAACTCTATGCTCAGATGGTCCGGCGCCAGAATTTCTGTTTTGTTCATATCGATCTCGTAACCGTGGTCGAAATAGAACTGCATCACCGGATTTTGTAGCCCGGTTAGTATCTCCCCCTTGCTGTCCAAAACAAGAGTCTCCACGGGCTGCGAATTAACCAAAAAAGCGGAAGCGAAATCTATATTTAGAGCTTCCAAAAGGGTCTCTTCTTTCTCCTTTTGGAACCACGCGACGCTATCCTCGCCTACGGCAGACAAAAG
Organism: Campylobacterales bacterium; assembly: GCA_027065825.1. Classification (GTDB taxonomy): domain Bacteria; phylum Campylobacterota; class Campylobacteria; order Campylobacterales; family Nitratiruptoraceae; genus Nitrosophilus_A. The sequence goes on along the minus strand of JAMONM010000043.1, from coordinate 8,228 downwards.
TTCTATGTTGCTTTTTAGCTCTTTAACAAACTCTATATCCGGCTCTTTCTCGTAGCATCTGGACAAAAAGGCGTAAACGAACGCTCTTGCTTTGTTATCCAAAAGGATCCTTTTTCGGTTTTTTTTAATATTTTATTCAAAATATTCAATCCAATCAAATTTTGGGCGGCTCCCCGCCCGCAGGGGGAGAATCTACAGACACCCTTTAAAGAAAGACTTCTTCGGGGGCGGAGGAGCTTTGAAATCGTGAGCCTTTATGGTCTTGCCGTCTGCCGCCAGCTCGCCTATTATCGTAACCTCGTTTCTGTTTGCCGCCTTTTCGAGCAGTTCGCTAACGTGAACCCCTTTAGGGTCTATATAGTAATATCTTCCCTCGTCGTGAACGAATAAAACCATCACGGTCGTGCTGGGATCTCCCGGGACCCACTCTTTGAAGCATCCTCCGAAACCGCAATGGTATGACTCGAGCCTACAGTCAGCGAAAAGATCGTTTTTAGCACACCACTCGGTAGTCAGAAAACCCTTCTTTTCAAATTCGCCTTTGGCTTCGCCGCTGCCGGCCCACAAAGCCGAAACCACGCCGGCGGCCAAGATAAGAGCCGTTACCGTTTTTTTCATTTCTCCACCTCCGCTTTGAGTGTCTGCATATAGGCAATCAGATCATCCAGCGACTTTTTATCCAACCAGTCAAAGGGAGGCATCGTAGAGGTTCTGTTGCCTTTATCGTCGGTCATATACCATTGATAGTTCGGATGGGCGTTTCTGTTATATCCCGGAACCACAACGGCGTTAGGATCGACGATGGACTCTCTTATATAACCGGCCGTAGCCTGCCCTCCGATATTGGATAGATCCGGTGCCATATACATGGGCGCACTCTGGGCACCTTTCCATCTATGGCAGCTGGCACAGTTGGTCATAGCCAGCTCCTTGCCGTTTTCAACGTCCCCTTTCACTTTTTCGTTGATAGCCGCTACCAGCTCCTCTCCTCCTAAAACCGGCAGTTTAACCGCGATCCAGCTAGATAGATGCTTTATCCCGTTTCTGTTGAGCTTCTCTCCGTCCCATACGGCGACCGCCACCGGAAACGCTCCTTTGGATAGATCGGCGTACTCGTCCTTGAGAGGTCTAACAACCATCCCGCCCCATATCTTTTTTGGCTCCACATAGTGCATGTCGGCATTATACGAGGCCGTGCCGTCTTTTATCTCGGTCATAGACCTAAAACCTTCGCTTACAAAAGCCTTTTGATAATCTCTGTTTGCCAGAGCCTCCACTCTCTTTTCGAAGCTCTTTAAGCTTTCGCCGAATCTGTTGGTATTGTGCGGATTAACCTGATATCCCACCACTCCGTTACCGTTTGGCTCATAAAACTTATCTACCGCTTTTTGCAGATATATCGCCACCGGTCTTGAGTCGCTTCCCATTCCTATATATGGAAGCTTCGAAGGATCCTCTGGAGTAGTGGCGAACTGAAGGGCGAATCCGTCGGCGTAAACGTCGCTTTTATACCCTTTTTGAACGTTCTTGGTAGAATCCGGCCATCTGACGATAACCGCAACGTTCTTACCGTCATACAGAGCGGCAACGTCCACCACCATCGCTTTGGCCTCTTTGTTTAGCTCGTTGGCTTTCTTATCGTTTAAAGTTACCGTAGTCTGCGGATAAAGAACGATTTTTGAAAACTTGGCGCTCTTTTTGATCACTTCGCTACCGCATCCTATTTTGCTCAAATCAGCGTCTACCTTTACAGCCGTTACCGTATTATCGGCCAAAAGAGCCGTCGCAGCCAGACTGAGAGCTGCAAATATTTTAGCTACTCCTCTCATGCGTGCACCTTAAAATGGGATATTTTCGTATATTTTCCGGCCACGTATCTTTCGTCGACCGGAGCCAGCGGTTTCATTCCCTTGTCTTTGGCCACCTGCTGATAGTAGTTGTTATCCAGCCTAAACATATCTTTGTGCTGATAGGCTATTAGAATATCCATCAGTTCCGACTCGCCGGTTTTGGCTCTTTTCTCTTTTTCCGCCTTCAGAGTCTTTATCGCCTCGTGGACGGCAGGACCGAACAGTTTCTCCAGCTCTTGTATAGGAATTCTGTTGCTCCCTTCGATTATCTTTCCGTTCTCATCGAATTTTGGAGGAGCTTCTGTAGGCGGAACGTAATATACGTTCGGCTGAGTTCCGTAATCCGGTCTAAGCGGCAGAGCCACCTTATATTTATGAACCAGTTTGTATACCTGGCTCTCCTCGTCATCCAAGAATCCCACGAATCTAATTCTACCTACGCAACTTTGAGCGCACGCCGGCGGCAGTCCCTGTTCCACCCTGGGAAAGCAGAGTATACATTTTTCGCTCTTGCTGATTTTCGGGTTGAAGTAGATCTTTTTATAAGGACATCCGGCTATACAGAATCTATAGCCTTGACATCTATCCAAATCCACCAGTACGACACCGTCTTCCTCCCTTTTAAAGATGGCGTCTCTGGGGCAGGCGCTCAGACAGCCGGGATTCGAGCAGTGGTTACATATTCTGGGCAGATAGAAAAAGTAGTTGTCCATAGGAAACTCTCCGGCTCCCTCGTCCTCGTCCCAGTTGGGACCCCAAACCGGCGAGGTGTCTGGTTTGAAACCGGGCTCTACCGAATCGCCGATTAGATTTTGCTCCGCCAAAGAGTCGTAGTTGTAATCCCACGGCACACCGTAATCGGATTCTATATTGGGAATTATGCCGGGCTGAAGATCGCCGGCGGCATCGAACCCCCCTCCAAGATCCATCCATTTCTTGGGATAACCATCTCCCGGATAGGTTTCAACGTTGTTCCAATACATATACTCCCGACCGTTTCTGTTCGTCCACTGGGTTTTACAGGCGACGGTACAGGTTTGACAGCCGATACATTTGTTAAGGTCCATAACCATTGCTAATTGTCTTTTAGACATGCCAAACTCCTATTAATACTTAAACTTGGTAGATTTTTCTATATTGACGGCTCCGTCGTATGCGTACTGATTGCCGTCCCATAAACCACCAAACTTTAGATGTCCCCATCCGTCGGCCATCTCGAGCAGGTTAAGGGCCGTGGGAACAACCTCGTTATGCCCTTTGTTAAAGAGATACTGATAAGGCTCCCATCCGTGCTCCATTACCAGAGCGTCCGGCGGACAGGAGGAGCTCACTTTCGCCATAGCGTAAAACTCGCCGAGCTCGTTGAAGATTCTTATCGTGTCTCCGTCTTTTATGCCCTTCATCTGAGCTATCTTTCTGTTTACCTGAACGTAGGGAACCCCTCTTTGGAGTCTTTGCAGCGTTCTTGAATTTTTCCAGTTGCTATGAATTGACCATCTCGCATGAGGCGTCATCAGCATGAACGGATTCTTTTCGCTCTGCGGCGCTATTGGCTTTAGGGCGTAGTTTGTTCCGTTAATCAGCTTTAGATAGGTCGGATGATCCACATAGAACGTCTGTCGGCCCGTCAGAGTCTCAAAAGGTTCCATTTTATAAAGAATATATTCGAAAAAGTTAAACGGTCTGTCGGCATAAAGTGGAGACATTTTCGCCGCCTTTTCGTTTAACTGCAAGAAACCTCCCGCCTTGTACATCTTTTCGATGGTCCATGGCTGATACTGATCGCACTTTTCCAAAGCGGCCTCTACAGCCAGTTTGTCCGTTCCCAGATAGGGCTCCATGGCCGCTTCGGACTCTTCGTCGGTATTTGTATACTCTTTGTAGAAGTTTGCCAGATCCCTATACCCCTCTCTGGCATATTTTTTGCTGTCGGGCACTTTGGCTTTGTCTATGTTTTCAGGTCTGTTGGCAATCTCCTCTATCTTTTTGGCCAGCAACGCAAACAGACTCCACTCGTCCATAGCCTCTCCCACGGGCTTCATATTGGCTATCGGCTGGGCCAAATTGGTAAATCTGTGGTATCCGGGACTGGTTCTGATATCGTAAACCTCGTAATGGGATTTGGCCGGCAACAAGACGTCGGCGAACATAGCCGCCTCGCTCATTTTGTAATCCACGTACGCGAAAAACTTGGTCTTTTTCAAAAACGCTTTTCTATATTCGCTGCCTTTGTTTCGTCTAAACTTGGAATCGGCCACGATCAGCGCGACCTCCGGAGTCCACCACGGTTTATAGTAGGGCTCTCCCTCTTTGTGATCTTCGCCGTCTTCTCCGGCTTTTAGAGCCTCCTCGATAATTTTTACGTACTCCTCTTTGCCTATCTTGCCCTCGTGGGCTCTCTTTACGTCCGCGTCGCTGAAATACTCCTTGAAGGTTTTAAGTCCGTCTCCAAAGACAAACTCCCCTACGAACCCGGAACCGAATCTGGGCTTGTACTTGCCACCGAATCCGCTGAGGGTTCCCAGTCCGCTTAGCGTAAATTCGTTCTCGGTATTAAGTCCTCCGTAAGGCCCCAGTCTGCCCGTAAGACCGCATATCGATGCTATATTCCAGATATTTAAAATACCGTTGAAATATTTGTTGAGACTAAATCCGGTAGTAATCTCCACCACTTTGGGCAGCGCGATCTCTTTAGCCAAAACCCTGACGGTATCGGGATGGACCCCGGTAATATCTTTCGTAGCTTCGGGACTAAAGCGCTGAACGTTTTTCTTGAAAAGCTCAAAAGCCGTAGTTACTTTAACCTTTTTGCCGTCTTTTAATGTAACCTCCCACTCTCCTTCGAGTTCCGGATCTATTCCGAACTCCTCCAGCATCAACGTTTTGTGTTCGCTACCGTGACTGCCCGGCATCAGAGCTATTTTGCCGGTTTTTGCGTTCATAGTGTAGAACTGCGCCTCGTAGTGCTCTTTTTCCTCTTCGTTGTGAGGCTCTTCTATATCGGATCGTCTTAGTAGTTTTTTGTTATCCAGTCTCACCAAAAACGGCAAATCGGTATATATTTTCATAAATCCGGGCTTATGCCAGCCGTTTTTTAGAATCTCGTACATAACGCTCATGGCCAAAAACTGATCCGTTCCCGGTTTTATCGGAATCCACAGGTCGGCGGACTTGGCCGAGGCGTTGAATTCGGGAGTAATGATTATCACTTTGGCGCCGTTATACTTTCCTTCCCAAACGAAGTGAGCGTCGGGAATTCTCGAAACGGATGGGTTTCCGCCCCAGAATATCGCGGTATCTACCTGATACATAAAGTCGTACGTACAACCGACGTTACCCTCTCCGTAAGCCACGGCCGCGCCGCTGAACATATCTCCCAAATAGGAAGCGGGATATATTCTATAAGCGCCCAACTGCGTAGAGAATCTAAGCGGCGCGCCCCTTCGACCTTCGGTCAACAGGCCCGTTCCCGCATGAACCATCAGCCTCTCGGGACCCTTTTGGGGATCGGTCATAACATCCCAGATCTTTTGGGCCACAAGTTCGGCGGCCTCGTCCCAGCTGACCCTTTTCCACTTTCCTTCGCCTCTTTTGCCTACTCTGACCATAGGGTACAAAATTCTGTCTTTTTCGTACATAACCTGGGAATGCTGAATACCCTTGTTACATCCTCTGGGGTTAAAATCGGGAATTTTGGGGTTGATTCTGGGATATCTCGCGCTCTGGTTCTCCCTGGTAACCACCCCGTTATTGGACCAAATCTCCCAAGCGCAGTTACCCTGACAGTTGACGCAGTGATATGCGAATCCGTGCTCCTCCTTTTTCCCGTAGGTAAAACCGAATTCGTTTCTATACATATGTTCGGTATAGGTAGTGTTGGGATAGCTCTCTTTCGCGTTTTCGACCTTGACGACGCCCGTTTTCGCGAACAGACTGCCTTGACCGGCTACCAACGCCGCCGTGGCTCCCGAAAGCTTCAGAAAATCTCTTCTTTTGCTGTTCATAACCAAAACTCCTTTATCTTCTTATTGGCAGGTTCATGTCGTTGCCCCACTCGTCCCAGCTGCCTGTATAGACCTTTACGTTGGGATATCCCAAAAGCTCCAAAGCCGTTGTTATTTCGGTACTTCTGCCCGCTCCTACGTGACAGTAGGCGTAAATTATCTTGTCTTTGGTGATTCCGTATTTTTTAAAGACCTTCTCCATCTCTTTTAGATCTTTGAAGCTCTTTTTGTTTTTGAAATCGGTAAAGTTTTTCCACTCTATAAATTTGGAGGTTGGAACGTGACCGCCCCTAGCAACGTTATCCATTTTTCTCTCGCCTATAATCTCGATCATGCTTCTGGTATCTATTATCACGTATTTACTCTTATCACCCTTTTCGAGTCTGTCTTTTACCGCTTTGTACACCTCATCCTTTCCGGCTATCAGGTCGTATCTGATCTTTTTCGGATCGATATGGTAATGTTTTGGCTTGATATCGGCTTTAGGATCCAAAACCGCGTGCATATGGTGTCCTAGATCAACCACTTTTTTACCTCTTTGTATCAAGAGTTTGGGCTCTAAAGCCTTCATCTGCTCTTTCAGCTCGGCATACTTTGCCTTGAGCTCTTTGTATCTGGCCTCATCTCCGGCTTTCTTGGCCTTTTTGTAGGCTTTTTTTACCTTTCTGGCCTCTTTTTTCAGTTTGTTGTACTTTTGTTGATTGGGATCTATCTTTTTTATAGCCTCTACTCCCCCGTTGAGTACCAGAACCTTATCGTGTCCGAAACTTTTAAAATACATATAGACACCGGTGGCGTTCGGCCCTCTGAAGTTATCGTACGCAATTACCAGCGTATCGTTGTCTATTCCGTGCGCCCCGATATAGTGTTCGGCCGTTTCCGGACACATAAACAGCGGCGCACACTCCAGATTACCCATGATATCGGCATGATGGAGATGGTGCGCGTACATGGATACGGATCCCTTTATATGTCCGTTTTCAAAGGCCGTATCGTCGTCCCCGCTAACGAACATGACTCCCGGCTTTCCAATCAGCTTGACTGCATCTTCCGCTTCGATCAGAATTTTCTGGTCTTTGGCGGAGAGTGTTCCTATCAGACAAGCCATCAAAAACAGAGCCCGCATTAACCTCTTCATTATCTCTCCTTATAAGTAAATTCATGCGCACTTATACCGTATTTTCGGGAATTTCGTGCTTTCACTTCATTATAGAAGCACTACTCTTAAACGTAGTTTAAAGAGCTTTCATTTAGTGTCATTTGAATGTCATTGTAAATAAATATTAGCGTTTTTCCATATTTATTCAGTTTCTCTTATAGGGTGTCGAAAAAAAATTGATAATTGACATTTGAGACTTTTTTGATAATATTAAACAAAACGTAAAATATGGAGCGGCGATGACCAAAGAGGAAGCGATAAAGCTTTTAGAGAACGTGGAACTCGAACTGGAAAAAGTATGGGACATATACCAAAACTTCAAAAAAAACAGCGAGGTGGTTTCGGCCGTAGCGATGAACCTGAGCAGAAGAACCAGCGTCTACGAGCGAGAAGCCGGCGCACATCCGCTAATGACCCTTTTGTTAAAAGAGCTGGCCCAAGCGGAAGATATGAGCGCCAGATGGGCGGTCGCCAAAAACCCTCACACTCCCAGGGAGGTTCTGGAAAAACTGGCGCAAGATCCTATAAATCTTGTCAGAGCTCTGACAGCAACCAATCCAAACACTCCGAAAGATATTTTAAAATCTCTTTTCAACGATGAAAAGATAGTCAGAGACGGACTTTCGGGCAATCCCAGCACTCCGGCAAAGCTTTTGAACATTCTTGCCGACGATAGCGACAAAATGGTCAGACTCAGAGTCGCGGAAAATCCATCCACGCAGAGAGAGACTCTGGAAAAACTCTCTCGAGACGCCGATGTGGACGTCTCCAAAGCAGCACAAATCAGATTGGAGAAGATATGAAAAAGAGCATAGAAAAGTATTCGCTGTTAATAAAACAGATTCTCGCCGTACACTATAGCGGATGTTATATAACCAACAAAGAGCTAAAAGAGATCTCTTCAAAACTCGATATAGATATCGACCTCGCGGACAGAGAGGCGATGCTTAAACGGCTAATAGCCCTGGCCGCCGAACGAAACAGAATAAACGAGGTATTCCTGGAGATCTCAAAAATTTTAAAAAACAGATTCCAGATCTATTCAAAACTGGCTAACGATTACGAAGAATGCGCTTCGGAAATAAGAGAATGGATGCAAAAATGTAAAAGTATCGATCTGCTTATAAAACAGAGAGCGAGGATAAACCCCTATGAAAAAGAATGAAGCGGATATAATAAATAGATTAAAAGATATAAAATATCCCGGACTGGACA